>NZ_JBBBDZ010000007.1:0-295438 GCF_037153935.1 Mesorhizobium sp. CCNWLY176
ATTACGGACCACCAGCAAGCCTCTTGAAGACACTTAAAACTTGGATCAAACAACAAATCTCCTAGGACAGCCCCAAATTTAAAGTGCTTTTTCCTAGTGCACGCACTTTGCCGTACGTCGCAACGCTGCTGAACATAACGGCACTAACATTCTTAAATTCTTCACGGCTGAAAATGCCGAGCGGCAGAGCCACATCACCATTTTTCAAAAAGGTCTCGCGGCCCTCCTGGTCGTATAGCAGCCGTTGCATTGCGACGTCGCCTAACTGGAAGCTATCAGGAGTAGCAAAATTATGGAGGGCGATAACATACGGCCTATCTCTGACATGAGGCAGCGTAGAGTATCGCCTTTCATAAAGACGCCGCTTGGCATCAAGGCTGTTATAAAAGCGAGCTAGAGTTTCGGTGTATCGCTGTTCGATATCCTGGGATCTTGTCAGATCGGATAGCGTCTTTTCCCATTCCGCCTTTGCACCCATCGCGTGGCTCGATATGACAGCCTCGATTAATAGTGGGACATCAGATGCCACAAAATCAGGGGCCTCATGGGAAAAGTCTATTCCAATCCCAAGGCTTTTCATCACTGCGAAAAGGTAGAGTTCCCACCAGCAGGAATTGAACGTCAATTGAAATTCCTGAACGAATTTCCCGTCTCTATCGACGAACCCTTCGGCCCATTGGGACAGAACCTCCCGGACATCCCAATCGGTGTCCGAGAGCATTCTAATGAAATTGGGGTGCTGCCTTGAAAGAGGAACGACTGGCGTAAAGAGATCAATGGACATGATTTGACCGCGTCATGGTTCCGAGACGGAATGAATGATTGAGAGCAAAGCCAAATCAAAAAAACAGCTGGTCCGGCTATCCAGAATTGGTCATTTGCTATCGTTCTCCTCAAGAGGGCCGCCGCGCTCCAAAATGGCCTTGCCCTTCAGCGAGGATGTCGTCCTAACGACGGTCAAAACAAATGTTCTCGACTTGTCCTGGATTGTCTGGGGACCTCGTTTGGCACTCGCATCGAGCATTTCGTCAAAGCGACTGCGTGCTTCCTCAATTGTCCAGATGCCTGTCCCAATAGACATTGCCTTCTCCACGTCACTAGTCATGGGCAGCGGATATATACGCCACCGTGGACATCACCGCTATTAACGGAATGCCGGCGATTTTATTGCTTACGTATGGTTTTCGTACGTCATATTTCAATTCGAGATCGCCGTGAGCCCTCCCGAGATGTTTATTCTCGACACGAATGTGTTGAGTCAGTTTGCATATAGGAAACCACATCCCGGAATTTTGTCGTGGCTGCAAAACCTATCTGCCTCTGTTGCCATCCCATTCGGTGCCGTCATCGAAATCCAAAGGGGCATTGAGAAACTCTCGCTGCACGACAGCGTCCGTTCATCTGCGTTACAAGAATGGCTGCAATCTCTTCTTGTGTCGGATATCCCATTTTTGGGCATGGACGCACCTACAGCCCAGCTCTATGCGAGAATGACCGCGGTTCCCGCGCTACGTGACTTCTGGATGCCTCCCGCAAATGCGAAGACACCAAAGCTCGGTCAGGATCTGTCCATCGCTGCCACCGCCATTATCCATAATGCCCCAATCGCGACGATGAATACCAAAGATTTTCTGCGGATCAATGGCTTCTTCCCACTCCCTGGGGTGTTTGATCC
The DNA here is from genome assembly GCF_037153935.1 of Mesorhizobium sp. CCNWLY176. Lineage (NCBI taxonomy): Bacteria > Pseudomonadati > Pseudomonadota > Alphaproteobacteria > Hyphomicrobiales > Phyllobacteriaceae > Mesorhizobium > Mesorhizobium sp. CCNWLY176. The sequence continues at coordinate 1,676 of NZ_JBBBDZ010000007.1, forward strand.
CGCGGCCGCTACATGGTCAGTAGCGCCCGCAAATTGGGGCATCCATCATCAGCCTGTGTGCATTCAATAATACGATGGGCTGTTTCGGAAACTAGGCTCTGAATCTGTGATTTGCGTGGTGTTCCCTTGAGAGTTCAAGGATATGTCCGCATTGATAGCTGCGAGCAGCGGTCATGCTCTCGACGGCACGGCGTGTTCCGTCATTCGTCATCTGCAGATAGTGTTGAGTCGAGGTCGACCTCGACGTCCCCGACCAGCGCTTCCAGCCGATCACGCAGCGCCCCGTCGAAGGCCTGCAGCCGCTCGGGGTGGGTCTGTATATCAGCTTCAAGAAAATCGAGAGATGCGCCGAGCACCGGGTCGGCAGCGCCGCGACAGGTAATGCCGCGAACAGTTTGTGTGATTAATCTGAGCCACCGCGACCCCTTGGAGTTGCTGGCCAATACCAAGCGCTCGATGTCGGAGCCTGCGACTTCGCCAAGTTGAAGCAGTCGTTGGCTGATTTCCTCCACTGCTTTCCTATGCCTGACGATCAACATTTTTGCTCTGCGGAACTCGCTATTTAGTGTTGCATCCACCAATCTTCGCAGGTCTGAATCTTGTTGCAGAAGTGAGAACAAGTGGCGATCTTCGTCGGAGCTGCGGTATTGAAAGCTATTGCCCAGGCCGTAGCTGGCCTCCATTCGCAACCCGCTCATGGTCGCCTGATGGAGATCTGATCCTTCTCGACCACCAGCTCCCGCCGAACGGCAGCCGAGAATTACGTCTTCAGCCGCCATACCACCGAGTGAAAGCGCAATACCGTCGAGATATTGATCTCGCAGTCGCTCCTGCACTTGTTCACCCTGGAATACTGCGCCCCCACCTTGGCGAATTCCCGAAATCGTCGGATCGAAGTGCTCCAAAATCGTGATCTTCTCCAACTTGCCGACGCCCAGGACGAGCCCCACAACAGCGTGCCCAGCTTCGTGAATAGCTGCTCGGTGACGAACTCGGGCCGGAACAGGAAGCAACGCTGGCAGCGCCCCAATCAGGTCGTCCATGAACAATGGGCGTTTTGAACGGCGTGCCGATCTGCGGGCATTACGGACGAGCATTTCCAAAGATGCGCCAGACCAACCTTCAGTCCGCTTACATAGCTGTTCCAGGTCGCAATTGCAGAGATCGTTGCGTAGGTGCCATCTTAGAATTCCGTGGCGTCCTTCATGGTCTGGGTTTTGAATTCTCAAATGGCGATCGAAGCGGCCTGGGCGGGTGAGCGCCGCATCAATCAAAGCTGGTTGATTGCAGGCTCCTACAACGACAACTCCCTCGCGGCCTTCGACGCCATCCATGCATTCGAGGAGTGCCGATACAACTTCGGTCGAGTATTGACGGTTATGGCCATCAAAGTGCTCACGATCACCGATCGCATCGATCTCATCGAGGAATACAACACTGGGCACATTTGCCTTCGCCTCTTCGAAGGTTTTGCGCATGGCCTTCAACATCTCTCCAAGATGGCCTTGGGATTGCCATCGCGCGACCGATCCCAGAACTAAGTGGGCGTCGCAACTGCGGGCCAACGCAGCAGCAAAGGTGGTCTTCCCGGTTCCGGGCGGCCCAGACAAAAGGAGCCCCCTGTCGACCTCACTCCACTGAATTTTTCCAGATCGCCAGTCCGCCAGATCTACCGCTAATTGCTTTCCCCATTCGCATGCCTCGCCGAGTCCATGCAGGTCCTCGAGAGTTGGAGCCGAGTTAGATCGTGGTGTTTCCGTCTTGTGCTCAATGGCAAGCTTCATGCGCTCGATAGACGCAGCAATCGACCTGCCCCTTCGAAGCCCTGCCGCAATGATGGGGAATGGTAGGGCTGAGATGAACTCTGCCTGAGTTTTGTTGGCTTTTTCATTTAGGCATAATCGGCAGGCCGCCGAAATATGCTCGGGCGTCGGTTTTTCAACGTGAACGATGGCGTCAGCCATAATCGCAAAATCACTGGGCAGTGCTTCTAGGGCTTCCGCGACCACAAGAACCTGGGCGTAGTCGCGCAACGCTGCAGTCAGACTTGCATCGTTGGATTTCGATGACCCTTTGCATTTTCGGCCAATCACAATGGAGCGGTCATCTTCGAGGTCGAATACACGGGCGAAGTTACTCGTCGCGATTAGGCGTGCAGCTTTTTCGTAGACCTCGATGTCCGCATTTTCTGGGATGACAATGCCAATCACGGCGGGCAACCCCCTCTGCAGGTTGCGCTGTCCGCGGCATGCTTTGACGATTCCGCAATAGGCGAGAAAAGTGGTCGGAGATTTGTTCAGTTTGTTCCGAAATTTTTTCATATCGTTGGTCACCATGCGGCTAATGCCACAGCGTATTTTCAACTGGCGGCATTGGCGGTGAGATTGGGATCAGGAGCGACAGCGCCTGACTGTGGTCTCTGGTCCAATTCTGGCCCCGTCGAGATCAGCCTCGACGAAACGATGCAGGATGAGCGAAGCGAGACCAGCTATCGCGCGGGTTTCATGGAAGACGGGCAGGCATTCCGCGAACGTCAGCGATCCTTGCTCGTCGAGAGCGGCAAGCAGCCGAATTCGATCGCCTAACGGACACTGCCATCGGGCGTAGCGAAGCAGATCGCGGGAATTCTCTAGGCGAAAGCCAGATTGAATTTCATGGACTGACGAAGATTGATATCCCCGTCCTGATGATCGAACGGCTTCAGCAATCCAAGCGTTTTCGACAACACCGCTTGCAGCGTCATGCAGCCAGACTTCGCCCGGCCCTTCGACAAGGAAATCAGGAACGTGAAGTGTGGTTCTTCTACGAAATGCGATGGGCAAACACGACCAAGACTGCACGTCGGGGTCTGTATCAAGAAGACAAGCCAAATCACGTGCGAGTTGGCTGCGAAAAAGAGGCTCACCAAGGCACCTGACCGTGCCTTTAGGTTTAAAGCTATTACCTGCCGCCTTCGCTCGAACAGCAGCAAGGTACTCGTCAGAAATGCTCGGCTGGGTAGACATCTGTCACTCTCAAACGCGGTACTGCAACGAGTCGCTGCGGATTGGCAGCGAGCGGAGCAGTCAACGTATGAGATGTGTCAGATGAGTTGTCATGTCCGGAACAAATAGCGAACAAGTATGCCCCGGTCAACCAGGAATTTAGGGTCGCGGGGTCTTCCGCAGCCTACCTGGTTTTGGCTGTTTATTGTGTTCTGCTGCTAACCGCAGCATGGCTGCCCTTCGCCCTTCGCGGGTCCACAGCACGAGCTGGTTGCCTTCTGCTCGGCCAGCCAGCGATCCCTGGGCTTGCAGCTTGCGGCCCTCGGCAATAGCTCGACGCGAACATGGCCATCGACAATGACGGGTTTCGATGCCTTGTGAAGTTGCATTGGCGCGACGCCATCGCTGACCTCGAATGTGAGCTTTGCCGTAGGATCAAGCGCCAGATGCTCCGTGACCTTGCGGATGATGGCAGTGAACTTGCCCGATGGCATATGCGTGCGTTCACCCTCTTCGACATCCCATAGCTGAATGAAAATCTCGGTCCAGGATTCATGGTTGGCACCGCAGTCCAGTGCAGAGAACGCGCCAGCCTTGACCTCGGTGACGTGATAGCCGGGTTTCACAGGCCTCCCGTCATAGCTGAACAGCAGTGGCATATCCTTGTGCTCTCCGAGGAAGTCGAGCAGTTCGCCAATCGTGATGTCTTCAAAAGCGGTTTGGGTGGCCAATTTAAATTCGCGGTTGTCAGGAGTGAGCATCTGCGTTATTCCTCGTTTTGACATTTCTAGGATTATTGAAATATGGATGAACGTCAAGCTCTAATCGCGTTTGGGGCTATGTCCCAGGAAACCCGCCTGAAGATCGTCCGCCTGCTGGTGAAGGCAGGTCCAGAAGGCATGGCTGCTGGCAATATCGCCGAAGCGGCAGGGGTATCGGCCTCAAACGTATCGTTCCATCTCAAGGAACTCGAGCGTGGTGGGCTGGTCGCTGCTCGCCGCGACTCGCGATCGATTGTGTATTCAGCAGAGTTTCAGGCGTTGAGCGGCCTGATCCGCTTTCTGATGGAAGATTGCTGTGCCGGAAACCCGGCAATATGCGCACCCGCCCTCGTCCCGTCGTGCTGCGAACCAGCGGATATAGTTCAATGATTGTCCTGGGTGAACAGGTCACTCCTGATGATCAGGATTTCATCGCTGCTCTCGAAGCAGAGCAGTTGCCGATCGACGATCTCGGCGAAAACGGCCGCCTGTTCTTCCGCTTCACACAGAACGGCACGCCAGTAGGTTTCGGTGGTTTCGAAGCACTTGGAGAGCACGTGCTTCTCCGTTCAATCGTTGTTTTCCCGCAATTTCGCGGTCAGGGGATCGGCCATCTCATTGTCGAAAGCTTGCTGGAGCATGCCGCCTCGCTTGGCGCGAAAAATGCCTATCTGCTGACAACATCTGCCGCCGACTTCTTCGAAGCTATCGGATTCAAGCAAATCGGACGCGATGGAGTTCCGCCAGAAATACTCTCAACACGGCAGGCATCGTCACTTTGCCCGTCAACTGCCACCTTCCTGACCCGCCCGGTTTCGAACCGAGCCGCCATTCCCCAGGCCTCCAGCACCACGGAGATCATCCGATGACCGACCGCATCTACAATGTCCTGTTCCTGTGCACCGGAAACTCTGCCCGCTCAATCCTCGCCGAAAGCATCCTGCGTCAGGAAGGAGCTGGCCGCTTCAATTCATTCTCTGCAGGTAGCCAGCCCAAGGGCACGGTGAACCCCTTCGCACTGAAGGTTTTGAAAGCCCTCGATTACCCCTCCGATGGTTTCCGTTCGAAAGCCTGGGACGAGTTCGCGGCGGCTGGTGCACCCGAAATGGATTTCGTCTTCACTGTCTGCGACGACGCGGCTGGCGAGGTCTGTCCTGTTTGGCCAGGGCAACCGATGACCGCCCATTGGGGCATCGAGGATCCTTCCAATGTCGAGGGCACCGACATCGAGAAGGAACGCGCCTTCAGTACTGCAGCCCGCTTCATGAAGAACCGCATCATGGCGTTCCTCAGCCTGCCGCATGCCTCGATCGGCCGCATGGCGCTCGACCACCATCTTAAGGCTATCGGTAAACTTGAGGGAACGACCTCGAAAAGTACGGACGCAGCCTGATCATGTCGACATTCGAACGCTATCTGACCCTCTGGGTCGCACTGTGCATTGTCGTTGGGATCACCCTCGGCCATCTCATGCCGGGAGTATTTCAGGCAATCGGTGGTGCGGAGATTGCCAAGGTCAACATCCCTGTCGCCGTTCTGATCTGGCTGATGATCATCCCGATGTTGTTGAAGATAGACTTCGCCGCTCTCGGTGAAGTCGGCCGTCACTGGCGCGGCATCGGCGTGACACTGTTCATCAACTGGGCGGTCAAGCCGTTCTCGATGGCGCTGCTCGGCTGGCTCTTCATTGGCTGGCTGTTCCGGCCCTATCTGCCGGAAACACAGATCGATTCCTACATTGCAGGCCTGATTATTCTGGCTGCGGCCCCTTGCACGGCCATGGTCTTCGTCTGGTCGAACCTGACCAAGGGCGAGCCGCATTTCACGCTGTCGCAGGTGGCGCTCAATGACGCCATCATGGTGGTCGCCTTCGCGCCGATCGTCGGCCTGCTGCTTGGCCTGTCGGCGATAACCGTGCCATGGGACACACTCGTCCTCTCTGTCGTTCTCTACATCGTCATTCCCGTTATCATCGCTCAACTGGTGCGCCGCAGCCTGCTTGCGTCTGGTGGCCAGGCCGCGCTGGATAATCTGCTGCGGACGCTGCAGCCATTATCGCTTGTCGCACTTCTGGCGACCCTTGTTTTGCTGTTCGGTTTTCAGGGCGAACAGATCATTGCGCAGCCCACGATCATCGCGCTGCTTGCCGTTCCGATCCTGATCCAGGTCTATTTCAATTCCGGACTGGCCTACCTGCTCAACCACATTTCTGGTGAACAGCATTGCGTTGCAGGACCGTCCGCGCTGATCGGTGCATCGAACTTCTTCGAGTTGGCCGTCGCCGCCGCCATCAGCCTGTTCGGGTTCAGCTCTGGTGCCGCGCTCGCCACCGTCGTCGGCGTCTTGGTCGAAGTCCCAGTGATGCTTTCGGTTGTCTGGATCGTGAACCGCAGCAAGGGCTGGTACGAGCGCGGCGCGGCCGTCACTGCAACCAAGGAAGCCGAAAGGACCGCATGATGGACGTCACCATCTATCACAACCCCGATTGCGGCACATCACGCAACACACTGGCGCTGATCCGCAATGCGGGCATCGAGCCGACCGTCATCGAATATTTGAAAACGCCGCCGACACGCACCGTTCTCAAGGACCTGATCAGCAAGGCCGGCCTCACCGTTCGCGAGGCGATCCGGGAAAAGGGAACGCCCTACACGGACCTTGGCCTTGACGACCCGACGCTGACCGACGAAGACCTGCTCGACGCCATGATGGAACACCCGATCCTGATCAACCGCCCTTTCGTGGTGACGCCATGGGGTGTGCGGCTCAGCCGTCCATCTGAGATCGTGCTCGAAATTCTCCCGGTCCCGCAGAAGGGGCCCTTCGCCAAGGAGGATGGCGAACTGCTGATTGATGCCGAAGGAAACCGCGTTGCCTGACCTGCCCAACATTGTGGACGAAGCGCTTCAGCTTCCCGACCTCGTGCGGCTATCCAAGCCGTTCCCGACCCACAAGCCGCGCATCCTGCTGCTCTATGGTTCGCTGCGTGCCCGCTCCTACAGCCGCTTCCTGGCCCAGGAGGCAGCACGCCTGCTTGAACATTTCGGAGCGGAAACCCGCATCTTCGATCCGACCGGTCTTCCCCTGCCCGACGGAGCACCGATCGACCATCCAAAGGTGCAGGAACTGCGCGAACTGTCGCTCTGGTCCGAGGGTCAGGTCTGGTGCAGCCCCGAGCGTCATGGCGCTATGAGCGGTGTCATGAAATCTCAGATCGACTGGATCCCCCTTGCCGTCGGGTCAATCAGGCCGACGCAGGGACGCACGCTTGCGGTCATGCAGGTGTCTGGGGGCTCTCAGTCCTTCAATGCGGTCAACCAGATGCGTGTTCTCGGCCGCTGGATGCGGATGATCACCATTCCGAACCAGTCGAGTATCGCCAAAGCGTATCAAGAGTTCGATGAGGCTGGCCGGATGAAGCCTTCCTCCTATTACGATCGTGTCGTCGATGTCATGGAGGAACTCGTGAAGTTTACCCTGCTGACCAGGGACGTTTCCGGTTACCTGACTGACCGCTACAGCGAGCGAAAGGAAGATGCCGAAAAACTCGAAGCGCGGGTCAAGCTGAAGGCCATCTAGTCATCAAAGGTGTCGATTCAACGGTGCTGCCAAACCTTCACAGCGGACACCACCAGGATCAGGGAAAGAACGGGCAGAAGCACATTGCCAGGCACTATGCCAAGCAATCTCCCACCTATGAAGGTGCCGACAATCGAGCCCGCAGCCATGATCAGAAGGAATGTCCGGTTGCGTTTCAGGACGGAGAAGCTCTGATCCCTGCTGTAGCGGGCAAATCCGGCAATCGTGGTTGGCAGGCTCACAGCCAGGGAAAGGCTGCCTGCCAGCTTCACGTCGGCACCGAATAGCAAAATCAGCGTCGGTATGAGGAGTTCACCGCCAGCTACGCCGAGCAGTGAAGCAACAACACCGATAAAGAAGCCCGCCACTATGCCTGCCGCAATGAGATAGCCTCCGCTCAGGCCAGCCGCGCTGTTGCCATCGTGCCCCAGCAGCAGAACGACGGCCATCAGGACAAGCAGAATGGCAATGATCCTGAAAAGGGTTTCCGAACTGAGCCGCGTCGCCCATCCAGCTCCAACCCATGCCCCGAGAATGCTTCCGGCAAGCAAATTGGCAATCACTCCCCAGTTCTGAAGCAATTCCGCGGCGGGGATGGTCTGCATACGGAACGGCAAAGCCGTTGCAACGACCACGAGGCTCATGGCTTTATTAAGAATGATTGCTTCGAGTGGCCCAAACCGAAACAGACCAATGAGAAGTGGCAGCCTGAATTCGGCACCGCCCAAACCTATCAATCCGCCCAACGTGCCAATGACAGCACCGCCGCCAAACGCTGCCACTCCCGATCGCGAGGTAACTTCGGAATTCTCATTCACTCGCGTCGTCTCCGGGATGGTCTCGATGCCTGACACCTCAATGCACCATTGCAGGTTCAGTTTGCAAACGCACGTTGGCTGTCTTCGGACTGTTATATTTCGACGATTCTCGAAATATAGATTGACGACGTTGGAAACAGCAATTAGCCTATTTCCATGAATATCGAAACAGCAGCAAAACAGCTGGAAGCCCTCGGCAATCCGACACGATTGCGGGTCTATCGAGCACTGGTCCGCGCTGGCGAGGAAGGCCTGCCCGTCGGTCATCTGCAGGAGAAGATCGGCATTGCCGCATCAACCCTTTCCCATCATCTCCATCGCCTTATCGCAACGGAACTCGTCACCCAGGAACGGCAAGCAACGACGCTCATATGCCGTGCCAACTACCCGGTAATGCATGGCCTGCTGGGTTTTCTTGCCGACGAATGTTGCGCGGACGCGGTCTTAATCAAGCGAGACGATGCCGCCTGATTTCTCTCTTTTTTGACGTCAATTTCAGTAATCCCGGAAGAATGGAATATGGCCTCGGCAGTTTCAATTGAGCATCGTCGCAGCGCCATCATCTGGGGATTGGGTCTGACCCAGATCATCGGTTACGGCACGCTCTATTACAGCTTTTCCATCCTCGCTCCCGACATGGCCCGGGATTTTGATTGGTCCCAGGAATGGTTGTTCGGGGTGTTTTCCGCTGCCCTGATTGTCGGTGGACTGGCGGCTCCGACGATCGGCCGCTGGATGGATCGTTACGGGGCTGGCCGCACGATGTCATTTGGATCGGTAATCGCGGCAGTTGCCCTGCTGCTGTGCGCCTTTGCACCAGAACGGGTGACCTTCATTGCGGGAATGGTGGTCATCGAGATCGCTTCGGCCTTCGTGCTCTACAATGCGGCATTCGCTCTTCTGGTCCAGATCACGCCGCAGACGGCGCAACGAAGCATTACCCACCTCACGCTGATTGCGGGTTTTGCCTCGACGTTGTTTTGGCCAATTACCTCCCAGCTTCATGAGCATCTGACATGGCGCGAAGTCTATCTGGTCTTTGCGGGCATCAATCTACTCGTCTGCCTTCCAATCCATTGGTGGTTGGCATCAACGATGAAGGCAATCAAGGTACGTGAGGCTTCGGCCTCGACGTCGGGGTTTGCAGCGGTGATTGGGAACATTTCGAATGAAGACCGATCAAGAGCATTCGTGTTGTTGGCTGTCGGCTTCGCGCTGGAAGGATTTGTGCTTTCAGCCCTCCTGATTCACATGGTTCCACTCCTGACCGCGGTCGGCATGGGCACAACCGCGGTTCTGGTCGGAACGGTTTTCGGTCCCTCCCAGGTCTTCAGCCGCTTCATCAATATGCTGTTTGGAAAAGGCCTGTCGCCACTGGTTCTGGCGGTCATCTCCGCCGCTTTCCTGGTCCTGGGCCTTTGCGTACTGCTGACCACAGCGCCATCGATATACGGCGGCATTGCTTTCGCCATACTCTTTGGTCTCGGCTCGGGCCTGATGAGCATCGTCCAGGGGTCCCTGCCCCTGCATCTCTTCGGCTCGGTCGGCTACGGGGCTATGTTGGGGCGGATTTCGGCCATCCGTCTCATCGCCTCAGCCCTAGCACCGTTTCTGTTTTCGTTCCTGATGGTTCACGTCGGAACATGGTCCGCACTTTCCGTCGCCATTGTGCTCGGCGTTGCTGCAGCGATAGCTTTCGCCAGCATCGGCTGGGGTCGTCGGGCACCAAAATTGGCACTCGACGCAGATGGACTACGAACGGATTGAGTATCTTGCACTACAAATTGAATGCTCGGCTACGCACTGGTACGATGCTCGGTGCTGACATCAAACTCGCCGGACCACCGTCACTCGCGGCTGGCCTGCTCATAGTGCTAGTCGGCGCGTCACACGCTACTGCGATTGGTGGCGTTGACCTGATGTTGAGCTACCAATGACTTCGACGCGTCTCCCCTCCCCCAAGAACTTGTTCGTTTACATCGTGCCGCCAAGCACCTGTGAAATGGTCCTCGCGGGGCGTCTGGAGATCGACACGCAGGTAGCAGCTGAAAATACCAGTCGATTTGAGTACGAACATTCGTATGTCAGTAGGCCAGACGCGGTGCCGCTAGATCCCGTTGAATTGTATACCGTTTCTGAAGGCACATTCATGTCTCGCCACGGTAACGCACTTTTTGGTGCTCTGAGGGATGCCACGCCCGACGCTTGGGGCCGAGCCGTCATTGACCGCATTCTTTGTGATACGGCATCGGAAATTGGTTATTTGTTGCAATCACCTGATGATCGGATGGGCGCGGTGGTCTTCGGCCAAAGCAGGTTGCCGCCACCGCCGAAGACCCACTTCAACTCCTTCACGGACCTTGAACGACTGATGAAAGTAGCCGATGCGATCCACGAAGGTTCCGTCGCAAATGTCGATCTACTGCAGAGATTTGCAACCTCAATGGGAGGTGCCCGACCCAAAACAGTCGTCGAGCTCGAAGGTTCGCTGTGGCTCGCCAAGTTTTCCAAGCCGAACGACAGGTACGACGTCGCTCGTATTGAACACGCAACCATGCGCCTTGCCGCTGAATGCGGGATCGATGTTGCCCATACACGCACCATCTCGATCGGAGAACGTTCCATCTTACTGGTAAAGCGGTTCGACCGTGAGCTTACCGACAGAGGATGGCTACGCCATCGGATGGTGAGTGCGCTTACCGTCATCCAGGGAGCGGAGAATGAGCATTCCAATTGGAGCTATGTCCGCCTGGCTGATCGAATTCGTCAGTTTGGAAGCGCGGAAGGTCGAGATCGGGCTCAACTGTTTCGCCGTATCGCTTTCAATATGCTGGTGAACAACGATGACGACCATCCTCGCAATACTGCGATGATCTCGGATGCTAACCAGGGATGGCGGCTGTCACCAGCGTATGACCTCGTTCCCAAACCCGTTCTCTCCCAAGAACGCTATCTTGCTATGGAAGTTGGCATCGCTGGCCGGATCGCGACGCGCCAAAACCTTCTGTCTCAATGCCAACGTTTCGGCCTAAATATCCCCACTGCCGAAGCCATAGTCGAGGAAATTAGATCAATCATAGAGCGGCGTTGGTACGATATTTTCCGGGAGTCGGGTGTGCCTGAGGCGGATTGTGAAGCGGTTAGGGGCGCAATGCTTAATCCAGGATTTGAGTGGAAAGCAGAACCTGCCTAAATCACCAACCATTTCCAGTCTTGTGATGCGCCGCGAGTGCCTGCTCCTGCCCAGACGACAATGAGCGTTTGGAGCACAATTCTCCTTGACGGGAACTGGCACTGACCCGCGTGACGGTGCCCAAAGGCTATTCTCGTAGGCGGCCCAGAGCGCCGCACTCCGAGGCAATTATGCCTCAAAACTCAATCGACGAGTAACGCCAGACCAGACACATCTGCTTTTTGAAACGCTGATCGAATAGCGGTTTCCATAGAGTTGACCAATTCTCGGGCAGCGCTGCTCCCTTTCGAAAGCACGAGCTCGGAATCTCCTAGTGATGGCAGGAAGCCTGCACCATCAACCCGCAGATCGGCCGTCATCGAAATTTGCGGAAGCACTCCGATGGCCGTGCCAGCTGCAATAGCCGACCTCACCCCCGCCAGGCTTTCGCTTGTGCAAACCACCTGGAAATTGACCCCCGACGCCTCCAACAATTCGAGACAGCGAACCCGCCACCAGCAGGCTTTATCGAACAAAGCAATGGGAAGAGGATTTCGGCCCGAAACTTCCGTGAATGCTGAAGCAGCCCATATGGCTGGCTCTCTATGGATCACGATATCGGCTGGCGACACCTCCTGCGGAGAATGGAGGGCAAGATCGAGTTGGCCCCGTGAAACCAAATCTGGAAATTCTGTGCTGGAGCCGCAGCGAACCACCACTTGGGCATTTGGTTGCGCTTCCGAGAATGATGCCAGTATCGAAGCCAATACCCGTTCGCCATACTCATCAGGTATGCCGATCCGGATTTCTCCGCTGGGTTGCTGTCCTCTCATCTCCATGACCGCGTGATCCAGGATCGAGGTCACCCGTCGCGCAACGGGAAGCAAACGCTCCCCTTGCGCCGTCAACGCCACGCCCCGTCCATGCCGCTCGAAAAGCTGGTGCCCGACGGTATCCTCCAGTTTTTGAATTTGCAGGCTAATTGCCGATTGGGTTCGAAACAGTTTCCCCGAAGCACGGCTCACGTTTCCTTCCTGAGCCACCACCAGGAAAGTTCGCAGGAGGTCACTCTCGAGCTTAGGGAACAAGCTATCGTCAGAACTCATGGCTGATATATATACTATTCGTTTTTCTCATGAAAGTAGACCGCCTATCGTCATGGACAGGAGGCCTGCATGTCCATTTCAGACACCATTCCCCGCCAATTTCGGCTGTCCGTCTGGCTAATATCGATCGGCCTGGTCTCGTTTGCCGCATTCTGGTGGCCGAGAATTGCCTTGGACTTGCTTCGGTTCGTCGCTGCCAGTTTCCTCGACGTCGCAGTGCTCATAGGCATTGGTCTTCTCTTGTCGTCTTGGGTAACGGCAAGTGGTGCAGGCGCGATCTCCGCACAGATTTTCAAGGGTCGCCCCGTCTCGACCATCGTACTGGCGTCCATTGCGGGAACGCTTACGCCTGTCTGCGGGGTAACAGTCCTCCCCCTGATGACGGGCCTTCTAAAGTCGGGAGTTCCACTAGCTCCTATCATGGCGTTTTGGTTGTCATCTCCGGTAACCGATCCAGCGATGTTCGCGGCAACCTGGGCAACACTTGGTCTTTCGTTTGCCGTGGCCAAAACGCTCAGTGCACTATGGCTCGGAGTGTTTGCTGGGGTTGCAACCACGGCGTTCGGCAGCACCCAGGCAGTGAGAAATCCACTTCGTCGATCAGCGACGATTGGAGTTGGATGCGCCACCGCAGCGACTCAAGGGTTCAAGGCCTGGGTTTGGAGTGACCGCGAAAGAAGTCGAATGTTTTGGGCGGATTTCCTGCAGACAACCAAGCTCGTTACAACCTGCCTCACCTTGGCTTTTGCCGCGGAGTTCCTATTGCGTGGTTTTTTGCCCGAACACTTGCTGGCGGACTACGTAGGGGCCAACTCGTCGTACGCGATTCCACTGGCCGTCTCCGTGGGTGCCCCCATGTATTTGGACGGATATGCCGCCCTCCCCATGGTTCGTGCTCTTCTCGATCTGGGAATGTCTCCCGGAGCAGCACTCGCCTTTTTGGTTTCTGGTAGCGCGGTCAGCATCTGGGGGGTGCTTGCGGTGGTCCCGATCCTGCGGACATCGACTCTTGTCCTTTTCGTTGCATTGGCCGTGATCGGTTCGCTGGTTGCTGGATACTGCTTCGACTGGTTCTGGAACCTGTACTGATGCTTCGCCTGTTCCGACGCTTGGCGACGTACCTTCAGCGAGCAGTGATGTCTCCTTCTCCGAAGCGACGTCTGCTTGCGGAACTCGACCAAAGATTGCTGGACGATATAGGCATCACCCGCGAACAGGCTAGGGAGATCGACGGAAGAACCGCGCTTCGGTGTGACAGATCAATGAAGGCGGCTGAAAATACCGTCCCCTTTCCCGCTTCCAAGATTGGGGAGGGCAAAAATGAAAATAATCGCCACTTAGCAGCGAAGATTTGAAAACTTTTGCGACTTAACGCGTTCCGCTAGTCTCACAGTGCCCCCTTGATGGACGCGAAAGTCGCCTCTATTGCATGACTTTCTAGGTGTTTTTGCGAGAGCAGCTAAACGATTTACATAGGCTGCGAAAGGTCGAGATTGCTTGGCCTGCCAACGTATCGACCTAGTCAGGGCGTGAATGCATCCAATTTCATAGGGTAGAAATGGTTGGCACGAGCGACCGCATACTGATCATGGGTAACGGAGGTTCTGGCAAGACTTGGCTGGCCGGAAGCCTTGCTGAAATTTCGCAGCATCCTGTGATTCATCTGGACGATATGCACTGGGAGCCTGGTCATTATGGCATAGCTCGAGAAAGAGAATTCAGAGACAAATTGGTAATGGAAGCAGCAGCGGCCGAGCGCTGGATCATGGAAGGAGTGTACGGTCAGTTGGTCAATATGGTCCTTTTCCGAGTTACCGTGTTGATCTGGCTGGATTTGCCAGAGGAAGAATGCATCGCCAATGCTCAAAGACGCGGCATCCAAGGCGGAGGGAGTGAAACTCGTTTTCAGGACCTTTTGAAATGGATTGCAGAATACCGGGCAAGAAAGAACAACTGGAACTCATTTGAGGCGCACGCGAAGCTGTTCGACGCCTACCCCGGTCCAAAACTGCGTCCCAGAAACCGCCCTGAAATCGCTACCTATTTGGACGCGGTGTCTGCTCAGGGCGGAAACTGAAATTAGCGGACCCGCAACTACATCAGGAAGTGGCGCGTTTAATCAGTAATATTAGGGTGTTGAAAACGGCGTCGGAGCATGCCTTCTTACGTCATGCCAGCCTTCTTCTACGTGCGCTTTAAACCAAATTGCACCGCTGAAATGGCATTTTAACTACCTATCGATCGACGACCTGCTGGGGAGAATTCTCCAAGATTTGTTGCACCAGAAAGCAATCGAGAACTGTGTGAAATGGCTAACGCTGTCGATGAGCGGCACGCGATAGGATGATAGCAGTTGGAAGTCTCTTGGTGTCAGGTTTCTCAGAGCGTAGTGCCACTCACACTTGGGTGAGATTAGAGCGGCATCAAATGATGCGGGCCACGATAGCTATGGCAATTTCGCGCTATCAGCGGTGATAGTGTTGGTGCCGCATTCCCATTTTTTGCATCGGAAAGGGCTCTAGGTGATCACGGCCGGAAAGACGCAATAACATTTTTAAACAGGCTCCCAATCGGGGAAGGCTGCTTTTCCCTCCTCTGATCAGTGAGTAAACCTATTTTCCTCAACTTTATCTCGATCGCCTGCTTCGAGACCTTAAACTCTGACGACAGAGTTGACAGTAATTGATCATAAGGCTGCGAGTTACACGGCTGGTCGTCGACAAATATGTAGCCATGCCCTCGATCTCGGATGTCAAACTTGATCCGGGCTAGGTCAACTTCGGCGCAAAATACGTGACTGGGCAATAAAACATTGGACGCGAAGGAATTGGCTTGGAACTCAAGCCGCTCATAATTGAAAGCATGAACGGCCTCTCCGTCGACAAACAAATCTCTTTCAACGATTGTTTCTGAACGAAGATACCGATCGTGCTTCAAACAAAAATGCCCGATCTCGTGTCCCAGGGTAAACCGTTCTCGATTACTGTTCGCGTGAGAATTTATCGTGATCGATTTGCGATCGAAGTTTGCTGAACCCAGTATGGGCGTGCCATCCTCATCCTCAATTAACTGCTCACTGAATTGCAGGTTTATGGAGAGCATAGAACAAATTTTCTCGAGATCGACGGGGCCAGATTTGTAGCCCACCTGTTCCAGGATCTCCTGAGCTGATTTTTCTATCTGTTCAGCGGTGAGATACGGCACAGATACTCGGGCGCTTCCATCTTCGATCTCATCATCGACGGATAGCCCCGGTTCAAGGCTACGAAGAAAGTGATTGATGGTGCCGAAAAATTTTCCGTCATGAAAAGCCGAGAATTTCAGGGACTTAATAGGACGTTCGTTCCGAAAGATTTGTGATTTTACGAAACGATTCTCGAAACAAAAACTACCACTGCGATCGGCTACGACTTCCAGCCCAGCCCCGTCGTATTTCACGATCCCCATGGATCTGCTTCTGGCGAGATTATCCGCACCGGATTGCAAACGCGAAGATACGACTAAAACACCTTTAGCCGCGTGCCTGAAGATCCGCCCCAATTTATCCGAAAAATCAGTTACGCAAGTCTCCGGAATGCCACCTTCGTAGTTTTTGCACTCAAAAACAATGTAGGAGAATGGACTGGTCCTGCCCTTTTGGTAAATCTCGATAACAACGTCGAATTGAACTTCAGCCTCTCGCTCCTTGCAGTAGTAACCCTTCTTCTTGAAGATCTCGCAGTTTTCTGATGGGTGTAAGCCGTAAACAAGTTCACCTCGACGCTTTTGTTCAAGGAGATACTCATAGAAATTATCTTCCAGCTTATCGCCCTTTTCCGTGGAATTCACGAGAGGCCCTCAACTTTGGCAACAGGAGGATGATATTCCAATATTTTACGCCAATTTACTATTTCCAAGTCGGTGGCGTCTTCAGGGCCGCGCGACGCGTCGATCTGTGTGTGATTTAACTCGCGTTGACCCGACTGCGGCTCCCGCCGTCAACAAAGCGATACTAGGGTGGCACGGATGCGACTGGCCAGACTCTCTGCTCCGGGTGTCGAAATCCAGGTCTGCCAAGCAACGTGAGCCGCACGACCTTCTGTCAATCGGCCCGCAAAGAGGTTTTGCGCGGCGGGCTTCGGCAGTGCGACAGCATCATGAAACTCGAAATCGCGCGTCCATCTGACGGCAGCAATCCAATCGGACTTATCGAGGTTGTGGGGTTTAAGAGAAATCCGAGGAAAAGGCCCATCAGTGCCAAGGATGCGGGACTTCACCTCAATCTTCCCGTAGGTCGGAGACAGAACGTCGCTGCCACGATTGTTCCCGCCGACGACTTCTCCATCGGTGGAAATCGCTACAGCGAGTTCAGCGAGAAGCTGGTGGCTGATGCTATCGTACCGCTTTATGCACTTTGCCGTCCGCAGGATTTGGTACATTTCTGCCGCGTCGTCGCGGGCATGGGTAGCCTTCAACTCAATCTCCATCCAGGGCTTCAAGACTTTGTAAAAACGATGGCCACTTCGGGCCGACTGCGGTCATGGGTAAATCCCTGGAAAGCGGATTCCAGACGAAGGCGTATAGGACAACGTAAGAGCAGAACATCGATTACGGTTTTGCCTACAATGAAGTGGGAAAGGCCATCACGTCCGCGTGCTGCAGGTTCTCGAGGGCAATACGCCTCCTCGAAAGGGTCTCGTGATATTCTTGGGCCTCGATGTCCTTGAAGAAAGGGGCTCCAGGAGCAAGACGCTTGACCGCTGCTTCAACATCGTCGAGCGATGCCCGAAAGAATTCCTTGCGGAAATTCTGAGAGTTGACTCTCGTAGGCTCAAATTCGCCATGAAGCGCCCTTTCAAGGGTCGGAGCGTCGTCGCTGTAAATTATGGCGTGCGTATCAAAAATGAATGGCACGCTTGCGTCCCCAAGCTCGCGCACTCGATCCATCGGATCCAGGCGACGCGTAAGCCCAATTTTGACGACGTCCTCTCCAAATGATCCGATGTTTGAGATGATGTAGACGTATCCGGAACGGGTTCTTTCTGCCATCGCCTGGGCACGTTCGACCTTGGCATGCGCCTCGGCCAATTCCTGCTCCAGCATTTTTATCTGATCGCTGAAAGCATCGAGTTGTGGACCAACAATCTTGGCAGCCTCGAGCTTCGCCTTGGCCAGCAGGTCGGCATAATGCTGCTCCTCATCCTGAGCTTCCTCCATGTCACGCAAAAGCCTTTGCTCCTCCCGCGCGAGACGAGCTGTCTCCGCACGTTCGTCCCGTTCCGCCTTCAGTTTCTCTCGATATTCATGGGTCAGGTAGAGTTCCTGAAGCTTCAGCTTGAGATATTCGCTGGCGATAACTGTCGAATTTGATGCATTGAGTTTGTCAATCTGCTCCTGGGCGCGAACGATACGCTTCTCCATCGCATTGACATTGTTCCAGCGTGTGTTGGCAATCGCAGCCTCGCATTCATTGTTGAATGCCCGCAGGGTCAGTCGAATATTCCGGTTCGTCATGGTCTGGCCCTTTGCCGAACTACCATTAACGGTCCAATTGGTTGTGGAGATAACCGCCGTCTTGTCCGCAACCTTCTTTTTCTGCTGTTCCCGAACCCTAACAATTGCTGCCTTGTATTCTTCACTGTCAGTGAAATCGAAATGGGGCTCATAAACGCCCATCTCAGCAAATGCGAGACGATCATCGAAGATTGCAACCTCAGCGATCATGCGGTCGTAAATCTGCTTTTTGTCCTTATAGGCACCTCGCAAGGTTTCGATTTCGTCCTTGGCTGCAGCAATGACATCGCCGAGACGTACCGCTTCCGTATCGAGATCAACCAAACCGCCGAAACGCGTCTCGAGGTATTGAACCCGCGTTTCCGCCTCCTTCTTGGCTGCCTGCAGTGCTTTGATGGCTGTCAGAGATTTTTCGATAAGTGCATTTTTCTCATCGATCGACACATGAGCGGCTCGAGCGCTCTTTCTCGATCGCCACCATTTGTATGACGTGAAAATAAGGAAAAACGGCATCGTCAAAACGACGAGCGCTATCACAACGGTAATAACTTGCGACTGATCCAAAGCACTCCCCCGAGCCTGCAACAATAGTTCCCGCTTGATAAGCAAATTGTCAATTCAGAGCTTTGAGAATCCATTGTTCAGCTATTCGATATAGCCGGGATGAATATCCTGGGGCTATGATATAGATCGATTTTTGCATGTATCGGCATATCTCGAAGTCTCGTCGCCGTTTCGATCGTGACCTCCAGCGGCTTGATTTCCATTTTGAGCACCAACGCCCGTAACCTCGCGAAGCGGGATGCAATCCATGCACTAGGCGGCCAATACATTTTCCCACGCGGAGGAACACATCAAGAACGAATGCAAGTGAAATTAGTCAAGAGGAATATTTTCTTCATGACCAGAGATTGATATTCTGCGTTTGAAATTCGTTAGGATTCGAGATCAAGCGAGCAACTGCAGTGAAGGTATTTATCGATGCGAACCTCATCATTCAGACCGGGAAGCCGCCTGGTGGTCCGTTGTTTTCACGAGTTATTGATCTGGTAAACGCAGGGTACGTCACAGTCGTCACTACTGACCTGACCATCTCGGAGGTTGCCAAAAAACACACCCTGAACGACTTTGAGGTGGTCAAGGAGGTCGGTCGCCCGCATTTTCGGAAACTCCTGCACGAGCTATTCAACGTTGACCTTCCTGACTTTGGGAAGGATGACATCCGTGAAATGCTGTCTAAAAAATATCTTGCCGAGACAGAAAAGATGTTTGCCGCGTTGAAGGCCAAAATCCTTACGATTGACGACATCAAGCCATCAGTCGTTTTCAATTCCTACAGTGCAGCTAAGGGATTCTTTGCTGGTGAGAGCAAACGGGATCAATTCCCTGATGCTTTCATCTTTGAATGCCTGAAGGCAGAAGGGACCGCAGAGTCACCATTGACGCTCGTAACCGACGATAGAGATTTCACAGCTCCTTCGCGCGAGATCGAGCACCTGGTCATCGTGAAATCAATCCCCGACCTCTTCAAGAAACTCGGTTTTGAAGTGGAGGCTCCAGACCTCAATGAGTTCTTGGAGGCGCAGGCGGCGGACCTGCGATCAAAGATTGAAGCGGATCTGGATGGTTGGGAACTCGGGGCCAGCGATATCGTAGATGCAGATATCGACATTGAAAAACTGGACGCCTTCGATCTATCTGATCTGACGGTCTTCAAGCCAGTTGATCGCGAAGACTTCATTTTGTTGACTGGAACCGCATCCGTAACTTTGTCGGTGACGTATAGGCATCCAGACTGGGAAAACGGCTATCGAGATCCTGACGATCGTTCTTGGATGCCTTATGGCACCGTAGAAGGGGAGACCACGATCACCATTATCGAGAAATTCTCGATGGCGATCGAGCCGGATGAAGATGGGAAGCCACTTGCGATCAACGAGCTTTCTTTCCGGAATAGCTTCTTCCACGTCGACATCCAGCCTGACGATGGATGGCCATATAAGTAAAGTTAATCCGAGGCTCCCTTCTTCGCCACCACGTCGAGACGAGAAAAATAGCCATTGTCCTAGATAAATTAACTGCCAGCTTAGCATGGCAGGGTGCGGACTTAACCCTTTTTGGACCGCGGCTATCTGCAGCCAAAACTGCTGCAATCGCCAATATCCGCCATTTCTTGTAGTAATGTGAGTTTTGATTAATAAAATTTGTGATCAGACGTCTGTCATATATTCTAGAAAATTAGGTGATTCGAAAAATCTGTCAGCTCCTTGGCTTGGGGGACTGGAATGCTCGAACGGAAATATTTTCCTTGTTTCAGCACGCGTGCGTTCGAATTTATGGCGTACTCGCGTTGCTCAAATTCGGTGAAAGACTCAATCCTTCCCGTCATAACGTTAACTCGTCAAAAACTTGCAGAGTCCTTTTCTGACACTTTTGACCTCGTCTCCGACGCCGCCGAAGGCAGGCCAATAATCCTGGATTTTGATACGACTCCACGTGTGGTGACCTCTGCAGAGGAAGCAGCAGCGATCCGGCGGCAGAAGGCGGCAAAACGTGAAGCCCTAGACGGAAAGAAGCCGCGCGAACGAACCGAAAAGGAACTGGCTCGTTATGCTGAACTGAGGAGACGGACAGAGCAGTTCAATGCGCATTTGCGCGGGTTTTTAGAGCCTCGACATGGTGCGGCCGCATGGATAGCGATGGCGGGCGCGCATTCAGGTGTTGTGCCTGTGGTGCGTCTGACATCCATGGAGGCCGTGAACGGTCAAATCGCTGTGGCGAACCAAAATATTTATCCTGTGGCATTTCGGATCGATCCGGAAAATCCCGAAGAAGTTGCCATGGCTGGCGCAGGAATAGCGGCCCTGCACAATCCAGGATCGTCGTACCTCCTTCTCGATTCAGGATTCGTGCGCAACCGCGCATCGAGCTCTGCCGCAGCCACCGAAGCCGCACTCCAGCAACTGAAGAATTCGGCAGGAGAAGCTTTCGGGGTCAGCCGTAAGGTCGTTATCAGCGGCAGCTTTCCGGCTTCCTCACTCCGTGAACTGCCGCGGCTGCTGCAGATGGAAGAAAGACTTCATCACGACAGCATATCTGGCTCATGGTCCGTCGAATACGGGGATCATGCTTCGCTACCGAAAAAGTCAAACAGAAAGGGAGGCAACGGTTGGTTCCCGCATGTCGACCTTACATTGGATCGCCACTGGAGGGTGGAGCTGGAAGAACGCAATTCTGATCCGACCGGTTATGTACGTTGCGCAAAAAAGACCGTCAACTCCGATGATTGGAAAAGACGCACGCAGTGCTGGGGAACTTCTGTGATCGAGGAAGTTTCCGCTGGGACGACGACAATCGACAAAACAAAATTCGTCGTACCTGGACCTTGGATTGCAGTGAGGGCCAATCAACACATCAGTCGACACGCTGCGTACAAATGACGGTGTTCCTGCCGAAGGCTCCTATTTCAAATGACTTTTGAAACTCGGCACGCCTCTTGAGCAGGCTCCGAACCTCGGCTGCTAGATTCTGTTTTCGGATGGCACCCATGGCCCGACGGGACAGCTCACTGTAAGGTGCCGTGCGAATTCCCGAATCCAAGCCAAAGCGTTCGAGCAGGATCACAAGTTCTTCCCGCTCAAGCAAAAATGTCAAAGCTTCAGGATCAAGGTGTTTGTTGATGCGCCCGCGACGCAAGGTTTTGAGATGAATCTCACCTGACGTTTTCGCCGTTGCCTTCACGATGGACCACCAATCGGGCACCATAGTCACGGCGTTGTTGAGATGTCGGTCTCCGACTACCAACGTCATTTTGTCGGCTGCGCCGCCAAAATATGTCGCCTGTCTGCCCAATCTACTAAGGGTGTCCAGATCGCTTTTGATCTCCACCCCTTCCAACTTGCCATTTATGACCGCAATATCGAGCCGCCCCGATCCTCTTGCCGTCTTCAACTCTTCAACGATCACTGCATCATCGTCAGCATGCCGCGACACCAGCGCCGCCTTGACTGCATCTCGAATCATTCGGTCGTTGGTCGGGGTAAATCTACGAGGGGCCATCGTCCACAAATCCGTTTTATCTACGATCACCGCAGGTGCAGCGAGTATCAAGTCCTTTAACGGTCACAATTAGATTGTTGCCCGCAGACCAGTTAAGAAATGACATCCCTCCCAGGCAGCGGCGCGCTTCATCGGCAAGTTGTTGCTATGCGGCTTTCCGAAGCTCTGCAATCTTCTGGAATTCCGAAAGAATGTCCGGATAATATTCCGCCATATGCCGCACTACCCTCGCGTTTTCCAGGAGGCGAGCCACATAACCAGTTGCGAGAACGACATCAAGGTGATCGCTCCCGTAGTCTTGCTCAATAGCTCTAAATTCCCGATCGAGCGTGGCGGATTCGCTCTCCATCATCTCAATCTTTTGCTGACTCAGCCCTCGCACGGTTTTGGTTCCGCGAACAAGTTGGCCTTCAGGTGTAGCAGCGACAAGTGACTTTGCGTAACTAACGGAATACTTGTTCATCGCGATCATTAGTTCCACCGCTTCGATTTGCCTAATCGACTTCAGTTTCTTGAATTCGCGGATCGTGTTAATGGGAACATGCTTGTCCTTGAGCAGTTCGACGGCCTCTGGACATATACCATCCAGCAGGCTCCGCTTGTGACGGATGGTGTCGATGTTGACGTTCAACGCACGCGCGAGCCGTTCTTCTGGTACTCCCTTTTCGATCGCTTTCAGGATCATTTTGTGTTCCTGAATGATTGCAATGCGGCTAACTCGTTTGTTGTAGGTAAATGCCTCGTCTTCCGTAGCTACTAGACACACGACCTCCGTATCACCTCTTGATCGAAGTATGTCGATACGGATATGACCATCGAGCAGATGGAAACGGGCACCGTCAGATCTGTCCCTTATTACAACCGGGGGTTCTATGATGCCGACCTCCGCCATCGAAGCAGCGATCTGGGCATACTTCACCGATTTTATGATTGCTGGCGTAAGTTGCCTGAGCGGCATGATATCGGCGATCGCAATTCGCAGACTAGAGGTCTCGAATGCGAGTTTCACGGACAATGCCTGGCGTGCTCCGTTCATCGCTTTTCTTCCTGGGGAGAACCGAGGCGCAGAGCCAGATTTTTGGGCAGCGTTCTAAGGCCTTCATTGCAAAGTAGGTCACGGAATTGATCATCGGCCAGCAGTCTGCGCATAGCCTCAGCAATCAAGATCAGTCGGTTTTTCGCAGCTTGTGCACGCTTTACCAACATGCGTTTCCGTTCCGTATCCTGCTGATAAGCATGGAGAAGGGCTTCAGTCGACATTTCGGGTGGTTTGACGCGCTGATCGTTCTTCAGTCCCTTTCCCTGGAGGCGTCGCTGCTCCACCAGCCGTTTTGCAGCCAGAAGTTTGCGTCCTCGGAGCAGGTTCTTTTCATACGCGCTCTGAAGTGCCGCCTGCACGTCTTGATCATCCGCCTCTGCAATATCCAGCGCGACGCTAAAGGGGATATGACCGGATTCAACCGAACGCAGCAATCGCTGCTCGCCATTTTCAAGAAGCCTGATAACGGCATAGACGTACTCCGCTGTCAGACCCGTTTTTCGTGCGATGTCTGCCACACGATGACCGCGCTGATTCATGCCACCAATATCCTGCAGCAGGTCGATCGCCCTGTGCTGCCGCCGAGCACAGTTCTCGACTAGGCTTGCGACAAGGCAATCTTCTGGATCGGCGCTAACTACGAGTGCAGGGACCTCACGTTGACCAAGTGCCTTGTAGGCTTCAAGCCTGCCCTGACCGCAGACAAGATCGTAGTACGGCCCTCCAGCTTCGGCACGACGGGTAACCGTGATCGGGCGCTTCAGTCCGATTTGAGCTATGTTGTCGACTATCTCTTTGAAGCCTCGTTTGTTGCGAATCCTTGGATTGACTACGGTGATCCTTCCTATGGGGATCATTTCGATCCGCTGTGCTGGAGTGGCAGACATCATGCAGCCTCCTGTAGAGGAGCCCGGGAAGTCATGGAATAAAAGGATTCCAGTGTGTCAAAACGGTAGGCATCGAGCGACAGGCCATTATGGTCGCAAAGATGCAGGATGGCGGAGTGCATATCCATGCGTGGCAATAGATAATAGTCCTGCACTCGCTCGTTCGAAGCATCCATTCGGATGGCGATCGTCAAATCAGGATTGAGAACAGTGTCGAACCGCAGCTTCCAGCGACGCGACCCTGCGCGGGTATGGAAGCAGCGGACGATAACGATGCTTGCGATGAACTCGTGGTTTATCGCAAGCATGTCTGTATCTGGGTCCTGCTCGACTTCACCCCCAGCATCCCTGATGCCCTCGAGCGCTGCCGCCACCACCTGAGGATGCATTTTTCGCAGTGTACGATTTATTTCTAGATATCGGTAATCGTGTTCCGGTACGAAACCTACGAGGGCATAGGCACGCAACAGGCTGCCAAAGCGTGACAAATAGGAACTGCTTGAAGGACAATCCTCGGTCTCGTCGATTATCATTCCCGAAAGGTGACCGCACTTTTCAAGAATTCCTGCAAGAAGATCCAGCATTCGTTCGTCCGACAAGCGCTCCGACCTCTTTGCAATGATCGCCTTTGCCTGGCTGAACACATCCTTGCTCACAATCGGTCGGAAGACATTATCTGCCCGTATCCAAGAATCCTCTGAAACCTTTACGCGCGACTGCTTCAACTTGAATGAAGTCCTGCCCCATACATTGTTCCCGATGTATTTCTCATTGATTAGGAGCTGGTGAACTGTCCCTCGTGTCCATTGCCGACCAAGGTCAGTCAAAAGGCCACGGGAGTTTAGTATTTCAGCTATCTCCCGTTCTGCACGGTTCTCAGCGACGAATTGATGATAGACTTGCCTCACGATCCGAATTTCACTCTCCGGTCCGGGCACAAGGATGACCCGATCAGTCGCGATGCTCTTGTGTTCTCCCTGACCTAGCTCACCCTTGGGATTGCCGTTCTGGTCGACGAGCACCCGACGCAGGCCATAACCAGCCGGGCCGCCTTGACGGAAGCCGAGGCGGATGAGGTGCGATTGCCCCGCGAAAACTTTTACCGAAAGCTCGCGACTATATTCCCCAGCCATTGCCCGTTTGACTGTCTTCACGATGGAAGAGCCAATGCTGCCGTCATTCTCGAACTGTTCAGCACAGTAGTGCACTCGAATTCCGGCGCGTTTGCACTGGAGTTCAATTGCTGCGGCCTCGTCCGGGT
Organism: Mesorhizobium sp. CCNWLY176; assembly: GCF_037153935.1. Taxonomy (NCBI): domain Bacteria; kingdom Pseudomonadati; phylum Pseudomonadota; class Alphaproteobacteria; order Hyphomicrobiales; family Phyllobacteriaceae; genus Mesorhizobium; species Mesorhizobium sp. CCNWLY176. The sequence continues at coordinate 26,835 of NZ_JBBBDZ010000007.1, forward strand.
CCTGGAAGCGTCCCTAACGGCTCACATCGTAGACGAGGATTGCCGCATAGTCGGCACGTCCCGTTTCGACATCGTCCAGCAAGGTCCTCAGAGCATCCCTGCCGATAAGACGAAGCCCGCTTTTACCTTCGTCGGCATATGTCAGGACGATTTCGAATCCTCGCTCGTCGGCATATCGCCGTATCGCAGCGACCTGATTGTCGGTCGAATACTTCTGATGTTCCGTCGACATACGGACGTATTGGGCGGCCCTTATCCTAGAAGTTGGGGATTGGGATTCGTTCCCGTCCGTCTGGTGCCATTTGATTACCATTGCGGGCCACGAGCGAAAAAGCAGAAAGCTTCGTATTAATCTAGCTCAAGGAGCCGGAAATATGTTTCCAAAAAGCGGCAATAAATTACCGCTTGGACAGCCAGGCGAAGGCGAAGCGGCCTATGCAGCCGCCATATCAAATGCCCTAATCTCTGAGGTCGGCTCAAGTCACGTGGCGACAAAGACTGTAATGTTGTGGTCGGGCGCGAGCGAGCGGAGCGCAAGACATTGGCTGAATGCGGATTACGGTCCAGGGGGATGGCATCTTATTCTACTGGCACGCAATTCAGCTGCGGTAACAAAAACCATCTTACAACTTGCTGACCGCGGCGGCCTGGAACTGACTCTTGAGATCACGGCAGTGCGCTCTGCATTAATCCGAGCGACCGCCATCATTGATGCATTGGCTACAGAGACGTGATCCTCCCGACCCGCGGCCGCCCAACATCCACCAATGTCAGCCCGTTAACTTTGATCGACAAGTTGCAATTTAGGATCTTGCCAAGCAAATGGGCTCCTGCCATAAGCCGCCTCCCGACGACAGCTCGGGCAGGACAGGGTTAAACCATGAACGCCAAAATCATATCGAAATGTGTGTGGGACATCCGCGCAACGGCCTAATGGCATCGGTATGATTGTCCGATGCCACGAAGCATCGGAATTCGATTTCCCACCTCAACAAAATCTTCATAGCCTGTGATTTGTGACGTGTTGATCATCGACACGCACCTATCGCAGCTTGTTATCTGACGTTCCGCGTCAGGTATTTCAACGTTCATCTCGTCCAGAGATGGACATCTCCAACCGTCGTCAACAACAACCAGCCAAAGGAGGCAACAATGATCTATTTATCCCCCCTCGCCGCCTCCAGCGGCTCAACGGCACAAATCCACATAACGCGCTGATCTCCCGGACCACGGTCCGAAACAACAGCACCGGGGAGAATTCAAACACCTCCCGGATTTCAGACAGCTCGGCCGCACCCTGCGTGCCGACAACAGGAGATTTGTGCCCATGTCGAACAAGAGTACCAGCAATCTGCAGCCCACCTTGGGTGGACCGCGTCGCAAGCACGGTCGTGCATTAGCTCGTGCAGGTATTACTCCGCAATCAGCCCGCGCAGGGCAATTGTGGATTCCCCCATCTGCATCACTTGCGTCACGAAAGATCAGTTTTCGTTCGAGAGGGTCTTTTCGGGGAACGATTGTGAACGCTCGAGCCAATCGGGAGATGCATTACGAAAGCACTCTCGAGCGGGATGCAATGTACATTCTGATGGCTCGTCGGAACGTCGCTGAAATCCGCGATCAGCCACCTGCTGTTCGCTATTTCGACCGGGACGGTCATTCTCGGCATCATTGGTTCGACCTTGAAGTACACCTGACCAACGGGACCCGGTATGCGTTGGCAGTCAAGCAAGAGTCCCAGGTCGATCGCAGTGGCATTCTCGAAACACTCGACTTGATCCGCGAACAACGTCCAGCAGGTTGCGCAGAACACATCGCGCTCAGAACCGAGCGACAGATCACTCGTGTTCGCGCTGATAACGCACGGCTGATCGTAAGGGCAAATGGCTGCCGCAGGGAAGACGACGTCGAGCAGATGCGGACATTTGTCCAAACACTGCGAGGCTCGGCGAAGATTGGTGACGTGCTGAGGGCGTCGAACGCTGATGCGCGTGGTTTCATGGCCATTGTGTGCCTCATCTTCGACGGAGATCTGGTCACCGTCGGAACCAATCCCATTACGTCTGAAACGCAGATCCACCTGAGTGGCACCGAACAAATCGGAGGGAGGTGAATTGATGACAACTGAACCAATCGCACCTCGTTGGGCATATGGCATCTACGACAAGATCGTCGTGGACAACACCGAATACGTCCCGGTTTCTAGTGACACGGACTCGCATCTCCTCCGTCGGGTTGCGGCCCCAGACCTTTGTGAATCCTTTACGCACGAGGCACTCTTCGATCTGCACAACGCAGGTCGTTTGAGGCGTTTCAAGAACTTTTACTTCTCGGTAAAGGCCAAGGCTCGCAAGGTATCAGTCGAGGTTCGCTTGTCGGATCTCAGCAAGGTTCAACAGGCGAAGGTGCTATGGCGGAAGGAATATTGCGATCGGTTCCTCCGCATGGAGGTCAATGCCGAGGCGAACCGCTCCGACGAATCTATGCTGCAGGCGATCAGAACGATCGCGCCAGCCGTAAATGCTATGGAGATCAACTCTCAATCTGGCTCAACGCGCTGCGGGTCCCAGGCTATGGTACGCCAGGCCCCCAGCCCTACCGCATTGCGAAAGTGGCTTCGGAAGTACCAGGCTTGGCACTACGACCCAATTGTTCTTCGTGACAATTACGGACTCAGCGGAAATCGTAAGCAGCGACTGCAAGACGAGGTCTACGCAATCCTAACCAGCGTTGCCAAGCAGTACGCGGACCCGCTGAAGCCGAGCAAGGCCTCGATTTACGAAGCACTTCTCACAGAGTTCCGACTGGTCAATCAGCAGCGCCAGGCCCAGGGCTTGGCCCAGTTTGCCATTCCCAGCATGCAATCGCTTCGCAGGGAAATCGCAAAGCTCGACGACTTTCGGGTGATGGCGGCTCGAGAAGGTGAAGAGAAGGCGAAGAAGCATTTCTATCTTGTGAGAGGCGGCCTTGGAGTTAGCCGCCCGCTCGAACGAGTGGAAATGGATGACTGGAATGTCTCATTGAAGACGCTGCTGGAAAAGGCAGGGGTCTGGAGCCGTTTGCCGAAGGAGGCAAGGCGCGAGGCTGAGCAGAGACGCGTTTGGGTGTCCGCAGCGATTGACTGTGCAACGCGTTGCATCGTCGGACTATATTTCATTGATGGCTCTCCCTCGTCTGAGGCCGCCATCAATACTCTGCGCATGGTGGTCAGCGACAAGTCCCAGTCGGCCAAGGCGGCTGGTTGCCAAACGCCTTGGGACATGGGCAGCGCAGGTATCGAGACAATCTGCACCGACACTGGTTCCTCCTTTGTAAGTTATGAGTTTCGAGCCGCCTGCGCGGCACTGCAGATTGAAATCATGTTCCCGCCAGCGGGCCTGCCGCAAATGCGAGGCCGGATTGAGCGCGTCTTCTCGACTTTTCACCAACAGCTCGTCGCCCGCTTCCATGGTCGGACGTTCGAAAATGTAGTCGCGAAGGGCGATTACAATGCGGAAGCGATGGCCGTAATCGACGCGGACGAACTGCGGACGATGCTTACTCGATACGTTGTGGATGTTTATCACAACACCCCACACGAAGGCCTCGGCGGAGAAACCCCTCGTAACGCCTGGATCAGGCTGAATCGCCAATTCTCAACAGAGCAAACCCTCGACGAGGATGTTGCTCGTTCAATCTTCGGCACGACGATGGATCGAATGATCCGCAAGGAAGGTGTCGAGTTGTTCGGCCTTTTCTACCAAGACATCAAGCTGCAGGAGCTCCGCCGCAACAACCAAAAGAAGACTGTTCTTGTCCGCGTCGACCAAACAGACCTTGGTTTTGTTTCTGTTCGCATCGAAGGCGGCTGGCTGACTGTTGCATGCACACGGCCGGGCATGGACGGCGTCAACCTTCACGAATGGGTTGCCGCCAATGAGAAGATCAGGCGGGAATTCGCCGAACAAGCGAAGATTAGTCACGATGTTCGGTTGCAGGCCATCGAGGACATTCGAAACTTTTCGAAGGCGGCAACCGAACGCGCTGGGCTTGAGCCACCTACCTATTCCTCTGACCAGGTCATCAAGCTTGCCCGTTGGGGTGTCAGTGGCCGCCGCTCAGAGGAAATGGATGCTGATGGCGGCGATTTCCTCGCGGACGAGGCTGTCGATACCAGCATCGGCGAGTCGACCGTACTTGGCCAAGTGCTCGATGCCGCTGGTGCTGGCGCTGCTGTCGGTTCCGACGATGGCGTCCTCAATGCCCACGACGATGCCGTTTCCACTGCCGACGACGATGACGACATGTTTATGGAGATTTGAATTGCCTGATATTGCGGAAGTGGACTTTGCACCAACCGACGGAATTGCTCCTGTAGATCGCGCGGAAATCATGAAGCGCGTGCTCAGCGTCTATATCGGACACAAGCGCGACCAGCTGCTCGAAGCCGAAATCGACAGACTTATTGAAAGCTGCGAGATGAGCAAGGCTATAGGCCCTGAGCACTCCTCACGGGTGGGAAGACTCGCCGAGGGGCGAATTCTTGCTGTCATGGGAAAGCCAGGCGCGGGCAAGACACGGGCGCTAGAGCGAGTTTTTCGGAAGCGTGAAGAGTTCTGGGGAAGTTCTCATGGGCAGGAAAACTCGCACCTCATTTCTGTGAAGGCTCCGTCCCCGTGCACGCTGCGACAGCTGGGAAACACGCTTCTCCAGGCGCTCGGCTATGATGTGCAGAGAGAACTTCGGGAAAATGTCGTCTGGGACATGGTCCGCCATCGGCTCCAGGTCCGAGGAGTTCGCTATGTACATATCGATGAAATCCAGCACGCAGTCGAAAAGGCGAACCGCAACGAGCTGCAAAAGGTCAGAGACACGCTGAAGGCCCTGCTGCAGCAGCCTGAGTGGCCAGTTTGGCTCATTCTGTCGGGCAAGCCCTCCTTTGCCAGTTTCATTGAGGACGATACCCAACTCAAAAGACGAAGCCGCTTTGTTTCCTTCGGAGATCTCAGTCTCGCTGACGACGCCAAGTTGATCAGGAATACGTTGAGCTGGATCGTAGAAAAGCGAGCTGAACTCGAGCTAGCCACTGCTTCCCTCGGGGAGCCCTTTTTTGCGCGATTGGTACACGCTGCCGAGGGGCAGTTCGGCATTCTGGTCGAGTTCGTACAGGACGCCATCCATGAAGCGCTCATTGAAAGATGCGCGACGGTGAAGTTGGAGCATTTCGCCAAGGTGTACGAGGCCCGCTCCGGTTGTTCTCGTGACCGGAACGTCTTTACGGCAGATCAGTGGCATCTGATCGACGTCTCCATGGCTCTGCAAGATAACCAAGTCGACGATCACCAGGTCGAGGACATCCAGTCTGAAAAGAAAGTGAGGGATAAGAAAAACAAATGACGCCGCAGCTACCAATCAACATGACAGTACCCATTGGCCGAGGAGAATTGCCGTCGAGTTTTGCCTCGCGAACGGCCTTCGTAAATCGGCGCAGCGCGCGCGACTTTTGTTTGGACATGGGCTTCAAGTTCCAGGATGTGGTCGACGGCAAGCCAGAGGCATTGGCCAGATTGGCTCACTGTGGCCGTTCGGTCGTCGATGTACTGGATCGGTCTGCATTCCGTCGTGTCGAAGCACGTCTCTTTGAATTCAACGGGGAAATCATCAGTCGCAGTGGGCTGCTGAGAGGACGCGTTCGCGCTTGCGCTTCATGCCTGATGGCGGACATGGAGCAAATTCAGTGTGAAAGCGAAGCCCGACCATATCAGAGAGCACACTGGCTGATCGGGCATATCAGAACCTGCCCGCATCATGATGAAGCTCTGATCGACGTTGCTCACGATCTCGCCCCTAATGGTCTACACGACTTCACGAAGATGGTTATTCCGGTTCTGCCATCGCTGGCAGCACTTCGTGAGAGCTCCGCACGACGGAAGCCGTCAACGCTGGAACATTACCTGCTCTCACGTTTGAACATGGGGAGCCATACACCGAACTGGCTGGATCGCTTCCGTCTCGATGCGGTCGGCAAGCTGTGTGAGATGCTCGGGGTGGTAGACGCCCATGGTGTCAGAGTGCGCCTGAACGATCTTACCGAAGATCAGTTTTTCGAAGCCGGAACTCGCGGATTCGAAATTGCCTCACAGGGTGAAGCCGACATCCGGGAACTTCTTGCAAATCTTCAGAGAAGACAAGATCCCGCCAAAAAAGCTGCTGGGCCGAAGTCAGCCTTCTATCGCCTGTACGAGTGGCTCGCTCACGAGTCCGAAGATGCCGCCTTCGATCCCCTGCGTGATGTTGTTGCTCGACACTGCATTGAGACGATGCCGCTGGGGCCAGGAGATGAGCTCTTCGGGAAACCGGTTCATCAACGGCGGCTACATTCTATCCATACCGCCTCGCGTGAATACGGAACTCACCCGAAGCGGCTTCGCAAGCTGCTGCACCTAGCTGGTTATCTAAGCGACGAGGCTAATTCGCAGGTGGACGACCATGCATTGTTCAATGCGGAAGCGGCGCACGAATTCATCGAACGAGCCATCGACGCCCTCACCTTCAAGGAAGCTGCCAATTATCTCAACGTCCCACGTCCCCATGACGTCTCGCTTCTAGACAGTAGGTACGTCACGCCCATCGTCGATGCCGATCGGCAAACGCTGAATCATTATGCATTCGATCGAGATCGATTGGATTCATTCCTGAAGCTTCTGCTGTCAGAAGCATCCGTTTTGGCTCCCGGTGAGGATGGCTTCGTCGGCATTCTGGAAGCAGGGAAACGCGCTTGTTGCGGAGTGATGGAGATCGTGGATCTCATCATGGACAAGAAACTGAAGGTTCGGACGTCGCCTTCCGAGAGAGGTTTCCTTTCGGCGATGGTGGACTTGTCAGAGCTACGATCGCTCGTGAGGCTGGAAGACCACGGAGGCATGTCGCTTCGACAGGCAGAAAAATCCTTGGGCGTAACCACGGGCGTCCTAAAAGCGCTTGTCATGCACGGCCACCTCCCCAGTCGAGTCGAGGTCAATCCGATCAATCGTTGTCCGCAAACGGTGATTGATCCAGCCGACATGACGATTTTCAAAACGACTTATGTCTCTCTCATGCAGCTCGCCGAGGAAACTGGCATTCATTTCAATCGCCTGAAAATGGAGTTAGTTGGCATTCCGCTGGCGATGGATCGAGACCTCATCGGTTCCCGTTTTTACCACCGTTCATCGATCCCACCTCTATGATTTGAGCATCTAGGTTCGAATGCAAAACCCGGCTCCGGCCGGGTTTTCTTTTGTCCGCACGCCACTGAGGCATTTTATTGCGTTTGCGCAGAGGCAAATCATTGGGTTTTCTCACCGAACCCAGAGGCAGTCTGGTATAAAATATCGTTTTAATTCAATGGTTTATGATGCTTTCAAGGCATTCTATTGGGTTGGTGACAGCAGCAGCAGCTGCTGCTGTCGCTAAACGCATAGTTTGGTAACAAATACCCAAAAGTCGCCTCAAAATACCCAAAGGTCCGCCGAATGGCGGACCTTTGTTCGAGAAATCTCACGAAGGCCAAGGAGCCAAACTTGGACGTTCGCGATAATATTGGCAAAAGTGGCCGCCGTTTCCGGATCACAAACCATTGCCGAGCTTTGGATACTGCATCCCGCCGCAGGACTGAACGGCCGCAGCTCGATCGATCTGGTTGCCACACCGTTCGGTGCTACCCTCGTCGAGCCATATCTCGAACGCTTGGAAGATGGGGTTTATATCTAAGGATCTTTCAGATCCGTCGCCGGGCAACCGCAGTTTAGCGGCAGCACGGCTTTTCGTCAGATTTTGGCGACCCACAGCAAGATGCCAACGACCTCGCCTGTTCAGCCAGCCATCGATCACGCGGCTTGCAGCTCGCCGGACGGGGTGAGAGTTCGACGTGAACCTCGCCATTGACCACGGCCGGCATGGATGCTTGATGAAGTTGCATGGGAGCAATGCCGTCGCTGACCTCAAAGGTCAGTTTTGCGCTCATGTCGAGTGATAGGTGTTCCGTCACCTTGCGGATGATCGCAGTGAACCTTCCCGACGGCATGTGGGTCCGTTCGCCCTCTTCAACATCCCACAGCTGAATGAAAATTTCGGTCCAGGATTCCGGATTGGCACCGCAGTCCAGTGCGGAAAACGCTCCGGCCTTAACCTCGGTGACGTGATAGCCGGGTTTCACCGCCCGCCCGTCATAGCTGAACACCAGTGGCATATCCTTGTGATCTCCGAGGAAGTCGAGAAGGACACCGATACCGATATCATCAGCGATGATTTTTACAGGCTGCTCAAATTCGAGGTTGTCAGGGGTAAGCATCTACGTTATTCCTCATTTTGACATTTTTAGGATTGTTGAAATATGGAAGAACGTCAAGCTCTCATTGCCTTCGGAGCAATGTCCCAGGAAACCCGGCTCCGGATCATCAGACTTCTCGTGAAAGCAGGCCCGGACGGAATGGCTGCCGGCAACATCGCCGACGCAGCTGGTGTCTCGGCGTCCAACGTTTCGTTCCATCTCAAGGAACTGGAACGTGGTGGTCTTGTTGCAGCCCGGCGTGAGGCTCGATCGATCGTCTACACAGCCGAGTACCAAGCTCTGAGCGGTCTGATCCGATTCCTCATGGAGGATTGCTGCGCTGGAAACCCTGCCATTTGCGCTCCTGCCCTCGTTCCGTCCTGCTGCGAACCCGCGGATACGGTGCAATGAGCGTCAATGTCGAACCGATCGCGCCTGACGCTCAGGATTTCGTTGCCGCACTCGAGGCAGAGCAATTGCCGATCGACGATCTGGGCGAAAACGGCCGCCTGTTCTTCCGCTTCACGCAGAACGGCATGCCTGTAGGTTTCGGTGGTTTCGAAGCACTTGGAGAGCACGTGCTTCTCCGTTCAATCGTTGTTTTCCCGCAATTTCGCGGTCAGGGGATCGGCCATCTCATTGTCGAAAGCTTGCTGGAGCATGCCGCCTCGCTTGGCGCGAAAAATGCCTATCTGCTGACAACATCTGCCGCCGACTTCTTCGAAGCTATCGGATTCAAGCAAATCGGACGCGATGGAGTTCCGCCAGAAATACTCTCAACACGGCAGGCATCGTCACTTTGCCCGTCAACTGCCACCTTCCTGACCCGCCCGGTTTCGAACCGAGCCGCCATTCCCCAGGCCTCCAGCACCACGGAGATCATCCGATGACCGACCGCATCTACAATGTCCTGTTCCTATGCACCGGAAACTCGGCCCGGTCGATCCTCGCCGAAAGCATCCTGCGCCAGGAGGGGGCTGGGCGCTTCAATTCATTCTCTGCAGGTAGCCAGCCCAAGGGCACGGTGAACCCCTTCGCACTGAAGGTTTTGGAAGCCCTCGATTACCCCTCCGATGGTTTCCGTTCGAAAGCCTGGGACGAGTTCGCGGCGGCTGGTGCGCCCGAAATGGATTTCGTCTTCACCGTCTGTGATGATGCAGCCGGCGAAGCCTGCCCGGTCTGGCCGGGACAACCGATGACTGCGCACTGGGGCATCGAGGATCCTTCCAATGTCGAGGGCACCGATATCGAGAAGGAGCGCGCCTTCAGCACCGCTGCCCGCTTCATGAAGAACCGGATTATGGCGTTCCTCAGCCTGCCGCATGCTTCCATCGACCGGATGGCGCTCGACCATCACCTGAAAGCCATTGGTCGTCTTGACGGTTCAAGCTCAAAGACCACGGACGCTGCCTGATCATGTCGACATTTGAACGCTACCTGACCCTCTGGGTCGCCCTGTGCATTATCGTGGGCATTGCGCTCGGCCACCTTATGCCGGGGGTATTTCAGGCAATCGGTGGTGCCGAAATCGCCAAGGTCAACATCCCTGTCGCTGTCCTGATCTGGCTGATGATCATCCCTATGCTGTTGAAGATAGACTTCGCAGCCCTGGGCGAAGTCGGCCGTCACTGGCGTGGCATCGGCGTGACGCTGTTCATCAACTGGGCAGTCAAACCGTTCTCGATGGCACTGCTTGGCTGGCTCTTCATCGGCTGGCTGTTCCGGCCCTATCTGCCGGAAGCCCAGATCGACTCCTACATCGCCGGGCTGATCATTCTGGCGGCTGCCCCCTGCACCGCCATGGTCTTCGTCTGGTCGAACCTGACCAAGGGCGAGCCGCATTTCACCCTATCTCAGGTCGCACTCAATGACGCGATCATGATGGTCGCCTTCGCCCCGATCGTCGGCCTGCTGCTTGGCCTTTCGGCCATCACCGTGCCGTGGGATACGCTCGTCCTGTCGGTCGTCCTCTACATCGTCATCCCCATCATCATCGCACAGCTGATGCGGCGCAGCCTGCTCGCATCAGGCGGACAAAAAGCCCTCGACCGCCTCTTGCGAACCTTGCAGCCGCTATCGCTCATCGCGCTTCTGGCAACCCTGGTTTTGCTGTTCGGCTTTCAGGGAGAACAGATTATTTCGCAGCCCACGATCATCGCTCTGCTGGCCGTTCCGATCCTGATCCAGGTCTACTTCAACTCCGGGCTGGCTTACCTGCTCAACCGCATTTCTGGCGAACAGCATTGCGTTGCAGGACCGTCCGCGCTGATCGGTGCATCGAACTTCTTCGAGCTGGCCGTGGCCGCTGCCATCAGCCTGTTCGGCTTCAGCTCTGGTGCCGCACTCGCCACCGTCGTCGGCGTCTTGGTCGAAGTCCCAGTGATGCTCTCGGTCGTCTGGATCGTGAACCGCAGCAAGGACTGGTACGAGCGCGGCTCGGCCGTCACTGCAACCAGGGAAGCCGAGAGGACCGCATGATGGACGTCACAATCTATCACAATCCCGATTGCGGCACGTCCCGCAACACGCTGGCGCTCATCCGCAATGCGGGCATCGAACCGACTGTCATCGAATACCTGAAAACGCCACCGACGCGCGCCGTTCTCAAGGACCTGATCAGCAAGTCTGGTCTCACGGTTCGCGAGGCGATCCGGGAAAAAGGAACGCCCTACGCGGACCTCGGCCTCGATGACCCAACGCTGTCCGATGACAACCTGCTCGACGCCATGCTGGAACACCCCATCCTGATCAACCGTCCGTTCGTGGTGACGCCATGGGGTGTGCGGCTCAGCCGTCCATCCGAGATCGTGCTCGAAATTCTTCCCGTGCCTCAGAAGGGACCCTTCGCCAAGGAGGACGGCGAATTACTGATCGATGCTGAAGGAAATCGAATTGCCTGACCTGCCCAACATTGTGGAAGAAGCGCTTCAGCTTCCTGATCCCGCCCGGCTGTCCAAGCCATTCTCAACCCATAAGCCGCGCATTCTGCTGCTTTATGGTTCGCTGCGCGCCCGCTCCTACAGCCGCTTCCTGGCACTGGAGGCAGCGCGGCTGCTTGAACATTTCGGGGCCGAACCTCGCATCTTCGATCCGACCGGCCTTCCCCTACCCGACGGCGCGCCGACAGACCATCCAAAGGTGCAGGAATTGCGCGAACTGTCACTCTGGTCAGAGGGCCAGGTCTGGTGCAGCCCGGAGCGTCATGGGGCCATGAGCGGCGTCATGAAATCCCAGATCGACTGGATCCCTCTTGCCGTCGGCTCGGTTCGTCCGACGCAGGGGCGCACGCTTGCAGTCATGCAGGTGTCCGGAGGATCGCAGAGCTTCAACGCAGTCAACCAGATGCGGATTTTGGGCCGCTGGATGCGCATGATTACCATTCCCAACCAGTCGAGTGTCGCAAAAGCGTATCAAGAGTTCGATGAAGCGGGGCGAATGAAGCCGTCCTCTTATTACGACCGCGTCGTCGACGTCATGGAGGAACTCGTGAAGTTCACGCTGCTGACCCGGGATGTTTCCGGTTACCTCACCGACCGCTACAGCGAGCGCAAGGAAGATGCCGAGAAACTGGAGGCAAGGGTCAAGCTCAAGGCTATCTAGGATACGGCACCCGGCACCGGTACAAAGGACCGCAGCACATCGATCAAGTGCGGGACGCGTGCTGCGCGATCCCTCACTTTTGCCATCAATTTCAACAATTCCGGAAGAACCGAATATGGCCTCGGCAGTTTCAGTTGAGCATCGTCGCAGCGCCATCATCTGGGGATTGGGCCTGACCCAGATCATCGGTTACGGCACACTCTACTACAGCTTCTCCATCCTTGCTCCGGAAATGGCCCGCGATTTCGACTGGTCTCAGAAATGGGTGTTCGGGGTGTTTTCTGCTTCCCTGCTTGTCGGCGGGCTCGCGTCACCCTTCATCGGCCGCTGGATGGACCGTTACGGGGCTGGGCAGATGATGGCGCTCGGATCCATCGGTGCAGCACTTGCCCTCCTGCTGTGCGCCTTTGCGCCAGAGCGGCTGACGTTCATTGCGGGAATGGTCGCGATCAAGATGGCGTCGACCTTCGTCCTCTACAATGCGGCATTCGCCCTTCTGGTCCAGATCACACCGCAAACGGCGCAACGAAGCATCACCCATCTCACGCTGATTGCTGGTTTTGCCTCGACACTGTTCTGGCCGATTACCTCCCGGCTCCACGAACATCTGACATGGCGCGAAATCTATCTCGTCTTTGCGGGCGTCAACCTCTTCGTCTGTTTTCCGATCCATTGGTGGTTGGCGCTAACGATGAAGGCGATCAAAGTGCGTGAGGCTTCAGCCCGAACGTCAGCTGTTACCGCGGTCGTTGGGAGCATTTCGACCGAGAACCGTTCAAGAGCATTCATTTTGATGGCCGTCGGCTTCGCACTCCAAGGATTTGTGCTTTCAGCCCTGCTGATTCATATGGTGCCGCTCCTGACCGCTGTGGGAATGGGCGCAAGTGCGGTTTTGGTCGGAACGGTATTCGGTCCTTCCCAGGTCTTCAGCCGCTTCATCAACATGCTGTTCGGAAAGGCCCTATCGCCGCTGGTTCTGGCGGTCATCGCGGCCGCTTTTCTGGTCCTGGGCCTGTGCGTATTGCTGACCACTGCGCCATGGATATCCGGCGGCATCGCTTTCGCCATACTCTTCGGCCTCGGCTCGGGTCTGATGAGCATCGTTCAGGGGTCATTACCGCTGCACCTGTTCGGCTCAGACGGTTATGGAGCGATGCTGGGACGAATCTCCGCAGTCCGTCTCATCGCCTCGGCGCTGGCCCCGTTTCTGTTCTCATTCCTGATGGCTCACATCGGAACATGGTCCGCGCTTTCCGTCGCAATCGTGGTCGGCATTGCCGCAGCCATGGCTTTTGTCAGCATAGGCTGGGGCCGTCAGACACCGGAATTGGCGCAGGAAACATAGACCGACGCCCTCGAAATCGACCTTGTACTGCAGGTAGGGTATCTGCAGCTTCAGGCCGCGGGGATTTCCCGATATCGGCAGAGCTGTGATCTCGAGCGCCTGGCTACGCTCGACCGGAAACTTCCGGTTTCTGAAACGATGAGCGAAGGTTTCCTTACAAGAGCGCTACTGTACAACGACGGAGGCAGTGAAGGTGTAGCCAACGCCATAGACGACCTTGATCGGTACCGCCAGATTGATTTGTTCCTCCAGTTTGCGGCGTAGCCGACTGACGACGGCATCGAGATGCCGGTTGTCGAAGTTCGCTCTGGGACGGGCAACGGTTTCTATAAGATCCTCGCGCTGGCAGATCTCTCCACAGTTGCTGCACAGCACACTCATAAAGGCGAACTCGGTTGCGGTCAGTTTGAGCGAACGGTGATTGGGCGCGATCAGCATCCAGTTCGTGCCGTCAAGCACCCACTGATCATTGTTGCCGTTCGCAGAACCAGGCAGCTCTCCCGTCCGTCGCAGCAAGCTGCGAATCGCGGCTTCGATCTCACGCAGTGTGCTGTGCTTGACCAAGTAGATGTCGGCGCCGCTTTCAAAGCCACGGATACGGTCTGCGCTTTCGCCAAGTGCTGTCAGCATGATGATGCCGCAGGCACGTGACTTGCGGATTTCGGCTGCCAGCTCGAATCCATTCCCATCGGGCAGCCCGACATCCAGGATGATGACAGCAGGCGCACTGCCGTCCGCGAGCGCCTGACGCAATTCCCGCGCTGTGGCTACACCTTCAGCCGTAAAGCCTGTCAGCTCCAGGAAATCAGCCAGATCCTTACGCAGCCGGGGCTCGTCCTCAACGATCAGAATATGCGTCATGCCGTCAGTTCCTCCAGCGAAGATTGATCTGTCGCTTCGCTTGACAGAGGCAGTTTCACGATCGCCGTCATGCCCTGGCCGTCGTTGGCCAGCAACTGCAGCTTGCCGCCATGATAGACGAGCAGCTTTCGTGAAGAGTAGAGGCCGAGGCCGGTTCCGGTTCCGGCCATCGTATTGGAGGCCCGGAAGAAGCGCCTGCCGATCTTGTGACGCTCGGCCTGCGGAATGCCCATGCCATGATCACGGACTTGGACGACCACATTTCGACCTTCCCTACGCACATCGATATCGACCGGCTTGTTCTCTGGCGAATATTTGAGCGCGTTGTCGATGAGGTTGATAAGGACGGTCGCCAGCATTTCGGGATCGGCGAAAAGCGAAACGGCATCGTCTTCGACGGTGAAGATCAGGCGCTCACCGCGTTCGGTCATCTCGAAATGCAGTCGCACATCCGCGATCAGGGAATCGACGCGTATCGTCTCCGGCCGGAACCCGCTGTCGCGATCATTGGCCATGAAACGGTCGATCAGGGAAAACAGGCGATTGAGCGCCTCGCCAATTCCGACGATGCGTTCCTTGGTCGCTTCTGGTGACCTGTTCCCGACAAGGCCGATCATGTCGACAGCGTTGCGGATAATGGCGAGCGGGGTGCGGAACTCGTGACTGACGACGCGCATGAAGTCCGCCTGCTCATCGCGAAGCGCGCGTTCGGCCTCAAGGCTTGCGTTCAATCGGCTTTCCAGCCGCCGTCGTTCCTGCACCTCTCGCGACAAGGCAGCGTTCTTCTCACGCAGGTCGGCGGAGAGCCGGGAACTGACCATGAAGAGCAGGCAGGCGAAAAATGCGATCAGGAACAGCGTGCCTTGCAGCAGATACCAGGCGTTGCGGTCGGCCAGAATCGGGCCGCTCTGAAAATCGGCAGGCAGCAGATATTCGATGACGCTCTGGATGATGCTGGCGGCCATATACTCGGCGAGTATTCCAATTGTTATCCAGCGCAGAAGCGTCGGCTGCGTGCGGTCTCGCATCAGCCCGAGGCACATCACCGACATGATCATGACGGTAAAGAAAGTCGACGTGTGGATACGGATCGCTATGTTAGCCGGGTCGACTGCAACAGCGGCGCTCCAGGCAACGATCTGGAAAATGAGTAGCGAAACACCGATCCAGGTATAGCGCGGCTGTCCCAGAAAACGGGCCAGGCCCTCGGCGAGCAGCACCAGCCCCAGCTTGATAACCGTATTGTGCAGGACGATAGCCAATGCGGCTGGTTCCGTGCCGCGAACGATCATCAAGAGAAGTCCGACAGCAATCGCGGCAAAACCTGCGGCAAGGAACTTGAGTTCGTAGAGATGTCGCCAAGCCTGCCAGACGAAAACCCAGGCGACCGCCTGCAGGCTTGCGGTTGCAAGAGTGACAACCAGAACGGTCTTGAGGTCAAGCATCCCTGAATGTTCGCACGGGGTCCCCCTGCCGCACCTCTTGCCGCTTTGAAGCTAAACCTTGCAGGAGTTGAGCGAGGAGGCAAGTGCGGCGCGCGCGCTGCAAGAATTGGTCAGAATTCAATAGAATTGATCGGTGGAATTGTCGGTCGCCATGACCTTATCGTGATCTGGATTTCGATGCGGCACTGACAAATCCCTCCGCGAGGCGATCTGGTTCGCCTGACGGAGTGTCAAGATTTGGAGAGGATTGTCCGGGCGATGCCGAGAGGGGCGTCGTGCGGGTGATCTTGCAACGCTCTCCGCCGCACGAAGTAGTGGTCGACCGCCCTGATGGTCGATCCATATCGGCGGGGGGTGAGCATGACGTTTCGCGGTGGACACCGGAACATCGTCACTGATGGCGGCAAGGCGTGTCCTGTCAGATCGCCATTGTCCCGGCTCGTGCTCTTCCTGGCGCTTCTGTTTTCCGGCCTCGGTTTTGCCGCATCGGCACAAGCGCAGACGGCCATCGTCACATGGGATGAACCGGTACCGGTCTCGGCCATTGGGGGGCCTAGCGGTATGTTGAGCAGCGGCGATGCCGTGGACGTCGGCACGATTGTCACGTTCAGGATCGATGTCCTCACCGGGATGACGTATCGCAGTCCGCCGAGCGGCTGCGACATCTCCCATGACGATGGGGACACGTGGCGCGCCACCATAACCGAGACATGCCACGTCACCATCCAAACCAGTATTATTACGATGTTCGCTACCGGGCCGACCGAGGTTGCGATCGGCGAAAACTACACGAACCCCATCTTTGTGAACGGTGGGGATAGCCCGTTCACCTTTACGCTGGTGTCAGGAGAACTGCCGGATGGCATCAGGCTTTCCGATGGCGGCACGTTGTCGGGCACGCCGAGAGAAGAAGGACGTTTCGACTTCACGGTTCGCGCGACAAATGAATACGGGCATTTCGGGACACAGTCCTTAACGCTGACGGTCTTTGGCGCGGGCTCCGCGCCAACGATTACCAACGTCTCGCCGTCCACAGGCCCGGCGGAGGGTGGCACCAGCGTGGTCATCACCGGCACGAACCTGACCGATGCGACGGCGGTGACTTTCGGCGGTGCCCCGGCGGCCAGCTTCGCGGTGATCACCGATACGGTGATCACCGCCATAACTGAAGCGCATGCGCAAGGCCCGGTCGACGTGGCGGTGACGACACCCAACGGCAGCGCCACTGCGGCAGGCGCGTTCACCTACGACGCTCCCGTGGTGCTGTCGCTGTCGATCGACGACGTCACCGTTGTCGAGGGCGATTCCGGCAGCACCTTTGTCACCTTCAACATAACGCTCGACCGGACCGTGCCGCAGTTCAGGGAGGTGACATTCGATATCGCCACGGCCGATGGTACAGCCACCGCAGGCGTCGACTACGTGGCTCTCAGCGGCACCGGCGTCAGCATCGGTCCGGGGTCTATCGGCGGGCCTGTCACGGTACAGATACTCGGCGACACACTCAGCGAACCGAACGAAACCTTCTTCGTGAACGTGACGAATGTCGTCGGAGCGACGGTGGTCGACGGCCAGGGAGTGGGGACGATCGTCGACAATGATACGTCGGCAGCACCAACGATCACCAGCATCTCGCCGACCAGCGGCCCGACGGCCGGCGGCACGAGTGTCGTTATCACCGGCACCAACTTGACCGGGGCGACGGCGGTGACTTTCGGCAGCACTGCGGTGATAAGCTTCACGGTCGACAGCGCTACGCAGATCACCGCCACGACATCGGCGCATGCGGCAGGCCCGGTCGACGTGGCTGTGACCACGCCCGGCGGCAGCGCTACCGCGGCAGGCGCGTTCACCTACGACGCTCCCGTGGTACCGCGGCTTTCGATCAATGACGCGTCAGCGGTCGAGAGCAACGGCAACGTCGCCTTTACCGTGTCGCTCGATTCCCCTGCCGGGCCAGGAGGGGTTACATTCGACGTCACCACGGCCGACGGTACGGCGATCGGCGGCGAGGATTATCACACCCACAGCGGGTCCGGTTACATACCGGCGGGCACCAATGTCTATTACCACTCCGTCGGAATGATTGACGATGCGCTTGACGAAGCGAATGAAACCTTCTTCCTCAACGTTTCCAATGTCGCTGGAGCGGTGATAGCAGACGGCGTAGGACAGGGAACCATCGTCAACGACGATACAGCCCCGACAATCACCGGCATCGCGCCGCCGAGCGGCCCCTCGGCCGGTGGCACTACGGTGACGATCACGGGAACAGACTTCACCGACGCGAGCGCCGTGAGCTTCGGCGGCACGGCGGCGTCCAGCTTCACGGTCGACAGCAACACGCAGATCACTGCCACGACACCGGCGCATGCGGAAGGCCCGGTCGATGTGGTGGTGCTCACGCCCAGCGGCGGCGATACCGCGACCGGCGCGTTCACCTACACCGCTCCCGTGCTTCCGTCGCTGTCGATCAGCGACGTCACCGTGTCCGAAGGCAACTCCGGCCAGACATGGGCCGTGTTCACCGTGTCGATCGACCAGGCGACCTCAACTGCGGTGACGATGGACATCGCCAGCGCTGATGGCACCGCCATCGCCGGCGACGACTATCTGACCAATGCCGTCAGCAGCGTAGGAATCTCGCCGGGGGTTACCAGCCGCCAGTTCGACGTCAGAATACTCGGCGATACTCTCAACGAACCGGATGAGACCTTCTTCGTGAACGTGACCAATGTCGTTGGCGCGACAGTGGTCAAGGGGCAGGGTGTGGGGACGATCGTCAACGACGATGTAGCCGCCCCGACGATCGCCAGCGTCGCACCCACCAGCGGCACGACCGAAGGCGGCACGAGCGTCGTCATCACCGGCACGGACCTGACCGGCGCGACAGCCGTGACGTTCGGCGGCACCGAGGCGACCAGCTTCACGGTCGACAGCGCCACGCAGATCACCGCGACGACACCAACGCATGCGGAAGGCGCGGTCGACGTGGTGGTGACCACGCCCGGCGGCAGCGCCACCGCGACGGGCGCGTTCACCTATGAAGTGCCTGCCTCGAACGACGCCAGTCTTTCAAACCTCTTGATCAGTGCAGGCACTCTGAACCCGGCCTTCGCTCCCGGCACCACCGGTTACACCGTGTCCGTTCCGAGCACCGTCAGTTCGCTAACCCTGACCCCTACGGCCGCGGATACCGGTGCGACGATCACCGTCAACGGCCAAAGCGTCACATCGGGATCGGCTTCATCGGGGATTTCACTCGCAACTGGCGACACAACCATCACGGTTGTCGTGACAGCACAGGACGGGACGACGACAAGAACCTACACGGTCACTGTCACACGCGCCGAACCAACGATCACCGTCGGCCCGAACGCGCTGCCGGGTGGATCGGTGGGCAGTGGCTATGGGCCGGTGACTTTGACGGCCAATGGCGGCACAGGGCCTTACAGTTTCGAGGTGACGGCCGGCAACCTGCCTGCAGGATTGTCGCTCAGCATCAGCGGAGAGTTCAATGGCACCCCAACCGTGGCCGGAAGCTTTACCTTCACCGTGACAGCTACCGACGACAACGGATTCACCGGCACCCGCGAGTACACGCTCGCCATCGACGCGCCAACGATCACGATCGCTCCAGACACACTACCGGGCGGATCGGCAGGCGTGGCCTATGAACCGGTCGCCATGACCGCCGATGGCGGCGAAGCACCCTACGCCTTCAGCGTGACGACCGGTGATCTGCCTGAGGGCCTGTCGCTCGCCACGACCGGCGAGATCAGCGGTACGCCGACCGAGGCCGGCAACTTCACCTTCACCGTAACGGCAACCGACGACAACAACTTCACCGGCACCCGGGAGTACACGCTGGCCGTCGATGCACCGACGATTTCGATCGCTCCAGACACACTGCCGGGCGGATCGGCAGGCGTGGCCTATGAACCGGTCGCTATGACCGCCGATGGCGGCGAAGCACCCTACGCCTTCACCGTGACGACCGGTGATCTGCCTGAGGGCCTGTCGCTCGCCACGACCGGCGAGCTCAGCGGCACGCCAACCGAGGCCGGCAACTTCACCTTCACGGTAACGGCAACCGACGACAACGACTTCACCGGCACCCGGGAGTATACGCTGGCCGTCGATGCGCCGACGATTTCGATCGATCCAGACGCGCTTGCGGACGGTGTGGCTGGCTCAGTCTATGGGCCGGTGGCCCTGTCCGCCGACGGTGGCACCGGGCCTTACGGTTTCAAGGTGACGGCTGGAGACCTACCCGCAGGATTGTCGCTCGCCACGACCGGCGAAATCACCGGCACACCGAACGAGACTGGCAGCTTCACCTTCACGGTAACAGCCACCGACGACAACGACTTCACCGGCACCCGAGAGTATACGTTGGCCATTGGCGCGCCGGCGATCACGATACATCCGGACTCGTTGGCAGACGGGACGGCCGGCTCGGCCTATGGGCCGGTGACACTGACCGCTGACGGCGGCAACGAGCCTTACAGTTACGAGGTGACAGCCGGCGACCTGCCAGCAGGATTGTCGCTCAATACTGGCGGTGAGTTCGCCGGCACCCCAACCGAGGCCGGAAGCTTCGCCTTCACCGTGACCGCAACCGACGACAACGGATTCACCGGGGCACGGCGACTCTCGCTTTCGATCGCCGCCCCTGAGATCGAAATATCGGTGCCGCCATTGGCTGATGGCAGGGTCAATTCAGTTTATGAAATGGTGCAACTGTCTGCCTCGGGAGGCACAGCGTCCTATGAGTTCGCCGTGACCGGGGGTAAACTGCCTAAGGGCATCGTCCTTGCGGCTGACGGCGCATTGTCCGGGACGCCAACGGAAGCCGGCGACTTCTCGGCCACAGTGACGGCCACCGATGGTCTCGGCTTCACCGGGACTGCCAATCTTTCAATTAAAATCAGAAACCTCAATGTCCCGGTCGCCCGGGACATGACATTGGAGGTCATGTCCGGAACCCGCGGCTCCATCGATCTCACGAAAGGAGCAACCAACGGCCCGTTCACCCGAGCCGATATCGCGGTCTATCCCGCGACCGAGGCAGGCAAGGCATCCATCAGGGGCGATCGCGCTGCCTATATGCTGGATTTCGCGGCTGCCGGCACCTTCGCGGGATCGGCAAGCCTGCAATACACGCTGTCGAACGCCGATGGGCGCTCGGCCCCAGCCACGGTGACACTCAACATCATCGCGCGACCCGATCCGTCGCAGGACCCCGAGGTAATTGGCCTTTTGACGGCCCAGGCAGAGGCAGCGAAGCGCTTCGCCAGGACGCAGACGGATAATTTCAACCGCCGCCTTGAGCAGCTTCACGACGAAGGCGAGCGCCGGCGCAATTCGATGAACGTCAATATCGGCCTTACGCAGCGCGATTCAGATCAGGCAGCCTATGCAGAAGAAGACGAACGCGATCCCGTCGCGGACGCCTTCCGCAGGATGGACGCCGGCAAGAAGGAAAGCGAGACGCCTGCTTCCGGTTCTGCCGACTACAATCCTCTCGGCAACTTCGCGGTCTGGTCGGGAGGCTATGTCAATTTTGCGGAAAGCGACAATGGAAGCATTGATCTCGACAGCACGCTGGTAGGCGTTTCCGGCGGCGTGGACTATCGCTTCACTCCCAAATTCGTGGGCGGCCTCGGCTTCGGTTACGGCCGTGACAAGACCGATGTCGGGGGCAACGGAACGGAAAGCCGTGGGCGAGCATGGTCCATGGCCGCCTATGGCAGCTACAAGCCGACGCCGGAGATATTCATTGACGGCTTGATCGGCTACGGCCTCATGGATTTCGACAGCCGCCGCTATGTCACGGCAACTGGAGATTTCGCCACGGGATCGCGCGGCGGGCAGCAGATCTTCGGTTCGCTGACGGCTGGATACGAATATCGTCAAGACCGCTGGCTGCTCTCGCCATATGGAAGACTGGAAGCCTCTCGCTCCAAACTCGACGCCTTTTCGGAGAGCGACGGCGGTATATGGGGGCTGACCTATGGCGACCAGACCATCGACACGCTTTCCGGTATCCTTGGGCTTCGGCTCGAATACGCGTTGTCTATGGACTGGGGCGTCTTCAAACCTCGTGCCAGGCTCGAATACACCCACGATTTCGAGGGATCGAGCCGCGCGAGCCTTGGCTACGCCGATATTGGCACGCTGCCGTATTCAATCGATATCGATCAGTTCTCCAGGGACCACCTGACAATCGGACTGGGCTTCGACGCACAGATCGGTGACGCCTGGAACCTCGGTTTCGACTACCAGACCGCCTATGGAAGCGGCGGGCAAAGTCAGGATCACACCTTCGCCATCAAGGTTGGATCCCGTTTCTGAGACTTCACCAAAATGAGATCAAAACAGCCAGACCGCGGAGATCTGCCGCCAACTTTGGAAAGATTGACGTCGGTTGCCGCATGCGTAAAAAATGATGATGCGTCTGGGCGGAGGGACAACCTCATGATGCATGAACAATGGCAAAAGCAAACAGGATCAATTCTCCGAGTCACGCTCTTGGCGATCCACAATATCAGACGCATTGTCAGTTTGCGTTGGAGCCTTCGGTGATCAAGTTGCTGGAAATGGCAACTGCCGCCGGATGGGATGCCGCGCAGGTTTCCTATGCAATCATGATGCTTGCTGCCACCAATCTGAAATCCTCGAACAACGTCCCGGATCAACCGTGAACTACGAGCAACGCTACGATTGGACTGGTGCGAGAACGCGCCGCCGCTAGCGCAGCGCTCAGAGTCATATTTACGGGACGTATCGATTAGTCGGGGCTCGAAGATCTATTGCCCCTTCTGGGTCAGGAAGAAACACCGGTCCTACAACCCTGACCTTGCGTTCGGGCTCGAGCGGACGGGCCGTCGTTTCAACACTCCCCTGTGTCTGGACAATCACGTCCCTTTCCTGGTCCCTTCCCAAGTCCGCCGATATTTTCGGATCAGCTACCGGATTCGGTTCCTCGACAGGAGCAGCGGTTGGACTGGTCGAGGACGTTGCCTCGTTCGATGGTGCGGGCTCGGCCACAGCTTCTGAAGCGCCCTGCCCGTTGCAGCTGCAGTTTGGCGGGCGAGCCAGGCTTTCTCGCCTGTACAGATATGCCGTGGGCATCTCGGAATAAGGCTTGCCATCGACGGCTGAAATCATGGCGGCGGACTCGTTGCGGATATCCGGCGCCTCCTCCCCCTCTTTAACCTCCTCGACCATTTGCGCATCGTTTTCCTGAAAGAAAACCTGCATCTCAGTGCCGGGACACATAGCCTGGCAATTCCGAAGATCGCGCGAGAACTGACGCCGGGACGATGAAAAGGACATTGGGAAGTAATAACCGTCGCATGTCCGCACACAGACGGTCCGATATTCACCAGGGATGGATTTCATACTCTGCCGCGCGTTTGTCGGCTGCATTGTCCTGGCCTGCTGCGGCTTCGGTCGCGAGGTCGAGCGTTGAACTGGCCTGATCTTGCGCTGCTCGCGAGGCTCCATGGCGCGATTGAGCTTCTGATCGGTGAGGTAGTTACCCCGATCCGAGTCAGCCACCAGGATTATACGGAAACGTTCACTGCCATTTAAACCAGCCGCAAATTGACGGACGGCGCGCATGTCGGCCAAAGCCGGCGCAACCGCAAGGCAGAAATATGCAACAATCCCGAGTGTAATTCCGTTCGTTACGGCCCGCATCTGCCCTCCGAAACGTATTTCTCAGCAAAGCCATATGCTAACATATGTTAGTTTTTAGTTTCCTATGTCAACCGATCGTGTCATCTTTGCCACGCGGCGGACCTGAAAGGGAGCGCCATTGGCCGGCGTGGTCCCCCTCATCCTCCCCGATTGCGCCGGCCTCTCATCGGAGCAACTCGGTCTCCGGCAACGTAATGCCGTGACGGAGACTTGGCTCTGCTGGTCCGGGATAGATTTTGGAATCCAGCGCTGAAGAGACGCAATTTCGCTGGACGATGACGCAAAAAATCGCCGCCCGCGTCCCGCTGGCCTCAACCGACGAAATCAACGAATTCCGGCTGAAACACGTGGCCGTCCCTATGCACCCGGATGGCGGCATGTTCGCGCAAATGGGCAGGAACCAGCAACATATCCTCTGCAACGCACTCGGACAGCAGGGCGTGGCGCGTCGTCCACGCCAGGCCGGCGTCCGAACACAGCGAACTCGAAACTTCGGGCAGGCGAAGCTGGAAGGGACTGTGCAATGCGTCTGAACAGAGAATGGCCTTCTTCCCCTCTCGCTCGACCCTGAGCCCCACCATGCCCGGCGAATGTCCCGGCAGAGGCACGAGCGTCAGTCCCGGGCAGATCTCATGATGCGGTTGAACCCAATCGACCATTCTGCCCGGAAGCGGAACCACACTATCCGCATAATATGAGGGCGGCTCGGCTTGAGCGCGCATATGGTCGCGCTCAATGCTGGGGATGAGATAGCGCGCATTCGGGAACGTAGGCTGCCAGGTGCCGTCCATCCATTGCGTATTCCAGCCGACATGATCGACATGGATATGGGTGCAGACAACCAGATCAACCGTCTCCGGCGCAACACCGTGTTCGCCAAGGCTATCGAGAAAACCAGTATTCTTTCGCCCGTGCCATTCCGGACGATGCCGCGGCTTTTCTTCGCCGATGCCCGTATCGACGATAATGGTCAGGCCATCCACTTTGACAATGAAGCTTTGAATCGCAAGCCGGACGACACCGTTCGAAAAGTCCAGATACGATGGTTCCAGCCAGCTCTGCTCTCCAGCAAGAGAAGCGAGATCCAGTTCCGGAAACAGAAAGTCGACACGCGGCTCGAACTCCTGCTCGAGGACCGAGACAATCCGGCAATCGCCAATCTGGAGCATCTTTGCACGACCGATTCTGAGTGCGGTTTCACACCGCATCCGTTGATTTTATGAGATGCAGCGGCCGCCGGGCATAGCGCAAAACGGACGGGAACGATGGCTCCCGTCCGCAGTTTTTACGATGGATCAGGGCCGTTTCATTTTGCAGTCGGCGCTGACCGGAAGCGACGTTTCTTCAGCACTCAGGACCTTGACCGGCTCAAACCCCATATCGGTATCATCGACCTTGTCGCGAGCGTTCTTCGAAACTTTGGTGATGACCAGTGGCAGCTGGATCTGATGGTCCTCGGCACGCATCGAAAGCTTGCCGTGGGGCCAGTCGACCTGCACGGTTTCCAGAGACTTGGCGAGGTCGTTGACCGCGACCTTGTCCGCCTTTGGCAGCGCGGTAATCGCAGCGCCCAGCATGCTCAGCGTCTGAACGCTGTTGTTCATGTAGGCGACAGGGTCACGTCCGGCAGCTGCTTTGAATGCAGCACGATATTTCTCGCCGGCTTCGCCGCTTGCTTCGGCGTTGAACAGTTGTGCGCTGTGGCTATCAAGAGCAGACGCGCCTGCGGCGGCCAAGTTTCCAGGCTCGTCAAGGAAGGTGCTCGCAAAACGCGCCTTCAGTCCAGAGGCCGATGCCGCCTGGAGGATGAGCCGCAGATCGCTTCCGCTGCTGGCCGTAAAGATCGTGTCGGGCGCGGTGGCGCGAACTTTCTCGATGA
The DNA here is from genome assembly GCF_037153935.1 of Mesorhizobium sp. CCNWLY176. NCBI lineage: Bacteria > Pseudomonadati > Pseudomonadota > Alphaproteobacteria > Hyphomicrobiales > Phyllobacteriaceae > Mesorhizobium > Mesorhizobium sp. CCNWLY176. The sequence goes on from NZ_JBBBDZ010000007.1 coordinate 51,962, forward strand.
ACGGCGAAAAGTCCTTGATCTTGAAGACGTCGTGGCGCGTCTGGCCGACCAACTTGTAGCCGTAGGTCTCGGCATTCTGCCCGACCGCCGCCTCCATCTCGCGGCCCATCGTGTAATCGGGCTGGAGGGAATAGACCTTTTCACCCAGCGACCCTTCGTCCTTCATGACCTTTGCCAAAGCGTTCTGCCGGATGAAGGGTGTTGTCGTGAAGTGGAAGGAATAGAAGTCGCAATCGGAGCCGATGAAGTTCGATCCTTCCGAGCCGACGATGAGCAGCATGGCCGGATCGTCCGGATTGCGCTGGTTCCAGCGGCGGATGTCCGCCAGGTTCTGCGCAGCCAAAGGCGAAGTTCCCGCACCGATGAAGACGCGCGCACCGTCGGCAATCGCCTGCTTGAAGCGATCGGCAGCACCCTGCGTCGTTCCGGAATCGTCATAGACGCTAATGTCCAGCGTGTTGCCGGTTTCGCCGGCGGCTTCGTTGAACGGTTTCTGGACGAAGCCGATCGTGGGATCGTACATGGCGCCGATAAAGGCCAGCGGCCCGGTCTTCGGCGTCAGGAAGGCGACTTTCACGGGTTCTGCAGCGGCTGTGCCTAGAGCAATGGCCGATACCGCCGCGGAGATCGCAAGGCGCAATAATTTCATTGGTTTCCTCCACTTGGTCAAACAAGCTGGGCCGGCCGAGCCGCTATCTCAGCCAGCATCCACCGTCAGCTTGTCCTCAACTTCGCAGACCGGTATCAGCTCGGGCGAAAGCTATGCAGGGCATATCTATATGTCAATAGACTATCTTTTAGCTTTAAAGCAGTTGAGACGGCATCTTCAGCCCGTCTCAGATAGACCGTTCGCCGCATCCGAATGGTCCGACAGCCCGGCAAGGACGTCGATCGATTGCAGGGCACGGTCGGATGGAATAGCGTCGAGGTTGCATCTTGAGTGGACTCTCCGGGACACCCACATTATGCGCTGGGACCTGAAACGACATCGAATCTCGGAGCAATGAGATGAACACGCTGAGCACCGAGCCTACCTGTCATGCCGATACCGACGCCCTGCTCCCGAGACCAGGTCGTTTCATCCGGCCTGGGCTTGCAAGCGTTTTTCGCTCCCTTGCTCTTTGTGCTTTGGTCTTTTCCGCAACGATTGCGGCTTCGGCATTCCCGGCTCGCGCGCAGGACTGCAGAAGTTCGCCGGCGATTGGAATGAACTGGAGCGGCTGCAACAAGAAGCAGATCATACTCGGGGGCAGCAATCTCGAAAACGCCAATCTGTCTGATACCGATTTCTCGCAGACCGACCTCAGCGGTTCCAATCTCAAGTCGGCGAACCTGGAAAAGGCGACCTTGGTGCGCGCTTCGCTTGCAGGCGCCAATGCCGACAAGGCAAACTTCGCCAAGGTCGAAGGCTATCGCTGTGATTTCTCGGACGTTTCGGCCGAAAACGCCTCCTTTGCCAGTTCCGAATTGCAACGGACCAATTTCAGCAATGCGCATCTTACCGGCGCCGATTTCGAGAAGGCCGAGCTCGGCCGCGCCAGTTTCGACAAGGCGGTGTTGACCGGCACCCGTTTTCCCATGGCCAACCTTTCGCGCGCCAGCTTCGTCGGCTCGGTTTTCGAAGGCGCGATAGACTTCGACCGCGCTTTTATGTTTCTGACAAGAATCGAAGGCGTGAACCTGTCCGCAGCAAAAAACCTGCAGCAAGGACAGGTCGACCTGGCCTGCGGTGACAGCACCACGAAGCTGCCGGCCGGCCTGACGGTACCGGCAAGCTGGCCCTGCTCCGCCGCCGACTGAGGCGCGGCAGCCCTCAACATGTGCCAGTCGCTTGGCATGGCACTGCGCGAAGGCACCGAATTGAGAACCATACTTGCAGCTCCGATTGTGAATTGACCTTGCGATCGACGACAGGAACCGGAGAAATCTCATCCTTTCTATGAATTGACGTGCAGGGATCGGCAAAGCAAACGTGGCTTGCGACCAAGATATGGCTTCGGGAAGGAGCCGGATCCAGGCAGAGGAGAAGAGGCTAAAGTTTCGGGAGGAAACATGGTCGGACACTTACCCGCCCTTCATGCAGACCGCATTCAGGCCGCGATCACTTCGGACGCCGCAGCGAAGTCCGCTCTTGTAGCGTCCTGGCGACGTTCATCATCCTTGCATCAGCTCGATCCGGCAGAACGCAAATCCCCCAGGCACCTGACCGAGGCGGAACTGAGGGAAGCGCGACAGAAGATCGAGCCGCTGCTTGCCGCCGCGGGTCCCAGCCTGGACAGGCTCTATCTGGCCGTCGGCGGCGTCGGTTGCTGTGTACTCCTGGCCGACCGAGACGGCGTGCCCGTCGAGCGCCGCGGTGCACCATCCGACGACGAGACGTTTCATTCCTGGGGCCTGTGGACCGGCTCCGTCTGGAGCGAGGACAGCGAAGGCACCAACGGCATCGGCACCTGCCTCGTCGAGCAGCGCGCGCTGACCATCCACCGCGACCAGCATTTTTTCACGCGCAACACCGCGCTCAGCTGCACCACCGCCCCCATCTACGATCACGAGGGCAATCTGGTCGCCGCACTCGACGTATCCTCCTGCCGCGCAGACCTGACGGAAGGCTTTGCCAATCTGATTTCGATGGCGGTCATCGACGCTGCACGCCGCATCGAGGCGGAGAATTTCCGCATGTCATTCCCGATGGCACGCATTCTGCTGGCACCGACGATCGACAAGAGCGTCGGCGCGCTTGTCGCCGTCGATGCCGACGATCTCGTGGTCGGCGCGACGCGCTCTGCACGGCAGGCGCTCGGCATCACGCCGGATTGCCTTACGCGCCCTCTCCCGGCAGTCGATCTGTTCGGCGCAACACGGGGCGAACCGGAGAACCTTGCCCATGCCGAGCGCAGCGTCCTGCAAAGGGCGCTTGCCCGCGCGGATGGCAACGTCACCGCCGCAGCCCAAGTGCTGGGCATCAGCCGCGCCACACTGCATCGAAAGCTGAAGCGTCTCGACGTATCGCGCACGCATTGATTTTGTGCCTGCGAGGTGTCGCAGTCTTGCGACACCAAGGGGCTGCAATCGCGGCCGTACGGGCTGACAACGCATGAAGCAGCGCCGATCCTGTCTCTCGAAACGCCGCATCCTGTGGCGTCGCTTCTCGGGAGGAAGACATGAACAAGGTTGAATTTTCCCGCACGGCCAAGGTTCCCTTCGCCAAGCGCTACGACAACTTCATCGGCGGCAAATGGGTCGCGCCCAAATCCGGAAAATATTTCGAAAACATCTCGCCTGTAACCGGCCGGCCGCTCGGCGAAATCGCGCGCTCGGATGCGTCCGATATCGAAGCGGCCCTTGATGCGGCCCACAAGGCAAAGGACGCCTGGAGCAAGACTGCCGCAGCGACACGCGCCGACATGCTGCTCAAGATCGCCGACCGCATGGAGGAGAACCTCGACCTCCTCGCTCTGGCCGAGACCTGGGACAACGGCAAGCCGATCCGTGAATCCACCGCAGCCGACGTGCCGCTCGCCATCGATCATTTCCGCTATTTCGCCGGCGCATTGCGCGCACAGGAAGGCAGCCTCTCGCAGATCGACGACGATACCGTCGCCTACCACTTCCATGAACCGCTCGGCGTCGTCGGCCAGATCATTCCGTGGAACTTCCCGCTTCTCATGGCCTGCTGGAAGCTCGCGCCGGCGCTGGCTGCCGGCAACTGCGTGGTGCTGAAACCGGCCGAACAGACGCCCGCCACGATCATGCTCTGGGCCGATCTCATCGGCGATATCCTGCCTGAAGGCGTGCTCAACATCGTCAACGGTTTCGGCCTCGAAGCCGGCAAGCCACTGGCCTCCTCGCCGCGCATTGCCAAAATCGCCTTCACCGGCGAGACGACGACCGGCCGGCTGATCATGCAATATGCCAGCCAGAATCTCATCCCGGTGACGCTGGAACTTGGCGGCAAGTCGCCCAACATCTTCTTCAGGGATGTTGCCTCCGAGGATGACGATTTCCTCGACAAGGCGATCGAAGGCTTCGTCATGTTCGCGCTCAACCAGGGCGAGGTCTGCACCTGCCCGAGCCGCGCGCTGGTGCATGAGAAAATCTATGACAAGTTCATGGAAAAGGCACTGAAGCGCGTCGAGGCAATCGTCCAGGGCGACCCGCTCGACCCAGTGACGATGATTGGTGCGCAGGCATCCAGCGAACAGCTCGAAAAGATCCTGAGCTATTTCGACATCGGCCGCCAGGAAGGCGCAGAAGTGCTGACAGGCGGCGAACAGAACCACCTGCCCGGCGATCTCGCCGGCGGCTACTACGTCAAACCGACGATCTTCAAGGGCCACAACAAGATGCGCGTCTTCCAGGAGGAGATTTTTGGGCCGGTGGTTTCGGTCACCACCTTCAAGGACGACGACGAGGCTTTGTCGATCGCCAACGACACGCTCTACGGCCTTGGCGCCGGCATCTGGACCCGCGACGGCACACGCGCCTATCGCTTCGGCCGCGCCATCCAGGCCGGCCGCGTCTGGACCAACTGCTACCACGCCTATCCGGCGCATGCTGCCTTCGGCGGCTACAAGCAGTCCGGCATCGGCCGTGAAACGCACAAGATGATGCTCGATCACTACCAGCAGACCAAGAACATGCTGGTCAGCTACAGCCCGAAGAAGCTCGGCTTCTTCTGATCGCCTCCTGAGCATCGGACCGAAAAGTGGAACCCGGTTTTCGGAATATTCCGATGCTCATTCAAAGTGTTAGATCGTCCATTGTGCGTCCGAATGGACGCACGGCGATCTAAGGCGTCGGCGGCGTGGTCGAAATGGCCACGCCGCCTCATCTTTTATCAGGGAGTATCCGCATGCTGGAAAAAGTTTCTCTGGGAAAGGTCTCATCCACCCCGGAAGCGGAAGCGTTCCTCGCCGAAATCATCGCTGATCACGGCCCCGTCCTTTTTCATCAATCCGGCGGCTGCTGCGACGGCTCCTCACCCATGTGCTACCCGCGCAGCGACTTCATCGTCGGCGATCAGGACGTACTTCTGGGCATGATCGGCGAGACGCCGGTCTATATCAGCGCCTCGCAATTCGAGGTGTGGAAACACACCGACCTCATCATCGATGTCGTGCCCGGTCGCGGCGGCATGTTCTCGCTCGACAATGGCCGCGAGAAGCGGTTCCTGACGCGCTCGACGATCTGCGCGGTTCCATGAAGCTCCCTGATCTTTTCAGTGCCAGGCAAGCAGAAACCAAAGACAGACACTCGACGAAATTTGGGCCGTGTGTTGTTGCACAGCATGAGCCTGCCCGCGCTTCCCTCTGAAAGCGCAGGCGTTTTTCGCAGTAGAGCTCCCCTACTTCTTCGCCTCTTCCACCACCTCGTCCCATGTCTTCACCTTGGTCTGGCCGTCGAGGAACGGCAGCGTGGTCGAAACCAGTTCGGGTGCGAAGAAGACGTCATAGTGGGTGCGGTTGGGGATGATCGCCAGACGGTTCTGCGACATGGTCTCGCGCATCCAGCCGGCGTCCTTCAGCCCACCGCCGAGCAGCTGATAGAACTTCACGATATGCTCGGGTTTGTACATGTCGCTGTCGGCGAACACGATCATGACCGGCATTTTCAGCGTCTTGACGTCTTGCGAATAATCATAGTCCTGGCGCATGAAACTCCCCATCTGGCCGAGCAGTTTCGGGAAATCCTCCGGCTTGGGTGCCACCTCTCCTTCTCCCCTTGTGGGAGAAGGTGGCCGAGCGGAGCGAGGTCGGATGAGGGGTGTTGGCCGGAATGCGGCGATGGGCGGGCAGCCTGAAGGCCTTTCCTGGAACGGATCACTCCGTCCAACACCCCTCATCCGTCTTGGCGCTGCGCGCCAATCCACCTTCTCCCACAAGGGGAGAAGGGAGAGAGGTGCCCTTGCTAAGCCACCATCGGCTCCAGCGCCAGCCGGCGGCGGCCGCCGGGCGCGCGCAGCGGTCCGAGCGAGGAACGCGGTACAACGAGATCCATGCCGCGCGCGACAGCGGAGGCGACCGAATTGCTGTTCTGGGTCAGGAAGGAATAGCGCAGGCCCGAAGCGGCGATGCGGTTCACCGTCCTCATGCCCCGCGCCCAGCGCGCCGCGATCTCGCGATGAGGCGCTTCCAGCAACAGCACGGTGCGCGACGTCGGGCGGATATGGAATTCCGGGCAGTACGCCAGATTGCGGCGCGCATAGTCGGTTTCCACGGCGGTCAGCCGGCCGAAGATCGAGAAATAGTTGAAGGTGCCGTCAGGATTGCTCGCCCCGCCATTGATCTCGTAGAGCGGCCGCCCGCCGGGGTCGACCCAGACGATGAAATTGTGGCTCGGCACCCCGGCAAAGCGCGGAATCGGGTACGAACCGAACAGGATTCGGTGCTTCATGGCGGAACGGCTTTTCACAGGAATTCTAGCGTAGATTCCTGTTTATTCGTTTCGCCGTCTAATGCAATCGATTGGCCGATCAAGCTTTGTTTATTGCAGTTTGATGACGCGAGCCGGCAAAAATATGTGGGTGCGTTTTGCAGCCAGCCATCACCTGAATGTCGACACACCCTAGCCGCGCCGCGCGACCAGTATTCCGGCAAGGACGATAATCCCGCCAACTGCCTGCATGATGCCGATCGTTTCGTTGAGCAGAAGCCACGCCAGTATGGTCGCGACCACAGGCTGGATCAGCAGCGTCAGCGACGAGAAGGCCGCCGGCAGCCAGGCCAGCGCGAAGATGATCAGCCCCTGCCCGCCGGCGTGGGTAATCCAGGCAAGACCGAGCAGAATCGCCCAGCCGAACAATGTGAGAGGCCAGAACCCGATTTCGAAGAACAGCGCCAGCGGCAGCATGCAGACGGCTGCCGAGCCGGTCGTCCACAGCATGGTAGTCAGCGTCGAATAACGGCTGCGAACCTTTCCGAGCGCGAGGATGTAGCCGGCATAGAAGACCGAGGCGATGATGGCGATGACGTCGCCCTTGATGTCGCCGCCGCCGAGGGCTGCCGGCCCGCCCTTGAGGATGACGACGCCGGCCAGCGCCAGAGCGAGCCCGGTGAGGAAAATGCGGCTGATTTTCGTGCGGAAAAGAAGCCAGCCGCCCAGCGTCACGAAGATCGGCGCCATGTTGGCGAGCAGCGTTGCATTGGCTACCGACGTCAGGTGAAGCGAGATGTGCCAAGCGACAAGATCGCCGGCGAGCATGACGCCTGGCACGCACAGGCCGATATAGTCGGAAAACCCGGCAGGCCGCGCATCGGCCTTGCCACGCGCCGGGCTGGCCGCCTGCCAGGCGAGAAGCGGCAGCATCCCCAGCGCCACGCGCCAGAACGCAGTCGTCATCGGCCCGACCTCGGAAAGCCGCACGAAAATCGGCGAGCAGCCAATCACGATGCCGCCAAGGAGCAACGCGGCCAGCGCCCAGCGTTGCGATCGCGGGATCGCTGGCGCGGTGATGGAGGTGCTGCTCATGGACATTAAACTCTGGCGGCCGAAAGGACTATGGGCGCATCCATAGACCCTTGCGGCCACCAAAATCACAGCCAGCGCGGCTTAAGCGGCGGTCCAGCCAGAGCGGAGCGATCGTTTTGATAACTCGCCCTGCCGAGGCATATGGCGTGGGATTTCGAGAACCGGAGCGGAATGGACATTAGGTCCATGAGCACCGGAAGCGCAGAAAACCGCGTCAGATGACCGGCAGGACGAGTTAGGAAACGATCTCTCAGTAGTCGATGACGCCGTCGAGGGCATAGTGCTTCACCGTCTTGCGGTTGGCGATCAACTCGTCGACCGTCGGCTTGCCGGTCATTGCGCGCGAAATGGCGATCTTGGTCGCCTCGTAATTGGTGCGGTAGAGATCCTTCTTGTCGAGGTTCTCGTCCTCGGCGCAGCGCGGATCGAGCCAGATCATGATGATCATGCACAGTTCGTCGGCCTCGTCCTTTGGCAGGATGCCCTCGGCAAGGCAGTCGACGATGGCGTCGCCGGTGGCGGCCTGCACGACGCCGCCAAGCAGCTCGGCATAGGCCATGTTCTTGATGGTGACCTTCGTCGTCATCATCGTCGCCGGCTTCACCTGCTGGTTCAGGTCGCGCACGACGAACATGCGGGTGTGGCCCTTCACCTGCCCCATCATCGAGGCGAAAGCCTGCCCCACCGGCCCGCGTACCGAGCCGATCAGAACCTCGGGCATCGCGTCCGTCGCCTGTCCTTCGGCCGCAAGCACCGTCGCCTCGCCCGTGCGGAACCAAATATCAGTCATGATTTTTTCCTCTCGTGAATATGGCGCGCAACTTATCGGGCAGGCCCGGGCCGGTCCACTGGCCAGAACGTCACAATCTGTCGTTCAGGGGCACGGATTGCCGACACGCTGGTGAATGTCGTCGACGGCCTTCTGCATCTCGTCGGTCCAGGTTACGTCGGCAGCCGCCAGCGCCATTTCGAGCTGCGGAATCGAGGTGGCGCCGATGATGTTGGAGGTCACGAACCAGCGGCTCGTCACATAGGCGTTGGCGAAGAGCGCCGGTTCCATGCCGAAGTTTCTGGCAAGCTCGTTATACGCGAGATGTGCCTCGGCGGCATAGGGCGTCTCGTAGCGCTGGGCGCGATTGAACAGCGTGGTGCGCGCGCCTTCAGGCCGCGCGCCGTGGTCGTATTTTCCGGTCAGATAGCCCTGCGCCAACGGCGAATAGGCAAGAAGGCTGACATCCTCGCGTTCGCACACTTCGGCAAGATTGACCTCGAATGTGCGGTTGACGAGGTTGTAGGCGTTCTGCACCGAGGCTGCGCGAGGGCCGATGCCCTTGTCGCTCTCGTTAAGAAAGCGCATCACGCCCCAGGAGCTTTCGTTGGACAGGCCGAGATGCCTGATCTTGCCTGCCTTCACCAGTTCGTCGAAGACAGCAAGCGTCTCGGCGATCGGCGTTTCATCCTCGGCGCGCTTGCCCGGCTCAGTAGCGATACGCGTCGGGTTGGAGCCCCAGGGGATAAGCCGATCCGGAAAATGGATCTGGTAGAGATCGATATAGTCGATCTGCAGCCTTTTCAGCGATTTCTCGACCGCATCGAAGATGTCGGCGCGCACCAGCTTCGACGGCCGCCCTCCCCGGAACCATTCATTGGAAGTGCGGCCGACGACCTTGGATGCAAGCACAATGCTGTCGCGGTTGCCGCGCGCCTTCATCCAGTTGCCGACGATGATTTCGGTGCTGCCCTGCGTCTCGGGCTTCGGCGGGATCGAATAGAGCTCAGCCGTATCGAGAAAATTCACGCCTCGCGAGAAAGCGAGGTCCATCTGGGCATGACCCTCGGCCTCGGTGTTCTGTTGTCCCCACGTCATGGTTCCAAGGCAGATCCTGGAAACGGAAAGGTCGGTGCGGCCAATGCGGCGCTGCTGCATGGAAAATCTCCGGAACTGGAAGGGTATTTCGCGTGGTCACGCTGGGAAGGATGCCTCAGCATAAACCGGAGACGGCCCCGTCGCCAAGCAGCGGCAGCCAAATTTACTCGCCGTCCGGACAAATCCGTAAAAACTGGCGTCAGCGCTTGGCTGGCTTGGCGGCCCGCCGCTTGGCGTCGTCGATCAGCATGTTGGCGACCTGCATGCGCACCATGGCGCGCTGGCGCAGATGCGGCGCCACGCGGTCGGGATGATTGTGGAAAGCAAAACTCCGACGGAGCCGGCCAAAGTCGGCACTCGCTTTTGCCGCCGCCAATCCAAGTTCCTTGGCAATCTCCTCGGGATCTATCGGCGGCAGCTTTTCGATCTCGGCTACCTCGTCAGCCGCCAGCCGATCAAGATTTGCGAGCAATGCAGCAAAGCCTGCCTCGAAATTCTCGGAAACGTCGCGATATTCGGCGGTAGCGGTCTCCGTCGAGACTTTGATCCGACCGGAATGAAGCTCATCGGCAACGGACATATAATCGAACGGCACCGATGGGCGGGGAGATGCCTCCTCGAATGGAGCCGGATTGACGAAAAGATCGTCAAGCAACGAGGCAAAATCGCGGTTGGTATTTGTTCCCAAGACAGGCTCCTCTGCCGTCAACGCGCGACTGGCCATTTCGCTCCCGACAGTAGGACAGCGCTCGTTAAAAATAGCTTGGCGCGATGAGAAGAAATTTAGGCGCCAACGGTTTCGTGCAGACCGCTTCTCCAAAAATGCGGGCCGCACCGAAATGCAGCCCGAATGCGTCTTGCGACGAGGAAAAACCGGCTTTCGACCGGCATGGGAAAATACGGGCCGCGCGGAAGAAAGTTTCAGCCCGGGTTTTGATGAAACACATGGCAGCCATGCAATTGCTGCTCTGCACAATGAATATAAATCGATTATATTGGTTATGGGAGGACCAACGAAGGGTCCTGATCATGAAGTTCCTGACTGAAATGTTCACCAGCCGGCGCCACCGCGAAAACAGCCGCTACCGCGCCGCGTTCCAGATGCTCGACGCGATGAGCAATGCAGACCGCGCCGACATCGGCGTAAAACCTGCCGATTTTCCGCGCATCGCTCGCGAAATGGCTCTCAAATAACAGCCAACGGTCTCCGGCGCCTCGCGCCGGGACGACTTTTGCTGCGGATGTTTGGCCGTCACGACCACGCCGCATTCCATGGCAGATACTATCCGTCGAATGGGAGATTCGCGGATGAAACGAATAGTGCTCGCCGCCCTTGCCTCGAGTCTGGTTGCCGCTTCGGCGCTGGCCGCCGAGCCAACCTATCTCGACAACCGTTCCGACGCCGCCTCGCTTATCCGCTCGCTCTACAATGCGGTTAATCGCCAGGAATATTCCCGCGCCTGGGACTATTTCGGCGATACCAAGCCTGCGAAGGATTACGAGGCCTTCGTCAAGGGGTACGAGAACACCACCGAAGTGCAGGTCGTCACCGGCGAAGCCAGCGCCGAAGGGGCCGCGGGAAGCACCTATTTCAGCATTCCCGCCGCGATCCTCGCTCGCAAGAAAGACGGCAGCGAAGCCGTGTTCGGCGGGTGCTACACAGCGCGTCTCGTGAACCCCCAGCTACAGGAACAAACCTTTACCGGCCTGCGCATAGAAAAGGGTGATCTGAAGCCGAGCGACAAACCGCTGGGGGAAGCCCTGCCCGCCTCATGCGGCGATGGTCCGGCTCCGACGCCCAAGGATGCCGTTCTGGAAGAGGCCAGAAACGCATTTGCCGCCACCCATTCCAAGCAATGCACCTCGCTTGCGCCCGGCCAGCCCGACGACGCAATAAAGCCCGAAGAGCACACCATCTCGTTTCATCCCGCCGGCAGCGCCGAAAGCGACCCTGAGCAGAAGGCACGGCTTTTCCGCTTCTTCTGCCTGGCTGGTGCCTACAACGAAATTCACGTCTATTACCTGGCCGACGAGACGAATGGCGTGCGCGAACTGCATTTCGCGACGCCCGAACTCGACATTCATTACGAAGGCGGAAACAGCGAGGGCAAGGTCGAGGCAATCAACATCATCGGTTACCGCAGCGAAAACCAGCTCATCAACTCATCCTACGACGAAGCTACCAAGACTATCACCTCACACGGCAAATGGCGTGGCGTTGGAGACGCCTCCTCAGACGGAACCTGGCTGTTCCGCAACGGCGATTTCACCCTCGTGCAATACGACGTCGATGCTTCCTATGACGGCGAAATCAACCCTGAATCGGTCATCGACTACAATACGGCCCCTTAAATCGCGGTCCAAAAATGACCGCGAAACAATGGGATAGCGTCACCGCTTGAGAGAAAGCATCCAGTTGAGAACCTCACGCCAGTCGGTCATGCGTATCGGCGTGCCATGCGTACCGGTCTCGAAGCGGACGAAGCGGGTCGGATAGCCGGGCGACTTGGCCGAAATCGACCGGAAGAATGCCTCCTGCTTGTCGATCGGAAAGACCGGGTCCTTGCTGCCCTGCCCGAAGAAAACCGGTACTTTACGCTTGAACGCAGGGCTGATCAGGAAGCCGTCATCCCACAGCGACCCCAGCAGCAGCAGGCCAGATATCCGGGGCGCGATGGCTTTGTCAGCGGCAAGTTTCCAGCACAAGGCACCGCCCATCGAACCGCAAGCCACGAACACCGGCGCGCCGGGCGATTGCTCCGCGTAATGCGCGATCAGTGCGGAAATCTGTGCGGCACCCTTGTCGCCGAAATCCGGGAAATCGGGTGAGAGGTAAAGGCCGCCATTTGCGGCCATCAGGTTCTTCACCCGGTTGAAATTGCCGCCGAAGGTAAAATCGTCGACGCCCTGCTTACGGCTGCCACCCTGCCCGTGCAGATAGACCGTAATCAGCCTGGCATTCTGCTGCGTACCGACCGCGACGTGCCGGATGTCACCGCTGTCGGTCTTCAGCACCAGATCCTTCTGGACCTTGCGAACGCCGGTGGAAACATATTTGCCGCGCACGCGCCGTTCGGGAATCTCGTCACGCTCGTTGATGTCGCGCATCTCGCGATAGTCGACCACCGTATAGGCGCCGCCCTGCGCGGTGGACAGGATGTCGGGATAGGCAAACAACTCGTCCTTGAAGGGAGAAAGCGTCAAACCGTCGGCAGCAGCGAGCGGCGGCGCAGCCGCCAGAAACAGCGCGGACACCAGCGCTCCGCGCAACATGGTCTTGAGAATCATGAGCCTCGCTTCTCAGGTTTCCTGCAGGATGCCGCCAGCTTCCACCATGGCGTCGCGCGTGTCGACGTCAATCGCGGCACCTGCGCCGATCTCGACATCGATAACGTCGGCACCCTCGGCCTCGACGATATGGCGCGCGCCTGTGTCGCCCTGCAATGTCGCAACGGCAGAAAAGAGCGCGCGCGGCAGAAGCACCGGATTGCCGCGCTTGCCGTCATGGGTGGCGCGAACGATCGATTGTGCCCCGGACCTTCGGAACGCCTCTACCATATGATCAAGATCGGCAGCCGTTACCGCCGGCATGTCGCCCAGCACCACCAGCGCACCGGCCGCATCGTCCGGCAAAGCGGCGATGCCCGCTTTCAGCGAAGAAGAAAGCCCGGACGCGAAATCCGCATTGTGGACAAGCTTCATATCGAGCCCGGCAAGCGTTCTTTCGATCCAGTCGGCCTGATGACCGGTAACGACGATCGTGCCGGCAGTACGCGATGCAATCGCGCGCTCGGCACTTTGCCTTATCAGAGGCTTGTGGTCGAACAGCGCCATCAGCTTGTTCGGCCCGCCCATGCGGCTCGACCTGCCTGCGGCAAGCAGCACGACATAGACCTTCGGGTTGCGCGGTTTCTCGCCTATCTCGCGCGGCTGCGGCCGTGTCGGAATTTCCATCAGCAGGCCGCCGACGCCCATCCCGGCAATGTCCATGCCGGTGACCGGAAGCCCGGCAATCATGCGATCCAGCACCCAGTCAAAACCGTTTTCCTTGGGACTGCGGGCGCAACCCGGCGCGCCGATCACCGGCTTGCCGCTGACCTCGCCAAGAACGAGCAGATTGCCGGGATCGACCGGCATGCCCGCGCGAACCACCTTGCCGCCGGCCTGAACGATCGCAGCCGGGATAACATCCTCGAAATCGCTCATCGCCGATGCGCCGAAGACGACAACCATATCGTTGTCGACTAGCAACTCTTCGACGGCCTGCTTCACCGCACCGGTTTCATGTGGCGTGCGGCGCTCCTGCGTTATCCGGCTTTGCGACCGGGCGAAACGCGCAGCCGTGATGTTCGCCGTCTTGTTCAGCACGCTTTCCTTCAGGCCGGGAAGCATGGTCTGGACGAGCCCGATGCGCCTTGGCAGGAAGGGATGGACCGCAAAGACTTCGCCCGATTTCACCAGTCCGGTTACCCGCGCGACCAGGTCGCTCGGGACCGCAAACGGAATGATCTTGATGGTCGCGACCATCTGGCCTTTCTCGACCTCGGCATATTGGGCAACGGTTGCGATGGTGATTGCGGGATCGACGGCATTGACCGCGTCGATTGTCGCCTTGTCGACGGTGAAGACACCGGAAGCCTCGGCGTGAAGATTGACGCGGCCGGTCGCTGCCGGCTTGGTTTCGATATTGTCGGCCGAGAGCGTTTTGGCGATGCGATCGGCCGCCGCGTCCTCGCCGAGATCGCCCGGATCGAGCCTTGCAACGACGAGTTCGCGAATGCCGGCGGCATTCAGCGCGGTGATGTCTTCTGCCGACAGCACATGCGCCTTGCGCAAACGCTTTTCACCCACTGAGACCGAATGCGCCAGTATCGCGCCTTCGGCGTCTTCAGTGCGGATCGCCCCGAACTTCACGCCGCCTGGCCCTTTGGCAACCTTGCCGTACCGCGCGAACGGAATGCGCGAATGACTTCAGCCAGCACCGCAACGGCAATTTCGCCCGGGCTGGCCGAGCCGATGTCGAGCCCGATCGGCGCGTGGATTTTTTCGATGCCCTCGCTTGGCGCGCCCATGGCCATCAACCGCTCGACACGCTTGGCGTGGGTTTTGCGGCTGCCCAGCGCGCCGATATAGAAGCAATCGGCGTCGAGTGCGGCTTTGAGTGCAAAATCATCGATCTTGGGATCATGTGTAAGTGCGGCCAAAGCCGTGTAGCCATCGAGCGGATGCGCCTTCAGAACATCTTCCGGCCATTCGGCAAACAGCGTCACATCGGGAAAGCGATCGTCGGTCGCAAAAGCCGTACGCGGATCGATGATTTCGAGCGGATAACCCGCGATCTGCGCCATCGGCGCCAACGCCTGGCTGATATGAACCGCGCCGATCACCACCAGCCGGGGCTGCGGCAGATGGACATTCAGGAAAAAATTCCGCCCTTCAGCCACGACCGAACCGGAATTGCCGCTGCGAAACGCCTTGACGATCGCCTCGCCAAGTTCCCCCGCAACCGTATCGCCCTCGCGCACCATGCGGTCGCGGCCATCGCCCAGATCGGTGACGAGTATAGCCGCGCGTCGCGCCCGGCGCTCAGCGTTCAGCTTTTTGAGATGCAGCGGATCCATGCGGCCTACCCCAGCCGCTCGACATAGACTTTGATGCGCCCGCCGCAGGAAAGCCCGACCTGCCAGGCGGTCTCGTCGGCAACGCCGAATTCGAGCATGCGCGGCTTGCCGCTTTCGATCACGTCCGCAGCTTCGGATACGACTGCGCCTTCGACGCAGCCACCCGACACCGACCCATGAAAATTGCCCTCGGCATCGATGACCAGATGGCTGCCGACCGGCCGCGGCGCCGAGCCCCAGGTTTCGACCACGGTGGCGATGGCGACGTCCTTGCCGTTCTTCATCCAACCTTCCGCGATGATCAGCGGGTCGCGGCTTTCATCGAGATGCGCTGTGTTTTGCATGACGCTCCCTCACGTTTCATCGATTTCCCAGACACCAAATATGGTCACGCTGCATGCGGTCTGCCAATCCCCATCCAGCGGCGGGGATCAACATCGCGTGTCGTCGCCTTGTCCAGCGATGCGCAGAGGTCGGACAGAGCGTTGAGATTGTGCACCGGGCGGAACTCGTCGACATGCGGCAGCATCGCCTTGACGCCGCGAGCACGCGCTTCGAAACCGTCGAAGCGCAGAAGCGGATTGAGCCAGATCAGCCGCCGGCAGGATTTTCTCAGCCGCTCCATCTCTTCGCTCAGGCCGGCAACGTCGTCCCGCTCCAACCCGTCGGTAATCAGCAGAACGACAGCGCCTTGCCCAAGCACGCGGCGCGACCACAGCCGGTTGAACTCATGCAGCGTATCGCCGATGCGCGTACCGCCGGACCAGTCCTGAACGGCAGCCGAACTGTCCGCCAACGCCTCATCGGGATCGCGATGGCGCATCTGGCGGGTCAGGTTGGTCAGCCGCGTGCCGAACACGAATGTATGCACGCGCCTGCGCTTTTCCGTCAGCGCATGCAGGAAATGCAGAAAAATGCGCGTATACTGGCTCATCGAGCCGGAAATATCGGCCAGAACCACCAGCGGCGGGTGGACCTCGCGAACCGAGCGGAATTTCGGGAGAATAAGCTCGCCGCCGGTGCGGGCGGCGGCCCGCATCATGGCGCGCGGATCGACACGGCCGCGTGTGTCGGGCCGAAAACGCCGCGTCGCGACCATATCGAAAGGCAGTTGCAGGGCAGCGATGGCGCGCTTGGCATCGCTTATCTCGGCAGCACTCATCTGCGCGAAATCCTTGCCGCGCAGCATCTCGTTGCCCGACACGGTGAAGCGCGCATCGATCTCGATTTCAGGAATCTCGCGCGGCGGCTGGTTCTTTTCGTGGCCTTCGAACATCGCCTGGCTGACGCGGTTTTCGGCGGTGCGCGGCTTCTGCTTTTCGCGCTTGTCGGGCGCGACCGGCGAAAACATCGCGATCATCTTCTCGATCAGTTCGCGCGATTTCCAGAACAGCCGAAAGGCCTCGTCAAATGTGGCATGGTCTTCGTGTCGCGAGACCAGCACGGCATGCAGGGTCCAGTAAAAGTCGTCCCGGCTGCCGATGCCCGCCACCAGCACCGCCTCTATCGCATCCTTGACCGAAGCCGGCCCGACGCGCATGCCGGCCTTGCGCAAGGCACGGGCGAAATAGACGATGTTGTCGGCAATGCGCCCTTCGGGCTTGGCGGTTTTCGGAGTGGAACGAAAATTGTCCATCGCCCGCCGTCTACTCCGCTGCCGAAAGCTCCGCCTTCACCTCATTGAGGATGCGGCGGCCTTCGCCCTGCTCGATGCGCGCGATGTCGTCCTGGTATTTCAAGAGCACGCCGATCGTATCGGAAATGGTTTCGGGATCGAGCGCGACCTTGTCGAGTTCGGTCAAGGCGCTTGCCCAGTCGATGGTTTCGGCAACGCCGGGCACCTTGAACAGCTCTATCTCGCGCAATTTCTGGATGAAGCGGACGACCTCAGCCGAAAGCCGCTCATTGGCCTGCGGCACCTTGCGGTTGACGATTTCCAGTTCGCGCTCGGCATTGGGATAATCGACCCAGTGATAGAGGCAGCGCCGCTTCAACGCATCGTGGATTTCGCGCGTGCGGTTCGTGGTGATGATGACGATGGGCGGTTCTTCCGCTTTGATCGTGCCCAACTCCGGCACGGTAACCTGGAAATCGGAGAGGATTTCGAGCAGGAACGCCTCGAACGCTTCGTCAGTGCGATCGAGTTCGTCGATGAGAAAGACGGGCGCTGCGCCCTCCTTGCCGGTCAGCGCCTCGAGAATTGGCCGGCGGATCAGGTATTTTTCAGAGAATACGTTGCGTTCCATGTCGGAGCGGTCGACCTTGCCGGACGCCTCCTCCATGCGGATCTCGATCATCTGCGCGGCATAGTTCCACTCGTAGACAGCAGAGGAAACGTCGAGGCCTTCATAGCATTGCAGCCGGATCAGCCGGCGGCCAAGAGCCTGGGCCAGAACCTTGGCAATCTCGGTCTTGCCGACACCCGCCTCGCCTTCCAGGAAAAGCGGCCGCTTCATGCGCAGGCTGAGGAAAAGCACCGTCGCCAGCGCCCGGTCGGCGACATAATCCGCCCCGGTCAGCATCTCGAGTGTTTCGTCGATCGATTGGGGAACCGGGCGTGGCGTCGCTTCGTTCATTGCGTCTCCATGGGCCTTATCGGCCAAGGACGTGATAGCCGCGGTCGTGATAGACGAGCGGCTCCAAATTATCGCCGATGCGCAGGCCTGTCACCCTGCCAAAAAGCACACGATGGGTCGCGAGATCCTTGGTATCGACCAGTTCGCAATCGAAAACCGCCAGCGCATCGGCAAGCGTCGGCGCGCCGCTGGAAATCGTGTTCCACTGCGCAAGCGCAAAACGTTCGTCGGCCGACAGCTTCGTGATGCCCGAAAAACCTGCGGCCAGGTGCTGGTGATGCGAAGACAGCGTATTCAACGCGAAATTGCCGTTCTCGACGAACAACTGATTTTTGGGGTTTTCGCGGTTCAGGCAAACGAGAATCATCGGCGGCGTATCCGATACCGAACAGGCCGCAATCACGGTCGCGCCGCGCCTGCCGGCGGCCCCATCCGTGGTCACGACATGAACGGCTCCGGCAAAATGGCTCATCGCATCCCGGTAGGCCTGCGGCTCGATATCGTTTTTCTTCAACACTCGGTAAACCCCAAGACAATCAGTTGTCCGGTATATATGGCCAAGGACATAACGCCACAAGCAATGCGACTTGGGCCACCCTTGAATTAGCGTGTTGCGCTATCAAGGGGCAGCCTTTACCTCTTGGCCGGAAAATGATGCCGGCTATGCCCTTGCCGGCATTGGGGGAAACGTTGAAACCTATGCGGATCGCAGGCTTTGTCATTGGCGCACTGTCGGCGCTGGCGCTCGCTGGCGCGGCTTGCGCGGAGCCGATGCGCATTGGCGTTGCCGCACCGCTCAGCGGCCCATCCCAGCTTCTCGGCGAGCAGATCCGCAACGGCGCGCTCGAAGCGGCAAGCGCCCCGGAGATCACGCTTGAAGTCGCCGATGACGCCTGCACGGGTGAAGGCGGCGCGACGGCCGCCCAGCGATTTGTCGACGCAAAAGTACAGATTGTCGTCGGCATTCTCTGCACGGAGGCCGTTGAGGCCGCCTTGCCGATCCTGAAGCAGGCAAACATCCCCGTCATCACGGTTGGCGTGCGCACCGATAGCTTGACCGATCGCCGCGAAAAAACTGGCTGGCCGGTGTTTCGCCTTGGCCCGCGCGCCGACAGCGAACGCGAGGCCGCCGGGCGTCTCCTGACCCGGCTTTGGCGCGAGGAGCTTTTCGCGGTCATAGACGACGGCACGATCTACGGGCGTGAACTGGCCGAAAGTTTTCGCACGGCGGCTGAGCAGAGCGGGCTAAAGCCCGTATTTGCCGACACATTTCGCCCGCAGCTGGACAACCAGATCGGTCTCGTCGGCAGGTTGCGCAAGGCAGAGGCGACGCATGTCTTCGTCGGTGGCGACCGCGATGACATAGCCATCATGGCCCGCGACGCAAAACAGATCGGCACCGACATCATCTTTGCCGGCGGAGAGAATTTGCGATCCGCACCGGGCGACGTGCCGCTCGCCGAAGGCACATTGATGATCGCTCTTTCAGAATGGTCCGATATTGCCGCGCCGGCCGCCATCGAGAAGCTCGCCGCCAAGGGAATAGTCCCCGAGGGCTACGTGCTTCCGGCCTACGCAGCCGTCGAAATCGCCATAGCCGCCGTGACCGAAGCGGCTGACACGGGAAAACCGTTGGCCGGGACGCTGGCCGGCCGCGAGTTTTCCACCGCGATCGGCCCCGTGCGCTTCAATGACAAAGGCGATCTCTCAGCGAACCCCTATCGCCTGTTCCGCTTCGACGGTTCACGCTTTATCCCAGTGGACGAGCAATGACCTTCAGGATCGGCCCGAGCAATCTGATCACCGATGTCGCCGGCTTGCGCGTCGGCAATGCGGACGATGCAAAGCTCAAATCCGGCGTTTCCGTGATTCTCTGCGACGAGCCGGCTGTCGCCGGCGTGCAGGTTCTGGGCGGCGCGCCCGGAACACGCGAGACCGACCTGCTCGAGGCGCACAATTCGGTCGAAACCGTCAATGCCGTGGTGCTGTCGGGTGGATCGGCGTTCGGCCTCGACGCCGCCTCCGGCGTGCAGGCGGCACTGCGTGAAAAGGGCATCGGCTTTGCGGCGCGCGAGTTTCGCGTCCCGATCGTGCCGGCTGCGATCCTTTTCGACCTGCCGAACGGCGGTGACAAGGATTGGGGCCTTTATCCGCCGTACCGCGAACTCGGCTATGAGGCAGCGCAGAACGCAGCACTTGATTTCGCGATCGGCACCGCCGGCGCCGGGACGGGCGCGTTGAGCGCGGGATTGAAGGGCGGCCTCGGTTCGGCCTCGACGCTGCTGCCCAACGGCGTCACCGTCGGCGCATTGGTGGCCGCGAACCCGACCGGATCCGTCACCGTGGGCGACAGCCGCCATTTTTGGGCCGCCCCCTGGGAGATCGGCGACGAATTCGGCGGGCTTGGCCTTCCGGCGCCCCTGCCCGCAGACGCCCAGGACGTTCGGCTCAAATTCCGGGACCAGCTGAAAGCCGGCGAAAACACCACCATCGCTGTAATCGCCACCGATGCGGTCCTGACCAAGGCCGCGGCCAAGCGACTGGCAATCGCCGCTCATGATGGCTTTGCCCGTGCCATCTGGCCAACGCACACGCCAGTCGATGGCGATCTTGTCTTTGCACTCGCGACGGGCTGCAGCGGAAAGACACTCGAAATAAACGACGCCATCGACCTCTACGCCGCCGCAGGTTCGACCATGGCCCGCGCCATCGCCCGAGCAATCTTTGCCGCGACCCCGGCCGAGAACGACCTGTTTCCCGTCTGGACTTCACGAAAGACCTGATTTGCCATTCATTAGGGCAACGCCACTAGGATGTTGGATCATCATGACGCTTGGAAAAATCGTCCGGTTAGGAAGAAAGCCATGAAGCCGATGCGACTGATCGCTTTTGCCGCCACCGCTTTTCTGGCGACGGCCTCGATCTGCCGCGCCGGCGACGTCGCCAATCTGGAAGTCATGGGCTTCAGCGCCGACGGCGGGATATTCGCCTTCGAGGAATATGGCGTGCAGGATGGATCGGGCTTCCCCTATTCCAACCGCTATTACATCGACACGTCCACCGACAAATTCCTGCCCGGCTCGCCGGTGCGCGTCAGGCTCGATGACGAGAGCGCGAGCCTCGAAGCGGCTCGAAAGCAGTCTTCCGAGCTTGGCGACAAGATCGTCAAGGGAACGGGTCTGAATCGTGGAATTGCCGCAGGTTCCAGCCCGGTAACCGAACTGAACGCCGATCCGCATCGCATGGTCGTCAATCCGCGCCCGGTGTTCCCGCCCATAGACGCTCCGCTCGAGGTTCGGCTTGAGGAAATTCCCTTGCCCGCAGCCGGGAGTTGCGAGGGGATGGGCGAGACATCCGGCTTCCGCCTGCTCCGTGTCGATGCACGTGACGACGGCCAGACCGCCCTTCTCCATGAAGACAAGACAATCCCGCAAAGCCGTAGCTGTCCGCTCGGATACCGGATCGGCGGCATCCAGACCTTCTTCGGCGAAGGTGGCAAACCCGCTTTTGCCGTACTGATCGCCATACGTGGCGTCGGCTTCGAAGGTCCGGACTACCGCTGGATAGCGGTGACGGGCCGATTGTGAGCGCTTCCGGCATAGCGGCTGTTGCCGGCAACCAAGGGGTCCGGAAGTGTCTCCTCGCACGCCTTCGCCGCACCCGCCCGTCAGTTCGGGTCGCATCGATAGGCGCACTGCTTTGGGCCATCGCGATGGCCGGCAGCGCGCTTTTCAATCTCATGCTCGATGCCTGGGAAACGCCAGATAAGATGCGGACCGTGACAACACTGTTCGCAGCCGGGGGATTCTTGGCCTTTCCGCTCGGTCTATGGGCCGCCGGCTTTCTTTCAGAGGGCAAGCGCGCCGAAACGGCATTCGCCGCCGCATTCGTTTCCTTCGCCGTCGCAACGATAGGCGTTACGGCTGTGCTTTATGCCATTCAGTATCGCCTCTACTACGCGCAATGGCACGCCGACGCATTCACCGTGATCTGGGCATTCCAGATCGTTTTCACGGGCCTGGCCGCATTCTATCAGTTCACAGTGCTGGGGATTCGCTTGTTCTTCCCGATCGGCTTCGTCGTCCTGTTTATAGCTGCTTTGTGGTTTGCGCGCCGTCTGCATTGAGCAATGCGCCCTCCTCTGTTAGGACGCCGCTGAACAATGCTCACATGGATGCCCTGACATGATCCCTCGCTATTCGCGCCCGGAAATGGTTGCCATCTGGTCGCCGGAAACGCGCTTCCGCATCTGGTTCGAGATTGAGGCCTATGCCTGCGACGCGCTGGCCGAGATCGGCGTCATCCCCAAGGAAGCGGCGAAGACGATCTGGGAAAAAGGCGGCGCGGCAAAGTTCGACGTCGCCCGCATCGACGAGATCGAAGCCGTCACCAAGCATGACGTCATCGCTTTTCTCACGCATCTGGGCGAATTCATCGGCCCCGAAGCGCGTTTCGTCCATCAGGGCATGACCTCGTCGGACGTGCTCGATACGACACTCAACATCCAATTGGTGCGCGCAGCCGACCTTCTGCTGGCCGACCTCGATCGTGTGCTGGCCGCCCTGAAGAAGCGCGCGTTCGAACACAAGGACACCATCCGCATCGGCCGCAGCCACGGCATCCATGCCGAGCCGACGACGATGGGCCTGACCTTCGCCCGCTTCTATGCCGAGATGGAACGAAACCGGGCGCGTCTGATAGCAGCCCGCGCCGAAATCGCCACGGGCGCCATCTCCGGCGCGGTCGGCACCTTCGCCAACATCGATCCGTCGGTGGAAGAATATGTCTGCGAGAAGCTCGGCTTGGTGCCAGAGCCCGTTTCGACGCAGGTCATCCCGCGCGATCGCCACGCCATGTTCTTCGCCACGCTCGGCGTCATCGCGTCGTCGATCGAGAACGTCGCCATCGAAATCCGCCACATGCAGCGCACCGAGGTTCTGGAAGCGGAAGAATTCTTCTCGCCCGGCCAGAAGGGTTCCTCGGCCATGCCGCACAAGCGCAATCCGGTTCTGACGGAAAACCTGACTGGCCTCGCCCGCCTCGTGCGCATGTCGGTTACGCCCGCGCTCGAAAACGTGGCGCTGTGGCACGAGCGCGACATCTCACATTCCAGCGTCGAGCGCGCCATCGGACCGGACACGACCATCACGCTCGATTT
The DNA here is from genome assembly GCF_037153935.1 of Mesorhizobium sp. CCNWLY176. NCBI lineage: Bacteria > Pseudomonadati > Pseudomonadota > Alphaproteobacteria > Hyphomicrobiales > Phyllobacteriaceae > Mesorhizobium > Mesorhizobium sp. CCNWLY176. Next base: position 74,651 of record NZ_JBBBDZ010000007.1, read on the forward strand.
CGCGCTGAACCGCCTCGCCGGCGTCATCGAGAAGCTGGTGATTTATCCGGAAAACATGCTGAAGAACCTCAACAAGTTCCGCGGCCTGGTCCATTCCCAGCGCGTGCTTCTGGCCCTGACGCAGGCCGGCGTCTCACGTGAAGACTCTTACCGGCTGGTCCAGCGCAACGCCATGAAGGTCTGGGAACAAGGCGCTGATTTCCTTGAGGAACTGCTGGGTGACAAGGAAGTGACGGCCGCCTTGTCCGAACAGGAAATCCGCGAAAAATTCGACCTTGGTTATCATACCAAGCATGTCGACACGATCTTCAAGCGGGTGTTCGGCGAAAGCTGAGGCGGAACCGAATACAGTCGCGGTCGTTATAGCTGCATACGACCTCCCATCAAAAAAGGGCCTGTGCATTCCCTGCAGCAGGCCCTTTTTATTTGCCGATTTTTGGCGCCTGAGCTTCAGACCTTGTTCGGCACCGTCCTGATAACCGTGCCCCACGGGTCTTCGCGCGTTTCTTCCGCCTTGGCGGTCGCCGAGCGCATTTCGACCCAGGTCAGGCCGGTCTGGCCGCTTTCGCGCTTTCCGGCACCCGGGCTCTGCCAGGAATTGGCGCCGATGTGATGGTGATAGCCGCCGGAAGACAGAAAGACGGCGCTGCTGCCATATTTGGCAACGGTGTCAAAGCCGAATTCCGAGTTCCACCAGTCCTCAGCCTCGGCGGGCTTGCCCACGCGCAGATGGACGTGACCGATCACGCTGTTTTCAGGCGCGCTCTTCCACTCAGGGTTGCCGACCGGCACGGAAGCAACGATACCGGGGATATCGAGCGCCGCCGTCGCCATTTCGACCTGCGCGCCGTTCCATTTCCAGCTTTCGTGCGCGCGGTCGGCATAGATTTCGATGCCATTGCCTTCCGGGTCGGTCAGATAAAGCGCTTCGCTGACAAGATGGTCAGACGCACCGTCAACGGCGATGTTGTTGGCGATCGCATGCTTGATCCAGCGCCCAAGATCGGCGCGCGACGGCAACAGGAACGCGGTGTGGAAGAGGCCGGCGCTGCGCGGGTCTTCCTGACGAGCGGCAGCGTCGTTTTCGATTTCCAGCAAAGGACGGCCGCTGGCGCCCAGCGTGATCACAGACCCCTCCCGCGCCAACTCTTCCAAGCCAACCACGGCGCGATAATAGGCGGCAAGGTTTTCGGCGTTCTTCGCCTTCAGGCCGATGCGGGAAACGCTGATCGGCGTAGTGGCGGCAAATGGCAATTCGCTCATGTCTGGCTCCGTTCGGCCAGTGCCTGTCCCCGCCCCGAAAGCGAGCAGACCGGCAACGCCGACAAAATTACGCCGTGTGAGTTGCAAAAGCCCATCCCCTGAAATCAACGACGCTTACGTTGCCGGTAACATCGGGCGCAGCCACACGCCGCGCAAGCCGCAAATCAGGAAACACGCTGTTCAGCATTGCGACAGCAAACCGGGGAGTTGCATGCGCCGCCTGCCATCGCTACATGCGCGGCATGAAGGTAAAAGACGCAGATATTCTCATCGTCCCCGGCTACACCAACTCAGGCCCGGATCATTGGCAGACGCGCTGGGAGCAGAAACTCTCCACCGCGCGTCGCGTCGAGCAGGCCGAGTGGTCGAAGCCGGTCGTCGAGGACTGGATCGCAGCGGTCGTCAAAGCGGTGAACGAGGCGGAAAAGCCGGTGGTGTTCATCGCCCATTCGCTTGGCGTGCCGACAGTCATCCAGGCGATCCCGCAATTCGAAAAGCCGATCGCGGGTGCTTTCTTCGTGGCTCCCCCGGACGTCGCCAACCCCGAAATCAGGCCGAAGCATCTCATGACCTTCGGGCCCTATCCGCGCGACCCGCTGCCTTTCCCGTCGGTCGTCGTCTCCAGCAGCAACGATCCGTTCTGCTCGCAGGAAATGGCCGAGGACATCGCGGCTGCCTGGGGCTCGAGGTTCATTCATGCCGGTGAAGCCGGCCACATCAATGCGGATGCCGGCTACGGGCCATGGCCCGAAGGCACGATGGCTTTCGCAAACTTTCTCAGCAACCTGCCGGGTTAGCGGAATATCCCTAGCGCAGGGAGCCGCGCGCCGTCTTGAGCAGCGCTTCCGCACCCATGGCGATGTAGCGGTGCTCGGTGCCGAGGGCCAGGAAACGATAGCCCATATCGACGAAACGGCCGCTCATGGCCGCATCGACGACAAAAATGCCGGCATGCTTGCCGGCAGCCTTGGCTTTGGCGGCAATACTCTCGATCGTTTCCATCATGTCTTCCAATGTCGCGTCGACCGTCGCGCCATTGGTCCATGCGATGGAGAAATCGGCGGGGCCGACGAAGATGCCGTCGATTCCCGGCGTTTCCAGAATGCCGTCGAGAGCTGCAAGGGCTGCGCGCGTTTCGATCATCGCGAAGGACACCGTTTTCGCGTTGTTTTCCCGCAGCCAGGCTTTCATGTCGCTGCCGCCGGCGCGCGGCAGCGCGAAGGATGGCCCCCACGACCTTTCGCCGACCGGTGGATATTTCATCGCCGCAGCGAAGCGCTGCGCGTCCTCCACCGAGTTCACCATCGGCGCGATGACCGCTTCCGCGCCGAAATCCAGCGCCCGGCTCGCCATGTCGAAACGGCCGACCGGAATGCGCACGACCGGATGCTTGTCCGCCCGCAGCACGGGAACGATGCCGCGCAAGACGCTGTCCTCGTGATGACCACCGTGCTGCATATCGAGGGTCACCGCGTCAAAACCCTGTGCGGCAACGATCTCGACCGTGAGCGCATCCGGAATGCCGGACCATGCGGTTATCAGCGTCTCACCGGCGGCCAGTCGGGATGAAAATGTCATGAAGCAGCTCCTCGAAGTTTCCCGGCTCATCTCACCCGGAAACTTCCGCCAAGGCAAAGAAAAACCGCCCGGCATGCGGGCGGTTCATTTGGGCCAACGCCGGGAAGGCGTCAGGAATTCATGATCTGCTCGGCCGCAGTCGCCAGCAATTCGTCCATGGTGCGGCGAATCTGGTGGTCGGACTGCTCGACGCCGGCGGCATCGAAATCCTTGCGTATCTTACGGAAGACGTCGTGGTCGCCGGCTTCCTCGATATCGGAAATCACCACTTCCTTGGCATAGGCGTCAGCATCGGCACCGGCCTTGCCAAGCTTTTCGGCTGCCCAAAGGCCCAGCAGCTTATTGCGCCGCGCAGTCGCCTTGAACCGCAGTTCTTCGTCCATCGCGAACTTCTTTTCGAAGCCTTCTTCGCGGTCCTTCATGCTGCTCATGGCAATTCCTCCGGATCTGATATCGATTCGTGACGTTGAATATGGGTTGTACCAGCACAAACCAAAAGGTGGCGTCCGGGTCAATACGCGCTCTTATAGCCTGCGGTGCGGCATTTCGTATGGGAAAGCGGTTGATTGAGAAGATTTGCTGATTGAGCAATTGCTGCGTATGAGATAGAGACCGCATGAAACCCACAACCGCCGCGTTTCGCGTGCGAGATGAAGGGACCGGTTACGTGCCGCCAGCCCTTGAATCCAGAGAAAAATGATGAAAAATCGCCGCCGCATATATGAAGGCAAGGCCAAGATCCTCTATGAAGGCCCTGAGCCGGGAACGCTTATCCAGTTTTTCAAGGACGACGCCACCGCCTTCAACAAGAAAAAGCATGAAGTCGTCGACGGCAAGGGCGTGCTCAACAACCGCATATCCGAGCACATCTTCACCCATCTGAACCGCATGGGCATCCCGACGCACTTCATCCGCCGGCTCAACATGCGCGAGCAGCTGATCCGCGAAGTCGAGATCATCCCGCTGGAAGTCGTTGTTCGCAACATCGCAGCCGGCTCGCTGGCCAAGCGCCTCGGCATCGAGGAAGGCACGGTCCTGCCCCGCTCGATCATCGAATTCTACTACAAGGCCGACGCGCTCGACGATCCGATGGTATCGGAAGAGCACATCACCGCCTTCGGCTGGGCGAGCCCGCAGGAAATCGACGACATCATGGCACTTGCCATCCGCGTCAACGACTTCCTCTCCGGCCTCTTCCTCGGCGTCGGCATCCAGCTCGTCGATTTCAAGATCGAATGCGGCCGCCTCTACGAAGGCGACATGATGCGCATCGTCGTTGCCGACGAGATCTCGCCGGACAGCTGCCGTCTGTGGGACGTGAACACCCAGGAGAAGATGGACAAGGACCGTTTCCGCCGTGATATGGGCGGACTTGTCGAGGCTTACCAGGAAGTCGCTCGTCGCCTCGGGATCATGAATGAGAACGAGCCGGTGCGCCCGACCGGCCCGGTTCTCGTAAAACACTGAGCTTATCGGCGCGGAAGCCAGCTTCTGCGCCGTTTCATTTCCACGCAAATATCCGGAGACAAGCGGCCGTGATCAAAGCCCGTGTAACCGTTACACTCAAGAATGGCGTGCTGGACCCGCAGGGCAAGGCCATCGAACATGCGCTTGACGCACTCGGCTTCGGCGGCGTCGGCTCGGTCCGCCAGGGCAAGGTCTTCGACATAGAGGTCGACAGCACCGACAAGGCAAAGGTGGAAGCCGACCTCAACGCCATGTGCGACAAGCTTCTGGCCAATACGGTGATTGAGAACTACGCGGTGGAGATCGCCTGAGACGAGATGTCAAGGGACGTCCAGATATCCAAGTTCATGAGCCTCGTCCTTCGGCATTCGCCCGAAGAGGCCGGTTTGACGTTGGACGAAAACGGCTGGGTCGACTTCGATGATCTCTATCGGGCTATCGATGTGCGGTTTGGCGTTGCGAAAGCCGAAGTTGAGCGCATCGTGGCTGAAAACCCGAAAAAGCGATTCATGCTGATCAATAATCGCATTGGCGCGGCACAAGGTCATAGCGTTGGGATCGATCTCCAATTAACGCCTTCAGCGCCGCCCGCGATGCTCTACCACGGTACAAAAACGGAATTCCTTGCATCCATTCTCAAAGAAGGTTTGCAAAGCCAATCGCGCCAGCATGTACATCTATCGAACGACATTGAAACGGCAAGAATAGTCGCTCGACGCCGCAAAGGCGCTGATGCGATCTTGGCCGTTGACAGCAGCGCGATGTCAAACGATGGGATAGTCTTCTTCTTGTCTGAAAATGATGTCCGGCTGACCGATCATGTCGCGCCTCGATATCTCAAGCATCTGACCGAGCGGGATCTGCCATGAAATCAGCCGTTGTCGTCCTCCCTGGCCTCAATCGCGACCGCGACATGATCGCGGCGCTGACCAAGATTTCGGGTAAAGCACCCGTAACCGTCTGGCAGACCGACACCGAAATACCCGATGTCGACCTGATCGCCATTCCCGGGGGCTTTTCCTATGGTGACTACCTACGCTGCGGCGCGATTGCCGCGCGCATGCCGGTCATGCGCGCGATTGCCGACAAGGCAGCCAAGGGCGTTACGGTCATTGGCGTCTGCAACGGTTTCCAGATTCTCGTAGAGGCCGGCATGCTGCCCGGCGCACTGATGCGCAACGCGTCGCTGAAATTCGTCTGCCGCGAGGTCAAGCTTCAGGTGGCTAATGCCAACACAGCCTTCACTCGCGGCTACAAGCCGAACCAGATCATCCGCAGCCCTGTGGCGCACCACGACGGCAACTACTTTGCCGATGCCGACACGCTTGCCCGCATCGAAGGCGAAGGCCAGGTAGTCTTCCGCTACGCAGAAGGCACGAACCCCAACGGCTCGATCAACGACATTGCCGGCATCGTCAATGACCGGGGCAATGTGCTCGGCCTGATGCCGCATCCCGAAAACCTGATCGAGGCGGCCCATGGCGGCAGCGACGGTCGGGCGCTGTTCGAGAGCGCGTTGGGCGGATCGTCACGCCAGCCGGCACTGGCCGACGCTTGAGAACCCGGCGTAGAGTTCTTCATTTCTTCCTGTATCTTACTGATCGTAATCAACGATTCGAACCAGCGGGCGTCGGCGCATGAAGAATTTTCGCATTCTGACGGTAGCTCTCGTATCGCTGCTGGCGCTCGCTGGCTGCCAGTCCGGATCGAAGCCGTCGACGCCATCGGTTGGCTCCGGCAAGAGCGCGTCACTGCTGGCGATGGAAACGGTCGCGATCGCCGCCCATAAATGCTGGTTCGCCAGCAAGGACCCGGCCTTCAAGTCCTATCGCCTCGCCAACGAACTGAACGCCTTCGGCGGCACGCCCCGCTTCCTGCTCGTGCCGGCCAAAAACTATGGCGGGCTTCCCCTGCTCGTCGTGCAGGCGCGCGGCAATTCGAGCCGGGTCGAATCCTTCGGCCCGCTGATGTCGGAGCCCATCGGAGCGCGCATCCACGCCGACCTGACGCGCTGGTCGAGCGGCAACAACGCCTGCGGCAGCGCGGCTTAAGCCACGAGCCCGGTCTGCTTTTTTCGACCTGCGATCAATCCAGGAAAGAGCGAATACCTTCGCGATAGGCTTCGCTTCTTGAAATGCCGATATCGGCAAGCTGCGCGTCGGTCAGTTCCATCAGCGCCAATCTGCTGCGCCGCTTTTCCAGACGCATTTCCAGCCACTCAATGAATCCGACAACTGCGACATTGACCTTGCGCAGGTAGTCCGACCGGCCCGACGAGGGCTCCTCGGGAATTGAACCCTTCCTGATTGTATCAATTGCACTCATTGTCATCACCTTGGGAGGTCTTATATTGGGTGCAATCTCTTTGTATTGACTCCTTTTGAATGGCAATGTAGAAAATTGTCACCATGACAAATTGGCTTCCTAATCTTTCCGAAGGTTCTGGCCCGCTCTATCTGCGCCTGGCCGACAGGATCGAATCCGACATTGGCGCAGGCACATTGCCTGCCGGCGAAAAACTGCCGCCGCAGAGAAACCTCGCCTACGACATCGGCGTGACCATCGGCACTGTAGGCCGCGCCTATGCGCTTTTGCGCGAACGCGGTCTTGTCAGCGGAGAAGTCGGGCGTGGAACCTATGTGCTCGGGCGCGGCATCGACGCGAACGACAACATCGAGATAGCTGCCGTCGCACCAAGGGAAGGCACGCGCCTCGCAGAACCGCCCATCGGCAAACTGCGCTTCGACAGCACTGCCGCGCCGGATGTCGGACAGGGCAAGATAATCGAGACGATCCTGTCGGCAATCACCCGCGATCATCCGCAGGAGGTCGCCAGCTATACAAGATCGTTCCCGGATCACTGGTTCGAAGCAGGCCGCCACTGGTTGTCACGCAACGGATTCAAACCGCAGGCGCCCAGCATCGTGCCGACGCTGGGCGCCCACGCCGCCGTAATTTCGGCCATATCAGCCCTCACCTCTCCCGGCGATTACATACTTTTCGAACACGTGACCTATACGCAGATCGCAAGGAGCGCGGGTCTTGTCGGCCGACGCATGGCCTTGGTCGAGTCAGATGAGAATGGCGTCGATCCGGAAGATTTCGAGCGTATCTGCGCGCAGAAGCATCCAGCCATGGCCTTTTTGATGCCGACGGGCCAGAACCCCACCGGCACCATCATGCCCGCGGAACGCCGCGCGGCGATTGCCGACATCGCGCGGCGTTACAATGTCCTTCTGATCGAAGACGATCTTTACGGAGCCTTGACCGACGACCCGACGCCGCTTCTTGCCGAATTCGCACCGGAGCGCACTTTCGTGGTTGGCGGCCTTTCGAAGTCGGTCGCGGCCGGCGTTCGTGGCGGCTGGATCTCGTGCCCGCTCAATTACAGGCACCGCGTCCGCGTCGCGCACAAGATGACGACCGGCGGAATGCCGTTTCTGCTCGCTGAGGTCTGCGCGCAGCTCGTGCTGTCCGGCGAGGCTGCCGCAATCCGTGCGCGGTCGCTGGCAGAAATCAATGCGCGTTTGGCGATAGCCCGCTCTACGCTTGCCGGCCATGATTTCACCTCCAATGATGGCGTTCCCTTCTTCTGGCTATCCGTCCCCGAGCCGTGGCATTCAGGCACGTTCAAGAACGCCGCCTACGAACAGGGCGTGCTCATCGACGACGAGGACGAGTTCAAGGCTGGCCGCTCAGACCGTGTTTTCCATCGCGTCAGGATCGGCATCTCGGCCCCGCACGATCGTCATGAAGTCGCAGACGGACTGGCGGCAATCCGTCGCCTTCTCGACGAAGGCCGTGCGGGCTACGACAGTTTCGGCTAAAGCATCGGACCGAAAAGTGGTCCCCGGTTTTCGGAATATTCCGATACTCAGTCAAATCTTAGATCGCCCTTTGTGCGTCCGAATGGACGCACGGCGATCTAAGGCCATCTTCCCGGTGAATTTTCGGCCTTTTGCGGTATATCCCGGCGGCAGCTTGCGCTATTGAGCTATTTTTCGACGCCCCAAGGAATCCGCTGGCCATCATGACCATCTCCAACGACGTGAAAATCACCGACGAGCTGATCGCATCGCACGGGCTGAAGCCCGACGAGTATCAGCGGATACTTGATCTGGTCGGGCGCGAGCCGACATTCACCGAGCTCGGCATATTTTCCGCGATGTGGAATGAGCACTGCTCATACAAGTCTTCCAAGAAGTGGCTGCGCACGCTGCCGACCAAGGGCGATGTCGTGATCCAGGGGCCGGGCGAAAATGCCGGCGTGGTCGATATCGGCGACGGCGACTGCGTGGTCTTCAAGATGGAGAGCCACAATCACCCCTCCTACATCGAGCCTTATCAGGGTGCGGCGACCGGCGTCGGCGGCATCCTGCGCGATGTCTTCACCATGGGCGCGCGGCCGATCGCTGCCATGAACGCGCTGCGCTTCGGCGCGCCTGATCATCCCAAGACGAAGCATCTGGTGGCTGGCGTCGTTTCAGGCGTCGGCGGCTACGGCAATTCCTTCGGCGTTCCGACCGTCGGCGGCGAAGTCAATTTCGACGCGCGCTACAACGGCAACATCCTCGTCAACGCCTTCGCCGCAGGCCTTGCGAAGACTGACGCTATCTTCCTGTCGGAAGCCAAGGGCGTCGGCCTGCCGGTCGTCTATCTCGGTGCCAAGACCGGACGCGACGGCGTCGGTGGCGCGACCATGGCGTCTGCCGAATTCGACGACAAGATCGACGAAAAGCGCCCGACCGTGCAGGTCGGCGATCCCTTCACCGAAAAATGCCTGCTGGAAGCCTGTCTTGAGCTGATGGCGTCGGGCGCCGTCATCGCCATCCAGGACATGGGTGCAGCCGGCCTCACCTGCTCCGCCGTCGAAATGGGCGCCAAGGGCGATCTCGGCATCGAGCTCGATCTCGACAAGGTGCCAGTGCGCGAGGAGCGCATGACGGCCTATGAAATGATGCTCTCCGAGAGTCAGGAGCGCATGCTGATGGTGCTGCGCCCCGAAAAGGAAGAAGAAGCCGAAGCGATCTTCCGCAAATGGGGTCTCGACTTCGCCATCGTCGGTAAGACGACCGACGATTTGCGCTTCCGCATCATCCATCAGGGCGCGGAAGTCGCCAACCTGCCGATCAAGGACCTCGGCGACCAAGCGCCCGAGTATGACCGCCCGTGGGTCGAGCCGAAGAAGCGCGAGCCGCTCGCTGCTGACGACATTCCGCAGGCCGACGTTGCCGACGCGCTGCTGAAGCTTCTCGGCAGCGCCAATATGTCGAGCCGTCGCTGGGTCTGGGAACAGTATGACACGCTGATCCAGGGCAATTCGCTACAATTGCCGGGCGGCGATGCAGGCGTAGTGCGCGTGGAGGGCCACGCCACCAAGGCGCTCGCCTTCTCCTCCGACGTCACGCCACGCTATTGCGAGGCCGATCCCTACGAGGGCGGCAAGCAGGCGGTTGCCGAATGCTGGCGCAACCTGACGGCAACGGGTGCTGAACCCCTCGCCGCCACCGACAATTTGAATTTCGGCAATCCCGAGCGCCCTGAAATCATGGGCCAGTTGGTGAAAGCCGTCGGCGGCATCGGCGAAGCCTGCCGCGCGCTCGGCTTCCCGATCGTTTCGGGCAACGTCTCGCTCTACAACGAAACCAATGGTCAGGGCATTCTTCCTACGCCGACCATCGGCGGCGTCGGCCTCATTCGCGACTGGTCGAAGATGGCGCGCATAGGCTTTGCCGCAGAGGACGAGGCAATCCTGCTTGTAGGCGCACCATCGGCATGGGGCACGCATCTGGCGCAGTCGGTCTATTTGCGCGACATCCACAATCGCACCGACGGCCCGCCCCCGCCGGTCGATCTCGCTCACGAAAAGAAGGTTGGCGACTTCGTTCGCACGCTCATTGCGGACGGCATCGTCACTGCGGTCCACGATCTTTCCGACGGCGGCCTTGCGGTCGCAGTTGCCGAAATGGCGATGGCCTCCGGCATTGGCGCAACCGTCAATCAATTGAAGGGTTTGTCGCCGATACCTACCTTCTTCGGCGAGGATCAGGGCCGCTATCTCGTGACGATCCCGCGCGACAAGGTCGACTGGTTCTTCGAGGAGCGCGTCAAGGACACCGGCGTTTTCGCGCCCTGGATCGGCACCACCGGTGGGCGCGAATTGAAACTCGGCGAGGCGCGTGCGATATCCGTGTCCGAACTGACCGACGCGCATGAAGGCTGGTTTCCGAAATTCATGGAAAACTGACCAAACAAATTTTGGACGTATTCGTACCCGATGCGCCCTCAAGGGCGCGAGGGTCGCGAACAGGACTGATGCGGCTCGCATAGCCACTCCTGGTCAAATCGAATGAGAGTGCTGAAAATGCGCGATGCGAACACCGTCAACGTCGTTACCACCATGCACCGTGGCGGTTACGAACAATACGGACGAGAAATGGTCCGGTCGTTCCTGCAGCACTGGCCGAGCAATGTGCGGCTGACCATATACGCCGAAGACTTCGATGTTGCCGAAACCTCGGAAAAGCTCGAAGTCCTCGATCTTCACCAGATGTGCCCGGAGCTGCTGGCCTTCAAGAAGGCCAACCAGGAACCATGGCAAAAGGGCTTTACCGGATCGAGCGTAGGCAAGGAAGCGCGCGTAAAACTGACGAACAAGTACAATTTCAAGTTCGACGGCGTGAAATTCTCGAACAAGGTCTTTGCCTATTGCAAGGAAGCATCCCGCACCGATGCGCGATACCTGGTCTGGCTGGATGCCGATACCGTTACATTGAAGCCGGTTCCCGCAGATTTCATCGCATCTCTTGGAGATACCTTCGTCGAATACCTCGGACGACGGTACACGCACAGCGAATGCGGCTTCATGCGCTTCGATCTGCATCACCCGAACGCGCAGCAATTCTTCAAGGCCATGCAGGCCATGTATGAGACCGGTGAAATCTACACGCTCAACGAATGGCACGATTCTTTCGTTTTCGACGTGGTGCGAAGTGTTCTGAGCGCCACCGGAACGATTGATGAGCATAGTATCTCGAGCTACGACGTATCGAGACACCCCTTCGTCAACTCGGTTCTGGGCACCTACATGGATCACCTGAAGGGCGATGAGCGGAAAGCCGCCGGAAGTTCATCTCTGCGCGACCATGGCAAGGAGCCGCTTCCGCGCAAGATTCTGCGGAAATTGAAGCTGGTGAAGGACGTTTAGAGCAAATTGACGCTTTACGGCTTTCACACCGGATTTCTGCTCAGCCCCAAGGTAACGGGTGCCTTCTGCCGTGGAGCGAAAGCGCCGCTTCGGCATATATCGAGCTATCTCGAAAACGGCCTGCCGGACGATGCCACCGCCGTTGCGATGTACGGCATTCTTCGTGGCACCGGCCAGCTCTACCGCGAGGCAGAGAGGCGCAATCTTGATTTCTACTATCTGGACCACGGTTACTTCGCGCGAAGCGACCACTGGCTTAACTGGTTCAACAGAAGTCCCAGCTGGTTTCGTGTCACCAAAAACGGGCACTCCATAAACAAACTTACGGCCGGCAACGATGACCGTTTCCGGCGGCATTTCGAAAAACATTATCCCCTGCGGCCCTGGCGGGGTGGCAAGGGTGAGGCCATCGTCATCCTGCCGCCAACGCCGGCGATACGCTGGTTCTTCGATTGTGATGACTGGGGCCGGCAGATCGTCGAACAGATCCGCCGTTTCACCGACATGCCGATCGTCTGGCGTGAAAAGCCCAACGCCAAGAATATCGACGACACCGGCAATCCGGATGGAACTTTTTCGACCCCGACACCTCCCGCGGTTGATCGGCTCGAGATCAGCAAGGCCAGTCTCCAGGCTGATCTGGACAAGGCGGCGATGGTGGTCTGCTACAACAGCAACGTAGCGATCGAGGCGGTCCAGCAGGGCATTCCGGTCTATTGCGAAGAGCAGTGCGCCGCCTTCCCGATTCGATTTTCCCTGGAGAGCTTGAGCGATCCGGCCTCGCTCGAAAGAGAACCGGATCGCTGGAATTGGCTGGCTCATCTCGCCAACAATCAGTTTTCCATGTCGGAACTGAAAAGCGGCTACGCCTTCAGGCATCTTTCCCAGCGCTAACGCATGGGGATGGGTGCGCAACAGGACGGCCCGACAATTGACCTTCACTGCCCCAGCCGCCATATCTCATGGGGACAGATGCATTGGGAGACCGCCTCATGGCAATGGACGCACACGACATCGAAAAACTCATCAAGGACGGCATTCCGGACGCCAAGGTGACGATTCGCGACCTGGCAGGTGATGGCGATCACTATGCCGCAGAAGTCGTGGCCGAGAGCTTTCGCGGCAAGAGCCGTGTCCAGCAGCACCAGATGGTCTACGACGCCCTGAAGGGAAACATGGGCGGCGTACTTCACGCGCTTGCCCTGCAGACCAGCATTCCTGAATGATTTCAATGCCATACGCGTTCGCGCGTTGAGCGCTAACGTTTCCTCGACACCGCCAGGATCGGTCCCGCTGGATCGGTCTTCCCGACAAGAAGCTTGCTGCCATTGGAAAATGCGGAGATGAAGCCGTCGAAATAGAGCGCGTTGCGGCATTTCAAGCCGTCGCTGAACAGCCGCGCAAACGAACCGAAGCTGACAGGCGAACGGGCGATGACGAAAATCGCCTTGCCGTCGGCACTGACGCCAACGCCGTTGCGGACATTGCGCGAACTTCCATTCGGCTCGAAGCGAGCATGAATGACGCCGTCAATCACTAGCATCGGCCCTGATTGGGTCCCCAGGCGCACGTCCGGCCGCGCGGCAGCAAACGCTTCCGACTCCATCACCAGCACTTCGCCTGATTTCGTCATCGCGAACACGCCGTTCGGCTTCATGAAGAAATTACCGTCGCCGTCGGAAAGATTCAGGGGTTCCTTCGTGATCCCGTCTTCGACATAGAGCCCGACCGGCGAAAGATCCCGATGATACATACCGGCATTCATGGCGAGCAGCACGGGCGTGCCCTGCGCCTTCATCGCCCTGGTGAAGGCATCCACTGATCCAAATGGTTTTCCGTCCGCTCCATCATGGAACAGCCCGATATCGTAAGCGTGCGGATCGATCGTGCACACGATGTAGCCGATGCCCTCATAATCCTGCTCGCGGCATGGCTCGGGCAGTTCCTGGCTTTGAAAAACCGGAGGCACGGCTGGAGGTTCGGGTCGCCTCCAGACGAGCATCGCCAGGGCCGCAAGCCCGGCGATAAGCAGAATTGCAGCAAGAGCGCGTTTCATGAACCTCAAAAAGTCCTGCGGATGCGATTAAGAATCGGATCGATCTTGCTCTTTTCTAAAGCAAAATTGACCGATTTCCGCCTATGGCCCATAGAATCACGGCAACTGCCGGTCTTGTTTCGGGCTGCCTATCGGTTTATTTGGTTTATATGATTTGAGCCTGGCTCCCACAGGCGTGAAAGGATACCCGATGAGCGGAATCAACGATTACATCGCCAATGAGGTCAAGACCAACGACGTCGTGCTGTTCATGAAGGGTACGCCCGGTTTCCCGCAGTGCGGCTTTTCCGGACAGGTTGTACAGATCCTCGACTATATCGGCGTCGACTACAAAGGCGTGGACGTGCTGACCTCCAATGAGCTGCGTCAGGGCATCAAGGAATATTCCAACTGGCCGACCATCCCGCAGCTTTACGTCAAGGGCGAGTTCGTCGGCGGCTGCGATATCATCCGCGAGATGTTCCAGGCCGGCGAGTTGCAGGCTCTCTTTGAAGGCAAGGGCGTCACCACCAAGGCGGCCTGACGCGATCCTACCGGGGGTAGCCCCGCCTCGGTAAATATCCATCTCCCGCAGACGCGGGACTGTGCAACGAGTGCGCCGATCACCGGCGCATTTTCGTTTTTGACCTACGGATTTTACCATGGACCAACATGTTTCGCCGGCTCCGGAAGCCGAAAAACTCTCTATTCCGCAGTGGGAATTCATTGCCCTTGCCGCAGCTTTGATGGCGCTGAACGCGCTTGCCATCGATATCATGCTGCCGGGACTTCAACAGATCGGCGCAAGCCTCGGTGTCGACAACGAAAACCACCGGCAATATGTGATCTCTGCCTATTTCGGCGGCATGGCGCTCGGGCTGCTGGGCTACGGTCCGGCTTCCGATCGTTTCGGTCGGCGAGGCCCCTTGCTGTTCGGCCTTGGAATTTACGTCATCGCCGCACTTGCGGCCGCCATTGCGCCCAACTTCGAAACGCTGCTCGCATTGCGCGTGATACAGGGTTTTGGCGCCGCCTCGACACGCGTGATTGCCGTGTCCATGGTTCGCGACCGCTTCGGCGGCAGGGCCATGGCCGAGATCATGTCGCTCATTTTCATGGTCTTCATGGTCATCCCGGTCGTGGCACCGAGCATCGGCCAGTTGATCATGCTGTTCGCCAACTGGCACATGATCTTCGTCTGCATGGGCGTGGGGGCGCTGTTCATCTCGCTGTGGGCATTCTTCCGCCTCCCCGAAACGCTTCACCCCGAGGATCGTCGTCCTTTCACGATCTCGGCGATCGGACAGGCATTTGCCATCGTGCTCACCAACCGCATCTCGCTCTGGTACACGCTGGCATCGACGATCATCTTTTCCGCGCTGTTCGGCTTCATCAATTCCGCGCAGCAGGTCTATGTCGGCATCTACGGCCTGGGCGTCTGGTTCCCGGTGATTTTCGCTGCGATCGCCGGCATGATGGCGCTTTCGTCGTTCCTGAATTCGCGGCTGGTCATGCGCGTCGGCATGCGCCGGCTGTCCCATGGAGCGCTGATCGGGTTTTTGACCGTCAGCACCATCTGGTTCGTCTGGTCGCTGTTTGGCCAGGTGCCGCTGGTCGGCTTCATCCTGCTGTTTGCGGCGGCGATGTTCCAGTTCGGCTGGATCGGCTCGAACTTCAACGCGCTGTCGATGGAACCGGTCGGACACATCGCCGGATCGGCTGCCTCGGTGCAGGGCTTCATGCAGACGCTGGGCGGCGGAATAATCGGCGCGGCAATCGGCCAGTCCTTCGACGGCACGACGACGCCCCTTGCGGCGGGCTTTTGCGGCGTCGCCGCGATCGCGTTGATAATGGTGCTGATTGCAGAAAAAGGCCGGTTGTTCCAGCCTCATCACAAGCCGGCTTAATTATCCTCGGCAGCAGGCGCTTCTGCGCCTTCTGTCGTCTTCAGCCCTGCAAAATCGAAGAGCTTGCGGTCGAGCAGATGGCTCGGCCGCGCATTGGCGAGTGCGCGGATCATCGTGTCCTTACGGCCCGGCATGCGTTTTTCGATATCGTCCAGCATCGCCTTCATCAGATTGCGTTGCAGCCCTTCCTGGCTGCCGCAAAGGTCGCAAGGTATGATCGGGAACTTCATGCTGTCGGCAAACTTCTGGAGATCGGTCTCGGCGCAGTAGCTGAGCGGCCGCAGCAGCATCACGTCGCCATCATCGTTCAACAGCTTGGGCGGCATCGCAGCCAACCTGCCGCCATGGAACAGGTTCATGAAAAAGGTTTCGAGGATATCTTCGCGGTGATGTCCTAGCACCAGTGACGAACACCCCTCCTCGCGGGCTATGCGATAAAGGTGCCCGCGCCGAAGCCGCGAACAGAGCGAGCAATAGGTGCTGCCCTCGCTCAGCTTCTCGGTGACGATGGAATAGGTGTCGCGATATTCGATGCGATGCGCGATGCCATAGCGGTCGAGATATTCCGGCAGGATGTGTTTGGGAAAGTTCGGCTGACCCTGGTCGAGATTGCAGGCGATCAGCTCGACCGGCAACATACCGCGCCATTTGAGATCGAGCAGGATGGCAAGCAGCCCGTAGGAGTCCTTGCCGCCCGAAAGCGCCACCAGCCAGCGCTCGCCGGGTTTGACCATGGCAAAGTCGTCCATGGCCTGCCGGGTCTGCCGCAGCAGCCGCTTGCGCAGCTTGTTGAACTCCACGGATGACGGCGTGTCGCGGAACATGGCGTGACAGGCTTCCCCGTCGAGATCGGAGATAGGCTCCGGCATCATGTTCATGGCGATGGCTTCCGCAACTTTTACAGTTCAGACCGGATTAAAGGACCGGGCAGATAAAGAAAAGGCCGCCCGAAGGCGGCCTTTTCGCAAATTCGAAGAAATCGAACTGAAATAATCAGCGCGAATAGAATTCGACGACCAGGTTCGGTTCCATCTGGACTGCGAACGGAACGTCCGCCAGGACCGGAACGCGGGCGAAGGTCGCAACCATCTTGTTGTGATCTGCTTCGATGTAATCCGGAACGTCGCGCTCTGCGAGCTGCACCGATTCCAGCACGATGACGAGCTGCTTCGACTTCTCGCGCACTTCGACGACATCGCCGGCCTTGCAGCGGTACGAGCCGACATTGACGCGGCGGCCGTTGACGTTGACGTGGCCGTGGTTGACGAACTGACGGGCAGCAAAGATCGTCGGAACGAACTTCGCGCGGTAGACGACCGCGTCGAGACGCGACTCGAGAAGACCGATCAGGTTTTCCGGCGTATCGCCCTTGCGGCGGTTCGCTTCCTCATAGGTCTTGCGGAACTGCTTTTCCGAAATATCGCCATAGTGGCCCTTCAGCTTCTGCTTGGCGCGCAGCTGCAGACCGAAGTCCGAGAGCTTGCCCTTGCGGCGCTGGCCGTGCTGGCCGGGACCATATTCGCGCTTGTTGACCGGGGACTTCGGACGGCCCCAGATATTTTCGCCGAGACGGCGGTCGATCTTGTACTTTGCGGATTCGCGCTTGCTCATCGCATTCCCTTTCAAAACAATGCACCCGAAACCTCGTGTTTCGAGCGAAGGAAACGCGCCCTCCTCTGGCCTCCGTTTTCGAGACCTGACAGGATTTTCCCGCTAAGCTTGCCGGAAATATCCACGGGACACGTCAATTTGCAGGGCTGGGAATTCACCAAAGGCTAAAAGCCCAACCTTGCGGCATAAAAGTCAACACCGGGCGTTGCGGCCCGGTGCTGGCGGGTGATTAGGCGAAGTTTTCCGCAAAGTCAACGCGTCAGGCGTTTTCGGCGTCGAATCTTGCCCTGGCGCGCACCAGAAGATCACGATTTTGCGCCGCCCAAAGCCCAAGGGCGCCGATCGGCACTGCAATCGACTGTCCGACCTCTGTCAGCGCATATTCCACCTCCGGCGGCGTTGTCGGCTTGACCGTCCGCCGCACAAGGCCGTCGCGCTCCAGCGAGCGCAATGTCACCGTCAGCATGCGCTGCGAAATGCCTTCGATCGAACGCTTCAGCGCATTGAAGCGCACCGGGCGCTCCTGAAGGTTGATGATGACCAGCAGGCTCCAGCTGTCTCCGATGCGGTCCAGCACATCACGCATGGGGCAGCTGCCGCGCTCGTCGCGGTCGAAACCGGGATGAGCCTGCAGCAGCGGTACGCGCTCCTCCGTCTGTGTGCGGGCGTTCACGTGGTTCTCTCCATGTAACCTGGGCACCAAATCATGCGTTCTTTTCCTGCCCTGCGATCAAAGATATATAGTTATTGTTGGTAACCTGATTACAGATCATACCCGCCCTTGCCAATCCGGCGAGAGTGGGCGGAAAGGAAAAATCATGAAGATCGCACTCATCGGCGCCTCCGGCTTCGTCGGCAAAGCCGTTCTTAGGGAAGCTTCATCGCGCGGCCACACGGTCACCGCGCTGGTACGCAATCCGGACAAGGTGGACAAGCTTGCCGGCGTCACCGCAAAGCAGGTTGACGTAACTGACAGCAAAGCGCTCGCGCAGGCCCTCGCCGGCCAGGATGTCGTGATTTCCGCCTTCAACGGCGGCTGGGGCGACCCCGACATCTACAACAAGCACCTCAACGGTTCGAAGGCGATTGCCGACGCGGCAAAGGCCGCCAAGGTCCGCGTGATCGTGGTCGGCGGCGCAGGCAGCCTGCTCGCGCCCGATGGCAGCCAGTTTGTGGATTCGCCGGACTTCCCGGCCGCCTACAAGGACGGCGCCCTCGCCGCTCGCGACTCGCTCAAGGCGCTCCGCAGCGAAACAGGGCTGGAGTGGTCGTTCCTCTCCCCCGCATTCGTCCTTGCGCCCGGCGAGCGCACCGGCAAATTCCGCTACGGGGGCGATCAGCCGGTTTTCGATGCCAACAACGAAAGCAAGATTTCGGTTGAAGACCTTGCCGTCGTTCTGGTCGACGAGGCCGAAACGGCCAAGCATACCGGCAAGCGCTTCACCGTCGGATACTGATCAAATCGCGGCCTGCCGGATCATTTCTTCTTTTCCGGCAGGCCCTTGCGCTTCGTTTCGGCAAATTCCTCGAGCTGCTTTTCGCTCATCGATTCATACATTTCCTTCGATGCACCCTTGAGCTCGCTCTTCTTGGTTTCGCCGCGTTTGGCAGACAGTGCCGCTCCGGCGGCCATCTGCTGGGCCTTCGATGTTGCTGGCATCTCGATATCTCCCTTGAGAGTTGATGCCGGATAACGCCTCTTCAATGCGGTGGTTCCCATACTTTTCCATGCCGATGCTGTGCATGCCCGACCTAACACATTGGAATCATTCTAACTTCAACGAGAAGTGATCCGGGCTATACTTGACGGCGCACATCACCTTTATATTCTGCCGTCCCTCGGCAGCCGCGCCTCCCCTCGTCCTGCGCTGTCCGAGCGGTCCTGGAGGGACCTCGATATGAAGCTTTCTCGTTTCCTTTCCCTGTCCTTGGGCGCAGTTGCCCTTGTTTCTCTAGCCGCAGGCGCTTCCGCCGCGACCGACCAAAAGTCCTTCACCATCACGATCAAGGATCATCGCTTTGCGCCCGCCACGCTGAAGGTGCCGGCAGGCGCGGAATTCGACCTTGTGGTGGTGAACGCCGATCCGACGGCCGAGGAATTCGAGAGCCAGGATTTCCACGTCGAAAAGGTCATCCAGGGCGGCAAGCAGGCGACATTTCACGTCGGCCCGCTAACGGCGGGCTCCTACGGCTTCTTCGGCGAGCGGCATGAGGATACGGCTCTCGGCAACATGTTTGCCGAATAAGCCATGATCTCCACCTTCATCATCGTTTTTCGCGAAACGCTGGAAGCAGCGTTGATCGTTGCCATCGTGCTGGCCGCGAGCGCCGGCATCGCCGGGCGCACCCGCTGGGTAGCGACAGGGATAGTCGCCGGCCTGGCCGGGGCTGGACTGCTGGCGCTGTTTGCCGGTCGTCTTGCCGACATGTTCGAAGGCAATGGCACCGAGATCTTCAACGCCGTCGTTCTGCTGCTCGCCGTGGTGATGCTCGGCTGGCATCAGATCTGGATGAGCACCCACGGCGCGGAACTGGTCAGCGAGAGCAAATCCGTCGGCCAGGATGTGCGCGAAGGCCTGCGGCCGCTTTCGGCGCTTGCCCTCATCTGCGCAGTCGCCGTCCTGAGAGAAGGCTCCGAAACAGTTCTCTTCCTCTACGGCATTGCCATCGACGGAGAACTCGACGCCAGGTCGATGCTGCAAGGCGGAGCGCTGGGCGTGGTGGCAGCGGCGCTCGTAGGGGCATTGTTCTACGGCGGGCTGCTTCGCATTCCGTTGAAGCATGTCTTCAAGGTAACGGGCGCCATCCTCCTGCTCATTGCCGCCGGTCTGGCGGCGCAGGCTGCGGCCTTCCTCGTGCAGGCAGGCGTTCTGCCGCCGCTCGGCTACGACATCTGGAACACCTCGGCGATCCTACCGCAGACAAACCCCGTCGGCTTCCTGCTGCATATTCTGGTCGGCTATGTCGCCCGTCCCGAAGGCATCCAGATCGTCGCCTATATCGCAACGCTTGCGATCATCCTCGCCGCATCCGGTTTGGTGCGGCGCATGCACCGGGAAGCCTCGGTCAGACCGGCTTAAGCCCAAAGCCCTGCATCAGCCGGCGGGTTGGAAAATCCGGCTTCGCAGAGGTGAAGATGGCGCAGTCCGGTTCGTGCTCGACAGCGTTGCTTGATGTCCCGTCGAGCAGCGACAGCGCCCGACGCGCGATCGCCTCGGCCGGGTCGAGCCAATCGACCGGCCACGGTGCCAGCCTTCGAAAGACATTCGCCAGAAACGGATAATGCGTGCAGGCAAGCACGACGATGTCGGTGCGCTTGCCGTCTTCCTCGACAAAGCATGGTTCGATCTCCGCGCGGATCGCCGCATCGTCCATCGTCTCGCCGCGGATATGCGCCTCGGCCATGCGCGCCAGGTTCTGGCTGCCGACGAGGCGCACATGGCACTGCGCGGCGAATGACTGGATCAGGTCGCGCGTATAGGCGCGCTTGACCGTGCCCGGCGTCGCCAGCACAGAGACGAAGCCCGAACGTGTTCGCTCAGCCGCCGGCTTTATCGCCGGAACGGTGCCCACAAATGGTGTCTTCGGACAGGCTGCGCGCAGGTCCGCCATGACCAAGGTCGACGCCGTGTTGCAGGCGATGACGGCGATCTCGGGCCGATGTTCCTCGATCAGGCTGCCGAAAAGATCGACTATGCGGCGCTTGAGCGCCTCCTCCTCCCATTCGCCGTAGGGAAAACCGGCATCGTCGGCGACATAGACGAAACGCCGATCCGGCATCAGCACCCGCGCCTCGCGCAGCACCGTCAGCCCGCCGATACCCGAATCGAACATCAGCACCGGGCGATCAGTCATCGTGCGCTTTTTCCGCTTTCTGCGTTGCGGGATGCGTGGCGCGATCGGCCTCGGCCTTGCGCTCTGGGTAGCCGGCGCCGCGCGGCACTTTTGGTGAGAAATAGTCCAGCGAGGAAATGACCCCGCGCAACAGCTTGATCTCCTCCAGCGTGAAGGCGGCGCGCGTGAACACGGCGCGCATATTGTCCAGCATCTTCGGCTTCTTGGCCAGCGGCCGGAAGTAACCACGCGCATCCAGCGCTGCTTCCAGATGGCTGAGCATGCCGTTCAGATGGGTCTTGCTGGCCGGCGTCTGTGCCGGGCTGGTGAACGGCGTCACATCGACATCCTCAAGGCCCGACTTCATCCATTCATAGGACATCAGCAGCACCGCTTGCGCGATATTCAGCGAAGCAAAGGCCGGATTGACCGGAAAGGTAACGATCTCATCGGCCATCGCCACTTCCTCGTTGGACAGGCCAAAGCGTTCGCGTCCGAAGAGTATGCCGGTGCGCTCGCCCGCAACAAAGCGGCTACGCAGCATCCTGCCCGCCTCCACTGGTCCGCGCACATGCTTGAAGCCGTCGCGCTCCCGCGCAGTGGTGGCAAAAAGGAAATTGAGGTCGGCGACCGCAGATTGCAGATCGTCGAAGACGACGACGCCGTCGATCACATGATCGGCCTTGCTGGCTGCAGCCCGGGCCTTTTCGCTTGGCCAGCCATCGCGCGGCTTGACCAACCGCAGTTCGGACAGGCCGAAATTCGCCATGGCGCGCGCGACCATGCCGATATTCTCGCCGAGCTGAGGCTCGACAAGAATGATCGCCGGGCCTTCGGCAATCAGGGGTTTTTCGCGATCAGTGCCTGCCATATCTGAAACCGTTTTGTTCGCGGCCTCTCTCGCACAGTTTTCAGTGAAACGAAACCTTGCAAGGGACGGCGCGCCAACCGTTTTCAGCCCAACATCTTGACCCAATGATGGTGGCTTTTGACATCATTGGCAAACGAGCGAACGTTTCCCGATGTAGCGTTTGCGCAGCCAACGGTGCTTTGCTATACGGGCCGCAACCCTTCGCGAAGCCCTTGGAACAACTCTGTTCCTCTCCCAGAAAGAGGCATTTCTCAATGACGAAAATCAAGGTGGATAATCCGGTCGTCGAACTCGATGGCGACGAGATGACCCGCATCATCTGGCAGTTCATCAAGGACAAGCTGATCCACCCCTATCTCGACATCGATCTGAAATATTTCGATCTCGGCGTGGAGCATCGCGACGCGACCGACGACCAGGTGACGATCGACGCCGCCAACGCGATCAAGAAGTACGGCGTCGGCGTCAAATGCGCCACGATCACGCCGGACGAGCAGCGCGTCGAGGAATTCAAGCTGAAGAAGATGTGGAAGTCGCCCAATGGCACCATCCGCAACATTCTGGGCGGCACCATCTTCCGCGAACCGATCATCATGAAGAACGTTCCGCGGCTGGTTCCGGGCTGGACGAAGCCGATCATCGTCGGCCGTCATGCCTTCGGCGACCAGTACCGCGCCACCGATTTCAGGTTCCCGGGCAAGGGCAAGCTGACGATCAAGTTCGTTGGCGAAGACGGCCAGACGATCGAGCATGAGGTGTTCGACGCGCCCGGCTCCGGCGTTGCCATGGCCATGTACAATCTCGATGAGTCGATCCGCGAATTCGCGCGCGCCTCGCTGAACTACGGCCTGCTGCGCGGCTATCCGGTCTATCTCTCCACCAAGAACACGATCCTCAAGGCCTATGACGGCCGCTTCAAGGACATCTTCCAGGAAGTCTACGAGCAGGAGTTCGAGGCGCAGTTCAAGGAAAAGAAGATCTGGTACGAACACCGCCTGATCGACGACATGGTTGCCTCCAGCCTGAAGTGGTCGGGCGGCTATGTCTGGGCCTGCAAGAACTATGACGGCGACGTCCAGTCCGACACGGTCGCACAAGGCTTCGGCTCGCTCGGCCTGATGACCTCGGTGCTGATGACGCCGGATGGCAAGACTGTCGAGGCCGAAGCCGCGCACGGCACGGTCACACGCCATTATCGCCAGCACCAGAAGGGCGAAGAAACCTCGACCAATTCGATCGCCTCGATCTTCGCCTGGACACGCGGCCTCGCCCATCGCGCCAAGCTCGACGACAACCTTGAACTGAAGAAGTTCGCCGATACGCTCGAGCGCGTCTGCATCCAGACCGTCGAAGCCGGCTACATGACCAAGGATCTTTCGCTGCTGATCGGCCCGGACCAGCCGTGGCTTTCGACCACCGGCTTCCTCGACAAGATCGACGAGAACCTCAAGAAAGCAATGGCCGCCTGATCTTCAGATCTACCGGGCGTGAAGAACGCCCGGTAAGACCATAACCCAACAAACGAAAAGGCCCGCGGCATCTGCTGCGGGCCTTTTCGATTCCGAATGAAAGTTGCGTCAGGCGCCCGCCAGCGCCGCCCTGACCGCCGCGATGGCCTCGGACGCCTTGCTGCCATCTGGACCACCGGCCTGGGCCATGTCGGCGCGGCCACCGCCACCCTGCCCGCCGAGTGCGGCAGATGCAACGCGCACCAGATCGACCGCGCTGAAGCGCGCCGTCAGATCATCCGTCACGCCGACGACAACGCTCGCCTTGCCGTCATCACCGGAGCCGACGAACACGACAACGCCCGAACCGAGTGAGCTCTTTCCGGCATCGGCCAGCGGCTTGAGATCCTTCGGCGTCACGCCTGAAACGGACTTGCCGAGGAAGCCGACGCCGGCCACGGTTTCGCGTTCTTCGGCAGCGCCATTGGCTGAAGAACCACCAAGGGCGAGCTTCTTGCGCGCTTCGGTCAGTTCACGCTCCAGCTTCTTGCGCTCATCGAGCAGCGCCTCCACGCGCGCAGGCACGTCGCCCGGCGCGACTTTGAGGGTTGCAGCAGCAGCCTTCAACCGCCGGTCCTGTTCGTCGAGATGGCGGCGCGCCGCCTCGCCTGTCAGCGCCTCGATGCGCCGGACGCCTGCCGCCACCGCACTGTCCGCCACGATGCGCACCAGGCCGATGTCACCGGTCGACCTGACATGCGTGCCACCGCAGAGTTCGACCGAATAAGGCCGGTTCGCCTTGACGCCGGAAACACCGGTGCCCATGGAAACGACCCTGACCTCATCGCCGTATTTTTCGCCGAACAGCGCCATCGCGCCTTCCGCGATCGCATCGTCCACGGACATCAGCCGCGTGGTGACCGGGCTGTTCTGCACGACGATCTCGTTCGCCATGCGCTCGACCTCCTCGAGCTCCTCCGAAGCAATCGGCTTGTTATGCGAAATGTCGAAGCGAAGCCGCTCGGGCGCGACCAGCGAGCCCTTCTGCGCAACATGGGTGCCCAGCACCTCGCGCAGCGCCTCGTGGATGAGATGCGTCGCCGAATGGTTGGCCCGCAACCTCGTGCGACGCGCATGGTCGACCTTCAGTTCGACGGCAGCGCCTGTCTTCACCGCGCCCTTCGTCACGTTGCCGTTGTGGACGAACAGGCCGTCTGCCTTCCTCTGCGTATCCGAAACCTCGATCGAAAAGCCTTCGCCGGAGATAATCCCGGTGTCGCCCATCTGGCCACCGGACTCGCCGTAAAACGGCGTCTGGTTGACAATGACAGCGACCTGCTCGCCCTCCTTGGCCGCATCCACGACCGCGCCGTCCTTCACCAGCGACAGAACGATGCCTTCCGCCTGCTCGGTCTCGTAGCCGAGGAATTCCGTCGCACCCGCCTTTTCGCGGACGGAGAACCAGACGGTTTCGGTCGCCGCCTCGCCGGAGCCGGCCCAGTTGGCGCGCGCCTCGGCCTTCTGCCGCTCCATCGCCTCGGTAAAGCCGGCCAGATTCACCGAGATGTTGCGCTGACGCAGCGCATCCTGCGTAAGATCGAGCGGGAAACCGTAGGTGTCATAGAGCTTGAACGCCGTCTCGCCGTCCAGCATGTCACCGTCGCCAAGCGTTTCGGTCGCGTCGGCGAGCAGTCCGAGGCCGCGTGCGAGCGTCTTGCCGAAGCGCGTCTCCTCGAGCTTCAGCGTCTCCGTGATAAGCGCCTCGCCGCGTCCGAGTTCGGGATAGGCCTGGCCCATTTCGCGCACCAGCGCCGGCACCAGCTTCCACATCAGCGGCTCGTTCGCGCCGAGCAATTGTGCGTGGCGCATGGCCCGGCGCATGATGCGCCGCAGCACATAGCCGCGTCCCTCGTTCGAGGGCAGCACGCCGTCAGCGACAAGGAAGGAAGACGAGCGCAGATGGTCGGCGATCACACGGAACGACGCAACGGTGTCGGCATCGGGAGCGCGGCCGAGGGCGGAAGCCGTGACGTCGATCAGATGGCGGAACAGGTCCGTCTCGAAGACGCTTTCCACGCCCTGCAGGATCGAAGCCATGCGCTCCAGCCCCATGCCAGTGTCGATTGAGGGACGCGGCAGCGCAACGCGCTCCTCCTTCGTCACCTGCTCATACTGCATGAAGACGAGGTTCCAGAACTCCAGGAAGCGGTCGCCATCTTCTTCCGGGCTGCCGGGAGGGCCACCCCAGATATGCTCGCCGCGGTCGATGAATATCTCCGAGCATGGCCCGCACGGCCCGGTATCGCCCATCGCCCAGAAATTGTCCGAGGTCGCGATGCGGATGATGCGATCGTCGGAAAAGCCGGCGATCTTCTTCCAATAGCCCACCGCCTCATCGTCGGTGTGGTAGACAGTGACGAGCAGCTTGTCCTTGGAAAGTCCGAACTCCTTCGTGATCAGGTTCCAGGCGAGCTCGATCGCGCGCTCCTTGAAATAATCACCGAAGGAAAAATTGCCGAGCATCTCGAAGAAGGTGAGATGGCGCGCGGTATAGCCGACATTGTCGAGGTCGTTATGCTTGCCGCCGGCGCGCACGCTCTTCTGGGCGGTCGTGGCACGCGAATAGGAACGCGTCTCCAGACCGGTGAACACATTCTTGAACTGGACCATGCCGGCATTGACGAACATGAGCGTCGGGTCGTTGCGCGGCACGAGCGGGCTCGACGGAACGACCTCGTGCTCGTTCTTCCGGAAATAGTCGAGAAAAGTCGACCGGATTTCGTTTACGCCACTCATGTCTTTGCCTTTGTGAGAGCTCCGCCGTGCTGAAGGCGGAAAATGGACATGGCCTTTTAGCCTTCGCACCCACACCTGTCCAGAACGCCAAAGTACCGCAAATCCATATCCGCGAAAGGCCGCGCCGGTTCAAAACAAAACCGCCGGCACAAAGGTCGGCGGTTTGTCAAAACAGCTGAAGCGCGACCAGCCTATGCTTCGTTGGCTTCGCCAGCATCATCCTCGAAATCGGCTTCCGGTCCACCTTCAAGGAATTTCTCGGCGATCAATCCTGCGTTCTGCCGCAAGAGCAGTTCGATCTCGCGAGCCGTGTCAGGATTATCGCGCAGGAACAGCTTTGCGTTTTCACGGCCCTGGCCGAGACGCTGTGAATTATAGGAGAACCATGCGCCCGACTTCTCGACCACGCCGGCCTTCACGCCGAGATCGACAAGTTCGCCGGTCTTAGAAACACCTTCGCCATACATGATGTCGAATTCGACCACCTTGAAGGGCGGCGCCAGCTTGTTCTTCACCACCTTGACGCGGGTCTGGTTGCCAACGACCTCATCGCGATCCTTGACCGCACCAATGCGACGGATGTCGAGGCGAACCGAAGCATAGAATTTTAGCGCGTTACCGCCGGTCGTCGTCTCGGGCGAACCGAACATCACGCCGATCTTCATGCGGATCTGGTTGATGAAGATGACCATCGTGTTCGAACGGGAGATGGAAGCTGTCAGCTTGCGTAGCGCCTGGCTCATCAGGCGCGCCTGCAGACCCGGCAGGGAATCACCCATCTCGCCTTCGATTTCGGCCCGCGGCGTGAGTGCCGCAACAGAGTCGACGACCAGAACATCAACAGCGCCTGAGCGCACCAGCGTATCGCAAATCTCCAGAGCCTGCTCACCGGTATCCGGCTGCGAGATCAGGAGGTTCTCGAGATCGACCCCAAGCTTGCGGGCATAAACCGGATCAAGGGCATGCTCGGCATCGACGAATGCGCAAATGCCACCCTTCTTCTGCGCCTCGGCAACCGTATGCAGCGCCATCGTCGTCTTGCCCGAGCTTTCCGGACCGTAGATTTCGATGATGCGGCCGCGCGGCAGGCCGCCGACACCGAGCGCGATATCCAGGCCGAGAGAGCCGGTCGAAACCGTCTCTATCTCGACAATCTTCTCATTTGCGCCGAGGCGCATGATCGAACCTTTTCCGAAAGCGCGCTCGATCTGCGACAGCGCGGCATCCAGAGCCTTTGATTTGTCCACCGTTTTGTCCTCTACAAGCCGCAACGAATTCTGAGCCATGATACATTACCCCTTGGACGTCAATGAAAGGCCGGGCAACCCGGTTTTGTCATCAACATGTACCTCTTTTGTTCTAATTTGGCAAGAGGTCTCAAGTGGTTGATAAATAATCGATTTCCACACATGTTCTATTTTTGTACCATAGACACACACTGATAGCTGCGATTGCGCAGGCATTTGGCTGCCGGAGGCGCAGCCTCCGCGAATCGCTGCTTCGGATTGTCCAACACCCATGCCCGCGCGATAAGATCCGCAAGATCCGCCACCGGGTTTTCATTTTAACAGGATGCGCGATGAAGTCTTCCAGAATTCTGGCCATAGGCGGCGCGCATATAGTCCGGCACGGCCAGATCACAGGCTCATTCACGCCCGGCGAATTCAATCCGGGCGTGATGCGCGAGGATGTCGGCGGCGATGCGTTCAATGCCGCGCGGATAGTCATACGACACGGCGACTCCGCTTCGCTGATCTCGGTGAGAGGCGGAGACGTCGCGGGCGAAACCGTATCCTGCGCCATTGCCGCAGAAGGTATTTCGGACCTTTCCGTGATTTTCCTGGATCGCAAGACGCCGAGCCGGACGGTCTTGCTGGACAGCGACCACCGCCTCATTGCCGGGCTCGACGACACGGCGCTCTACGACCTTGTCTTTCCGAAGCAGATGCGGCGTTCGAAGATGCGCGAGGCGGTGGCGCAATCCGACGCAATTCTTTGCGATGCCGCCATGCCCGCCGCTGCCCTCGAAAAGCTCGCAACGCTCGCCGCCGGCAAGCCGTTGTTTGCGATTGCAGAGTCTTCGACCAGGATCCTGCGTTTCGCGAATCTTCTGCCTGAACTCGCATGCCTTTTCATGAAACGCGAAGGCGCCATTGTGCTTTCGGGCGATAGAGGAAAGAGCGAGATTGCATCGATTGCAGAGGAGCTGCGCGAGCGCGGCCTCGCATGCGGCATCATCATGGAAGACGACGGAACAACCGTCGGTTTCGACCGGAAATCCCTCTTTTCGATTCGAGCGCTCGATCCCGCATATTCACTCGCGGCATTGGCAGGCGCCACAATAGTCGCTCTGATGCGCGGATTGCCGATGCGCGAGGCGCTCTCGGCAACAAGCCCGGCTCAAGAACCGGGCACTCACTTGCCGGCGCGCAAGCCCGCCTCATAGGCCCTGCGCGCCCAGACCGTCATCTCTTCGGGATCATCGAGCGCGTCTTCAGGGATGCTCCAGTAAGGCATGGCGACTGTCTTGCCATGCCTCGACCCGGTGTAGGTCCATTGGGTGCAGCCGGCAGCTTCGAAATCGGGCGCGCTTTGTGCATCTGCCTTCAGCCGGAATTCGCCACGGATCTCGACCGCGATGATGACGCCATCGAAATAGACGCCCTTGCCGCCAAACAGGCGACGGATTGAAACCGGCCCAAGCCCGTCGAAAATTTCGCGGATGCGTTCGTCGTCCATGGCGTGATGATGTCACGCGGCCCTGAACTTGTCATGCTGGCAACCAAAGCTCTGCTGACAGGTTTAACGCCCGTACGTGATATATCGAAGCGATCGATTGCCAGGAGTTGCCAGAATGCCCGTCCTGCTCAAAGGCTCATGCCACTGCGGTGCCGTTCATTTCGAAGTCGAGAGCCATACCCCTGCCCCCTACCAGCTCTGCTACTGCTCGATCTGCCGCAAACAGCAGGGCAGCGGCGGTTATGCCATCAATCTGGGCGCCGACAATGAGACGATGAAGGTCACAGGCAAGCGCCACATTGGCGTCTATCGTGCCAAGATCGAGGACGACGAGCATCCGGTCTGCGAGGTTTCCAGCGGAGAGCGCAATTTCTGCAAGAGATGCGGGGCAGCCCTGTGGCTCTACGACCCGACATGGCCGGAGCTTGTCCACCCCTTCGCCTCAGCGATCGACACCGACCTGCCCATCCCGCCGCAGCGCACGCACCTGATGCTGAAATACAAGGCGAACTGGATTGAGCCGGATATCGCCAAGGGCGACAAGACATTCGACGTCTATCCCGAAGAATCGATCGCCGAATGGCACAAAAGGACCGGTATGTGGGTCGACTAGGCCGTTCAGGCAGCGCCGGCTGACGCTCTCGCCTCGGCAAGCTGCTTGAGGTCGGCGGGCTTCAGTTCGACAGATTCACCGCAGCCGCAGGCCGAACTCTGGTTCGGATTGGTAAAGGTGAACCCGGTGCGAAGCTGCGTCACCTCGAAATCCATCACCGTGCCGAACAGGAAAAGCGCTGCTTCCGGCGCGACATAGACATGGGCGCCGTCACGCTCGATGTGATCGTCCTTGGGGTTGGGCTCGGTCACGAGATCGACCGTATACTCCATGCCCGCACAGCCGCCCTTCTTGATGCCAAGGCGAATGCCCTGCGCACCTTCACGGGTCGCCACGATCTCGTTGACGCGAGAAGCGGCCTTTTCGGTCATGCTTATGACGGCAAAGCGTCCCATTTCATTCTCCATGCCCATGCAGGTTCAAGGCCTGCCGGATACCCTATAGATGGTCGATCGAAGTCCGGTTGGCAAGTCGCAATCAGATATCGTCGTCCCGGTAGTACGCGATGAAATCACGATGGCCTTCAAGCACCGTCACCACTTCGAAGACGTCATCCATATACCGAAAAAAGATGACGTAGCCCTTGAAAGCGAAACTGCGCAGACCCGGCTTCAACTCCGTTCGCTCTCGCCCGAGCGTACCGGGAAGCGACGCCAGCCTGGCGCACTTTTGCCTTAGCTCACCGACAAATGCCTCGGCCAGGAAACGGCTGCCGGTCGTGGTCGCAATGTAAATTGCGATATCCAGAAGATTGTCGAGCGCTTCACTGGAAAAGCGAAGTTCCCGCATCAGGGCAGTTCTGCCGCCCAGCTGTCGAGTTTCGCCTTCAGCGCCCGTTCGACGTCTTCCTCGCTGTGATTGCCACCACGGTCGATTGCGGTCTCGATTGTTTGCCGGAGTGCCAGAAGCTTCGCCTCACGCTCTTCTACGAGGCGCAGACCCTCTCGAACCACTTCGCTGGCGGAACCATATCTTCCCTCTTCAACGGCCGAGGCTACAAAACTTTCCCAGCGTTCTCCGAGCGACACATTCATGATGCTCTCCTTTTCAAAGCATCATACAAAAATAACAGAAAATGCGCAATTTTTGTTATCAGCGCGCTCAATACCACCCGACGGCGACCTGCGCCTCTTCCGACATGCGGTCTGGCGTCCACGGCGGATCGAAGGTCATGTTGACCTCGACGTCGGAAACGCCTTCCACCGCGCCGACTGCATTCTGCACCCAGCCCGGCATTTCGCCGGCAACCGGGCAGCCGGGCGCGGTCAGCGTCATGTCGATCTTGACCGAGCGGTCGTCTTCGATGTCGATCTTGTAGATGAGGCCGAGTTCATAGATGTCGGCCGGAATTTCAGGGTCGTAAACCGTCTTCAGCGCCGAGACGATGTCGTCGGTCAGCCGCGCCAGTTCTTCGGCGGGAATGGCCGAAGCTGAAACCACGCTGCCGCCCTGCTCTTCCTCGGGCTTGGATTCGGTTGCAACGCTTGCGTCTTCCATCATCATCACCCGAAGAATTTCCGCGCTTTTTCAAGCGCTTCTGCCAAAGCATCCACTTCAGCGCGCGTATTATACATGCCGAAGGATGCCCTGCATGTGGAGGTTACACCGAAGCGTTTCAACAGCGGCTGTGCGCAATGCGTGCCGGCGCGCACCGCCACGCCCGCCCGGTCGATGACCATCGACACATCATGCGCGTGAATGCCCTGCAGTTCAAACGACACGATCGCGCCCTTGCCCGGCGCGTCGCCGAAGATGCGCAGCGAGTTGATCGAGCGCAGGCGCTCATGCGCATAATTCTTCAGATCGGCTTCATGCGCGGCAATCGCCTCGCGGCCGACCTTTTCCATATATTCGAGCGAAGCGCCGAGCCCGATCGCCTGGACGATCGGCGGCGTGCCGGCCTCGAAACGGTGCGGCGGGTCGTTATAGGTGACGTTGTCTTCCGTCACCTCGGTGATCATCTCGCCGCCGCCCTGGAAAGGCCGCATGCGCTCCAGCATATCGCGCTTGCCATAAAGCACGCCGATGCCGCTCGGCCCATAGACCTTGTGCCCGGTGAAGACGAAGAAATCGCAGTCCAGATCCTGCACGTCGATAGGCATGTGCACAGCACTCTGGCTGCCGTCGACCAGCACCGGAATGCCGCGCGCATGCGCAATCCGCACGATTTCCTTGATCGGCGTGACGGTGCCGAGCGCGTTCGACATCTGCGTGATCGCTACCAGCTTGGTGCGGTCCGTCAGGCGCTTTTCGAATTCCTCGATATGGAACACGCCTTCATCGTCGACCGGCACCCAGACAAGCTTTGCGCCCTGCCGCTCGCGGATGAAATGCCACGGCACGATGTTGGAATGATGCTCCATGATCGAAATGACGATCTCGTCATCCTTGCCGATATTCGGCATGCCGAAACCATAGGCGACCGTGTTGATCGCGGAAGTCGTGTTCGAGGTGAAAACGATCTCTTCCGCACTGCCGGCATTGAGGAAGCGGCGAACCGTTTCGCGAGCCTTTTCATAGGCATCGGTCGCGGCGTTCGACAGGAAATGCAGGCCGCGATGCACATTGGCGTATTCATTGGCATAGGCGTGCTGGACCGCATCTAGCATGACCTGCGGCTTCTGCGCCGAAGCGCCATTGTCGAGATAGACCAGCGGCTTGCCATAGACTTCGCGCGACAGGATCGGAAAATCGCGCCGGATCGCCTCGACGTCGTAGGGGGCTAATACTTGGTCCATGTCAAACCTCCCTGCCGTCATCCTCGGGCTTGTCCCGAGGATCTACGAGGTTCACGCTGGCAAACGCTTCCCTTTCAACGCAGCAGATCCTCGGGACAAGCCCGAGGATGACGACGCGAGGGCTATCGGCACCGCCAACCATCATGCCTCACCCATGCGTCTGGAACCATCCGTCGAGCAGCGCTTCCAGCGCCTCGACAACCGGCTCGACTTCCAGTTCCTCGATGACCTCGGCGACGAACGCCTTGACCAGCAAACCGCGCGCCGTCTTTTCGTCGATGCCGCGCGCCATCAGGTAAAACAGGTGGTTGCGGTCGATCTCGGTGACGGTAGCACCATGGCCGCACTGCACGTCGTCGGCAAAGATTTCGAGCTCCGGCTTGGCCGAAAACTCGCCGTCATCCGACAGAAGCAGCGTGTTGCAGGCCATCTTCGCGTCGGTCTTCTGCGCATACTGAGCGACATTGATGCGGCCCTGGAACACGCCGCGCGCCTTGCCGGTGACGACGTTGCGGATGACTTCCGTCGAACTGGTGTGCGGTACCGAATGGTCGAGCACCATCGTGACGTCGGTATGCGTGTCGCCGGCGAGCAGATTGATGCCGCGCAACGTGAATACAGAGCCTTCGCCGGCCGCGTCGACGATAATCTCCTGACGAACCAGCTTGCCGCCGGCATTCATCACAAAAAGCGTCAGCTTCGAATTCTTGCCGAGTTTGGCCTTGAACTGCGCCAGATGCGTTGCCGTGTCCGGCTGCTCCTGCACGATCAGCCAAAGCACCTCGGCATCGTCACCGAGCAGAAGCTGGCTGATCGAGCTGACGAGTGCGGCGCCCTCGCCGGTCTGTCGCTCGACGATCGTCGCCTTGGCGCCGGTGCCGATACGGACGGGGAAGCGCATATGCGTCTGTCCGCCGGCCTGCACATTCTGTAATTCGAGCGGTGTTTCGAGTTCGGTGCCGTCAGCGATATCGACGAAATAGCCGTCGGCGACAAAGGCGGTGTTCAGCGCGCCGATCGCGTCGTCAAAACCGTAAGGGTCGAGCGCCGGGGCAAAGCTGCCGTCCGTGAGCTTCTCGGCCAGAGACTGGACAGTCACGCCTTCGATGGAAGGAAGCTTGCCTGCGGCCGCACCGTTGAGCGCCGAAAGCACCGTCGAACCTTCAAGCAGCGGCGCAATGGCCTTGGCCTGAACTGCACCGTCATAGGCCGGAACCGAGGTCAGCAGGCGGCGCAGGTCGGTATAGTGCCAGGATTCGATGCGCTTGGTCGGCAGGCCCGCCTTCAGCGCCTCGATGGCATCGTCGCGCTTGACCATGACCTCGCCGTCGCCCGGCAGCAGCGACAGGCGCTCGCCGAACGCGTCGATCAGCGCCGTTTCGGCTGCCGTTCGTTGCGGTGTTGCATGCATATTCATGACACTCACCTATGCCGCCTCTTCGATGATCCCGGCATAGCCGTTCTCTTCCAGCTCGAAAGCCAGCGACTTGTCGCCCGACTTGATGACCTGGCCCTTGTAAAGCACATGCACCGAGTCCGGCACGATGTGTTCGAGCAGGCGCTGGTAGTGGGTGATGACCACGATGGCGCGGTCCGGCGAACGCAACGCGTTGACACCGTCCGAGACGATCTTCAGCGCGTCGATGTCGAGGCCGGAATCGGTCTCGTCGAGCACGCAGAGATTTGGCTGAAGCAGCTTCATCTGCAGGATTTCCGCTCGCTTCTTCTCGCCGCCGGAGAAGCCGACATTCAGCGGACGCTTCAGCATCGCCATGTCCATGCTGAGCAGGCCTGCCTCTTCCTTGACGCGCTTGATCAGCTCAGGAATCTTCAGCGGCTCTTCGCCGCGCGCCTTGCGCTGGGCATTCATCGCGACTTTCAGGAATTCCATGGTCGCCACGCCCGGTATCTCCATCGGATACTGGAAAGCGAGGAAAATGCCCGCGGCAGCACGCTCGGCGGGATCCATCTCAAGGATCGACTCGCCATTGTACAAAATCTCGCCTTCGGTGACCTCATAGTCAGGCCGGCCGGCGAGGATGTAGGACAAGGTCGACTTGCCCGAACCGTTCGGGCCCATGATAGCGGCAACTTCGCCGGCCTTCACGGTAAGGTTCAGCCCGCGGATGATTTCAACGCCGCTCTCGGCGATCCGGGCATGCAGGTTCTTGATCTCAAGCATATTTTTCTTCCTGAATTCCAATACCGGTCAGCCGACCGAACCCTCAAGCGAAATGCCGATGAGCTTCTGCGCTTCGACCGCGAACTCCATCGGCAGTTCCTGGATGACTTCCTTGACGAAGCCGTTGACGATCAGCGCAATGGCTTCTTCCTGCGGAATGCCGCGCTGCATGACGTAGAACAGCTGGTCCTCGGAAATTTTCGAGGTCGTCGCCTCATGCTCGAACTGCGCCGACGAATTCTTTGCCTCGATGTAGGGCACGGTATGCGCACCGCAGTCCTCGCCGATCAGCAGTGAGTCGCACTGGGTGAAGTTGCGCGCATTCTCCGCCTTGCGATGGGCCGAGACCTGACCACGATAGGTGTTCTGCGAGAAGCCGGCGGCGATGCCCTTAGAGATGATGCGGCTCGACGTGTTCTTGCCGAGGTGCAGCATCTTGGTGCCGCTATCAACCTGCTGGTAACCGTTCGACACGGCGATCGAATAGAACTCGCCGCGCGAATTGTCGCCACGCAGAATGCAGCTCGGATATTTCCAGGTGATCGCCGAACCGGTCTCGACCTGCGTCCAGGAAATCTTGGAGTTCTTGCCGCGGCAATCGCCACGCTTGGTGACGAAGTTGTAGATGCCGCCCTTGCCCTGCGCGTCGCCCGGATACCAGTTTTGCACGGTCGAGTATTTGATCTCGGCATCGTCGAGCGCGACAAGCTCGACCACGGCTGCGTGAAGCTGGTTTTCGTCGCGCTGAGGTGCGGTGCAGCCTTCGAGGTAGGAAACGTAAGCGCCGTCCTCGCAGATGATCAGCGTGCGCTCGAACTGGCCGGTGTTCTTCTCGTTGATACGGAAATAGGTCGACAGCTCCATCGGGCAGCGAACGCCCTTGGGCACGAACACGAACGAACCGTCGGTGAAGACGGCCGAATTCAGCGTCGCGTAATAATTGTCGGTCGTCGGCACCACGGTGCCGAGATATTTCTTCACCAATTCCGGGTGCTCGCGGATCGCTTCCGAGATCGAGCAGAAGATAACGCCGGCCTGCGCCAGCTCCTTCTTGAAGGTCGTGACGACCGAAACGGAATCGAACACCGCGTCGACCGCAACGCGGCCGGACTTGTAGACATTGTCGCCAGCTTCGTCGAACTCGTCGGCTTCCGCCTTCGGCTTCTGGACGCCGGCGAGAATCTCCTGCTCTTTCAGCGGGATTCCGAGCTTTTCGTAGACCTTCAGCAATTCCGGATCGACTTCCTCAAGCGAGGTCGGCCCCGGCGTGCTTTTCGGCGCGGCGTAGTAATAAATGTCCTGAAAATCGATCTTCGGATAGTTGACGCGCGCCCAGGTCGGCTCCTCGAGCGTCAACCAGCGGCGGAAAGCCTCAAGACGCCATTCCAGCATCCATTGCGGCTCGTCCTTCTTCTTCGAGATGAAACGGATCGTGTCTTCGGACAGGCCTTTCGGCGCCTTGTCCATCTCGATCTCTGTCTCAAAACCGTACTTGTATTGGTCAACGTCGATCTTACGAACCCGATCGATCGTATCCTGCACAGCAGGCATAAGCGTTCTCCATCCACGCCGGGGTCAAGGCCCGACAGTTTTCAAACTATGGCACCGCTGGCGCGGCGTAAGTTCCATATAGTGCGTCTTGCCGGGAAATTCACCCGTTGGAAGCGTTACAAACGCTCCAAAACGCACCGACTCGTTGGCCCAGAAGGCCAAATTCCATCCACCCCTCAGGCGGCTTTCGTTTTTTCGGCGCGACGCGCCAGGATTCCAGCTAGCACCGCCGTGAACTGCTCGATCTCGGCCTGCGTGGTCGCCGGGCCGATCGAGACGCGAAGCGCGCCTTCCGGATTGTCGTGTCCCATGGCCTTCAGCACATGGCTGGGGCCGACTTTGCCCGACGAACAGGCCGAGCCGGCCGACAGCGCCACACCCGCCAGATCGAAGGCGATTTGCGACGTTTCCGATTTGACGCCTGGAATAGCGAAGAAAATCGTATTGGCAAGCCGTTCGCTCCGGCGTCCGAATATTTCTGCATCGGGCGCAAGCGACAGGATCGAAGCTTCGAGGCTGTCACGTAGCGCCCGAACCTGATCGATCCCGGCGAGCGCAATCTTTGCTTCGCGTGCAGCCGCACCAAAGCCGGCAATCGCGGCGAGATTTTCCGTGCCCGCACGAAATCCGCGCTCCTGCCCACCACCGGTGACGAGCGCCTTCGGCATCATCAGGTCGGATGCGGCAACGAATGCGCCGACGCCTTTCGGCCCGCCGATCTTGTGCGACGACAATATCAAATAGTCGGCATAACCCGTTGCCAGATCGAGCGGAATGCGGCCAGCGGCCTGAACCGCATCGACCACGAATACACCACCAGCCGCCTTGACGACCTCGGCGATCTTGCCGAGCGGCTGGATCACGCCGGTTTCGTTGTTGGCGGCGTGGATAGCTACGAGCGGCAAACCTTCGGCCTTGTCGTGAGCAGCGAGCGCCTGCCTCAAAGCGTCCAGATCGGTAATTCCGTCACCATCGACGCCGATATGGATCGTGCGCTCAATGCCGAAGCGGCCGCCGTTCAACAGGCAGGGATGATCGGCAGCCGACACATAGACCTTCGACATGCGGACCGCGCCGCGCCCCATCTGCCAGTCCGGCGTCAGAAGCGTCGTCGCGGCCTCAGTCGCACCCGAGGTGAAGACGACATGCTCGGGCTTGGTGTTGATCAGCGCAGCCACGTCGCGCCTTGCATCCTCGATGATGCGCCGGGCCGCCCGTCCCTCACTGTGAACGGAGGATGGATTGGCTATGATGCCGAGAGCTGCGACCATGGCTTCGCGCGCGCCCGGCAACAGCGGGGCGCTCGCATTGTGGTCGAGATAGGCGCGTGAGGCAGCCATTTGCGCTCGATCGGTCCTTTAATTCGGCATTCCGCCGGGTTGAACGTTATTTCCTTGAAATTCCAAGGCCAGACGTCCTATTTACCCGCATTGTCAAACAGGTGGCCAGCCCACCCAGTTTTGAACAGTTCTAAACTAGCTTCTAAGAAGACGCCCGCGCTGCGTCAAGGCCAGCGGCAGAATTGTTCCAAGCGGCGGTCAAGTTTTTGCACGAGTTAAGTGGAGTTATTCATGCCTGAGGTCATTTTCGCCGGTCCGGCCGGTCGTCTGGAAGGACGCTATCAGCCGTCGAAGGAAAAGAATGCGCCGATCGCCATCATCCTGCATCCGCACCCACAGTTCGGCGGCACGATGAACAACAAGATCGTCTACGACCTCTTCTATATGTTCCAGAAGCGGAATTTCACCACGCTTCGCTTCAATTTCCGCGGCATCGGCCGCAGCCAGGGCGAATTCGACCACGGCACCGGCGAATTGTCGGATGCCGCCGCAGCGCTCGACTGGATCCAGGCATTGCATCCGGATTCGAAGACCTGCTGGGTTGCCGGCTACTCCTTCGGCGCCTGGATTGGTATGCAGCTTCTGATGCGCCGTCCGGAGATCGAAGGCTTTATCTCGATCGCGCCGCAGCCCAACACCTATGATTTCTCCTTCCTGGCCCCTTGCCCGTCGTCCGGCCTTATCATCCATGGTGATGCCGACAAGGTCGCACCGCCGAAGGACGTTCAAGGACTGGTCGATAAGTTGCATACCCAGAAGGGCATCACGATCACGCAGAAGACGCTGCCCGGCGCGAACCATTTCTTCGCCAATGACGCCGAATTGCTGCTCGAGGAATGCTCCGACTATCTCGACCGGCGCCTCGCCGGCGAACTTTCCGATCCACGGCCCAAGCGGCTGAGATAAACACGCAGGACAAACGCCGATGTACCAGCCTCCTCATTTCATCGAAACGCGGCTGGACGTCCTGCATTCCCTGATTCGCGCGCATCCGCTCGGCCTGCTCGTCTCGAACGGGCAGGACGGCCCGGTCGCCAATCCGTTGCCTTTCCTGCTCGATGGCGGCGTGCCGCCGCATGGCAGGCTGCGCGCGCACCTTGCCAGGGCAAACCCGCAATGGCGCATGCTGGCCGATAATCCCGACATGCCGGTGCTTGTCGTGTTCCAGGGGGCGGACACCTATGTCACGCCGTCCTGGTACGAGACGAAGCGCGAAACGGGAAAGGTCGTGCCGACCTGGAACTATGCCATCGTTCAGGTTCGTGGCCGGGTGCGCGTGATCGACGACAAGGACTGGCTCGCCGGTCAGATTGCGGAACTAACCGCCAGCCACGAAGCCGCCCGCGCCGAACCGTGGAAGGTGACCGACGCGCCTAAAGCTTTCATCCAGGCGCAGATCAAAGGCATCATCGGCCTCGAGATCGACATCACCAGCATCGAAGGCAAATGGAAGGTCAGCCAGAACCGCCCGGTCGCGGATCGCGCCGGCGTGGCGGAGGGGCTGGAAACAGAAACGACCGGCACCGCCGAGATGGCGCATCTGGTGCGCCAGTATGGCGGGCTGAGCGGCGAATAGATCAGGCTCGCACTTCGGACGGTTGAGCCAGTACGCCGCCGCTAACCGCTTCCCGGCAGCCCGTGGTCGTCGGGAAGGTCAGCGGCAGTCCGCTCAGCGACCGCACCGCCAGGAAAGCCCAGGCTTCCGCCTCTGTCGCATCGCCATCAAGCCCGGCGTCCTCTGCGACGATCACCTCGGCACCCGCCTTTTCAGCGCCGGCGCGCAAGTCGCCGACGATATGCGGGTTCTTGCGACCGCCGCCGCAGACGATCCAGAGTTTCGGCTTCTCGGGCATATGCTCGCCCGATTTCAGTATAGCTTCGGCTGAAACGGCTGCCAGCGTGCGCGCGCCGTCCGACAATTCCAGGTCTTTCGCGAGTTCCAGCGTGAAATCGTTGCGGTCGAGCGATTTCGGTCCCGCCTTCTCGAAGAACGGCACTTCCAGATAACGCTCGACTACCGAAACAATGATCCCACCCTCGCTGGCAATCGCACCGCCCGCATCGAACGGCACGCCGCCCTCGCGCGAAACCCATTGGTCGATCAGCGTGTTGCCGGGCCCGGTATCGAAAGCGACCGGATCACCCTTCTCAGGCACATAGGTGATGTTGGAAATGCCGCCGACATTAACGAAGACGACCGGATATCGCCCGGAAAAAGGCTCCGGCAGGGTCCGCGCCAGAGCGGCATGATAGGCGGGCACCAGCGGCGCGCCCTGCCCGCCATGCACCATGTCGTTGGCGCGCATGTCGTAGACCACCGGCACGCCAAGCTCGCGCGCCAGAAGCGCACCGTCGCCCAGTTGCACGGTGACACCGGCTTGTGGACGGTGCAGCACCGTCTGGCCATGGAAGCCGATCACGTCCGGCCTGCCCCATGCGCCGGCCGGCGAGGCCAGAAAGGCTTCGACAGCGCGCGCGTGCCGCAGTGTGATTTCACGTTCGAGGTCCGCCAGATCGCCGGGCCGATCCTCGCGCTTCACGATGGCCTTCGCCGTTTCCAGCGAATTCTCGATGCGCCGCCTGAAAGCGGCCTCGTAAGGCACGAACAGCGACGGCCCTGTCTCGATTTCGGCGACGCCGTCGGTCCGCAGCATGGCGATGTCGATGCCGTCCATCGACGTACCGCTCATCAGGCCGATCGCGCATGTTGTCGTCATTTTGGTCGCCGTTCTTGTGATTCCCTGCCGCCAGATGCTAAACGCGCCCGACCACACTTGCCACGGCAGCCTCGTATGCGCCGTGGAATTCTCGGGAAAGAAAAAATGTCCGCCTTCAAATCCGATTTCCTGCGCATCCTTTCCGAGCGCGGCTTCATCCACCAGACATCAGATGATGCCGGCCTCGACAAGCTTTTCGCCACGGAAACGGTTTCGGCCTATATCGGCTTCGACCCGACGGCATCGAGCCTCCACGCCGGCGGCCTGATCCAGATCATGATGCTGTACTGGATGCAGCAGACCGGACATCGGCCGGTGGCACTTATGGGCGGCGGCACGGGTATGGTCGGCGATCCGTCTTTCAAGGACGAGGCGCGCAAGCTGATGACGCCCGAGACGATCCAATCCAACATCGATGGCATCAAGAAGGTCTTTTCGAGCTACCTGACCTTTGGCGACGGCCCGCGCGACGCGGTGATGGTGAACAATGCCGAGTGGCTGCTGCCGCTCAACTACCTCGAATTCCTGCGCGACGTCGGCCAGCATTTCTCGGTCAACCGCATGCTCGCCTTCGATTCGGTAAAGCAGCGGCTCGACCGCGAGCAATCGTTGTCCTTCCTCGAATTCAACTACATGATCCTGCAGGCCTACGATTTCGTCGAGCTCAGCAATCGCTACGGCGTCAAGCTGCAGATGGGCGGCTCGGACCAGTGGGGCAACATCGTCAACGGCATCGATCTCGGCCACCGGCTGCGCACGCCGCAGCTCTACGCGCTCACCTCGCCGCTGCTGACAACCTCGTCCGGTGCCAAGATGGGCAAGTCGATGAATGGCGCGGTCTGGCTGAATGCCGACATGCTGAGCCCCTACGAGTTCTGGCAATACTGGCGCAACACCGAGGATGCCGATGTCGGGCGCTTCCTGAAGCTCTACACGACGCTTCCGCTGGATGAGATCGCGCGTCTCGAAAAGCTTGGCGGTTCGGAAATCAACGACGCCAAGAAGGTACTCGCCACCGAAGTGACCTCCATGCTGCATGGCCGCGACGCCGCACAGCAAGCCGAAGAAACCGCGCGCAAGACTTTTGAGGAAGGCGCTTTCGCCGACACGCTGCCGACGGTCGAGATTGGCAAGGCTGATCTTGAAGCCGGCATCGGCATTCTTGCGTTGTTCGTGACAGCCGGTCTTGCCGGCTCCAACGGCGAAGCCCGCCGCCACGTTCAGGGCGGTGCGGTGCGCGTGAATGATGCTGCCGTTTCCGACGAGCGGAAAATCATCTCGGGCGCCGATCTCACCTCCGAAGGCGTCGTGAAGCTTTCGCTCGGCAAGAAAAAGCACATCCTGGTGCGGCCGGTTTGACCGACCGCCAAACGGCTGCTCACTGAAACTCGAAGATCGACCGGAATATTCCCGGCGCAATGACCGACAGCGGATTGATCTGCATGTTGGGTGACTTGGCGTTGCCAGAAAGCCGGTAGGTCACGCCGATCAGCCCGCGGTCGCGCCCATTGCCCAGGATTGCACCGAACAGCGGGATCTCGCCAAATATCCGGTTCAGGCCATAGGCGGGCATGAAAGTGCCGGTCATCGCCATGTTTCCGCGCTCGTCATAGAGCGTCCCCTGGAAAGTCGTGCCGATCAGCGGCCCACGAAGCACGCCATTGCCGATCTTCAGATAGCCCTGGCCTTTTTCGATCTGGGCAAAGCCGCGCTCGAACTGCACCCGCGACGTATCGATATTGCTTTTCACCGCCTGGTTCAGGCTGCGCTCGTCGCCGGGTGGCGTGGTCGACACGATCGACGCCAGCCTCGGCTCGTTTACAATCCAGAAGTTGCTGGTGTCGACCTGCCCACGCATGGGGCCGTCGCCGGCAGCCGACAGCGCCAGCTTGATGGCCCCACCTTGCATATTGTCGTAGATGTTCATGAAACGCAGGATCGCCCCGGCGTCCGCCGACTGCATCTGCAGGCTGCGCTGGCCGCCATCCGACGAACTGCGCACCGTGACCGCGCTTCCCGAACCAGTCACCGCCGACACCTTCAGTCCGTTCACCCTCGACCCGGCGCCGCTGTAACTGACAGCGACGTTGGAGAGTTGCTCGCCGCCAAACCCGGTAATCGCCTTGACGTCGAGATTTACGGAAACCCCTGCCCCGCCGTTCGCTTTCCCGGGACTCGAGCCGACATCCGAAGTGAACTGCTTGATCAGTGACCGCGCATCCATCTGGCTGCCACTGACGTCTACCGAATAGCTTTTGCCCGAACGCTTGATCGAAACCGCGACATTGTCGTCGCGATTGAGTTTCACCGTCGTAAGGCGGGCAGAGGAGAAACTTCCGCCTGCAAGCGCTATCGAGCCGCCGAGCGCAAACGATTTTCCTTCGAGCTTGAAGTCCGACAGCGTCGAATTGCCTTCGGATTTCTGCAGCGTGAAACTGAGGTCGGCAGCGATCCCCGGACCTTTCGACCAGCCCACCCAAGGTATGTCGAGTTTTGTGTTCGTCAGGTCGGCTGTGACGCTCTGCTTGCCCGCCGTCGTTGCATCGAGATTGACCTTGATCGTGCCCGAAACCATGGTTGAAAGCTCGGGCATGACGCTTTCGCGCGTGGCATCGTCAAGCACAAGCTGAACCTTGCGCTGACGTTCCGGTCCGCCGCCCCGCAACGGTTCGACAATAGAAATATCGGCGGGAATCCCGTTCAGTTTTGCCTTGGCGGCGATCACGGCATTGTCGGGCTCGACGACGATCGTACCGTCCGCATTGCTGATGCGCTGGCCATCGAGCGGCCTGGCAAGCGACAGATTCTCATAGGCGAGCGCCACATGCCAAAAGAGCTTGCTCGCATCGATACCCTTCGAAAGCGGGATGTCCGCCTTTACGTTGCCGCTCACCTTGCCGCTGAACTCATCCGGCTTCATGCCCACAAAGCGCATGGCGTTGATCGGATCGTAGGAAGCGAG
This sequence comes from Mesorhizobium sp. CCNWLY176, assembly GCF_037153935.1. NCBI lineage: Bacteria > Pseudomonadati > Pseudomonadota > Alphaproteobacteria > Hyphomicrobiales > Phyllobacteriaceae > Mesorhizobium > Mesorhizobium sp. CCNWLY176. The sequence continues at coordinate 117,510 of NZ_JBBBDZ010000007.1, forward strand.
CTCGGTGATTGCGGCAGCCTCGCCAGCAACATTGATGTCGAGCGCCCCAATCAGCGGCGGTCGATTGGCTTTCTCAATCCTGAGTTTGCCGTCGCTGGCGGCCACGCTACGACCGCTCGGAAGAAAAACCGTTCCCGACGATAGCGAGATATCGACATCGTTGCCCCGGAAATCCACCACGCCCATGGCGTCGCGAACCGGCGGTATCAAACCCGTTGTGTCGAATCGCGTGTCATCCAGCTGAAACCTGCCCGAGACCTCGTCGGCGGTGAGCGGGATGCCGTTTCCGAGACGATCGGGCACGACCTTGAACTGCAACCGGCCATCAACGACCCGCCCGCCGAAAACATGATCCAGAACCCAGTTTCGCGCCCCCTTGGCGGCAAACCAGGGCCATATTTGCTTGACGTGGGACACCTGCATGTCGTGGACGTTCAACGCCAGCGCAATCCCCGGTGCCTTGCCGCCGCCGGGGATTTCCAGCGAAGCTGTTCCAACAACCTCTCCGGACCCGCTTTTGACGGCGATCTGGTCGGCGGTTATCAGATTTGCCTCGGCATCGAAGGTGCCGTTCACGCGCGCGATCACATCAAGCGCGGGCTCGGGCGAATCGCCGGGCGCAAGGGTTGCTGTACTGCTGACAAGTTCATACCGGTAGGCCGGCTTGTCGCCGGCAAGGCCGGTAGCCGGCCGAGGCCCTATGGCACCGTTGAATTCGAGGTTGGTCCGCCCGGTGGCCACGCGAAGCCGATCGATCTCGATCTTGTTCGACCCCGTCAGCAGCGTGGCCTGAACATCGACTGCGCCGTTGAAAGCTCCGTCCTTGCCCAGGTCAAGCACTGCGCGATCGAGCGAGAGCGACGCCGTCAACTGGCTGGGATTGGTTGCAATTCCTTGCTGTCCGGCGATCGTCAGGCTGAAATCGCCAACATCGCTGCTGTTTTCTGTCGCCGGCGTTTCCTGCGCGGACGTTTTTTCCGTCAAGGCAGCCGTCTTCACCTGCGCGTTGAGGTCGGTGATACGGCGCGAAACCGTATCGCGCGTAGCCGTGCCGGTCAGCGTGAGCTCGCGGCCATCGATCTCGACGTCGCCAGTAAAGGTGAGTTCACCTGGCGCGGATTCGCTTAGCGAGGCTTCGGCTATGCGTACGATGCGCACGCGACCGTCTTCCGGAAGGATGAATTCGACATTCTCCAGCTGTATCTGGCGCGTCGAGCCGACCTCCAATGCGTCAAGCGCCCGGCTGACCTGACCGAATATCGCTTCGGCGACCTTGTCGGGATTGATCAGGCCGTCGTCGTTCTTCAGGATTTTGGTCCAGTCGCCCCTGTCGGCCATCGGCATCGCTGCCGTGGTGATCCGCGCATCGGAAATCCTGGCGCTCCCAAGCCGGATATTGCCCGAAAGCAACGGCAGGAAGCGCACCCCGAATCGCACCAGCCCCGCATCGATGATCGGCGCTCCGTCAGCGGCTTTTACGCTCACATCGCGAACCTCCAGCGCAACCAGCCGTGAGCCGTCGACGGAAACGCCGGCAGGCCCCATCGAAGCAGTGACGTCCACGCCGGCAAAGGTCTCGATCGCCTTCTCTGCTTCGGCGCGCAGCCGTTCGCTGCCCATTCCGGAATACCCGATTACGAAAATAACCGCAGCAAGCACCCCGAACACGATCGCCAGCACCGCTCCAGCCGCTAGTGCGAACCTTCCGCAGCGCCTGGCAATTGTCGGGCGCGGCTTTCCGAAGTCCTGGCCCTCCGCAGATGGAAAGGCGCTAAGATCCGTGATTTCGTGGCGCCGAAACCGTATCTTCTCGTGTTTTGGTACCTTGTGATCCACACGGTATCCCGTGACAGCGTTTCAGTCGTGGACGAATCCCAGAACGACAATATATCTCTGTGGGTTCGCGCGTAACCTCAAACAAGGGCACCGATATGACTGAACTCTCGGCAGGAGACAATGCACCGGACTTCGAACTGCCACGAGATGGCGGCGGGAAACTCAGCCTTGCCAGCCTTCGTGGCCAGAAAGTGGTGCTCTATTTCTACCCCAAGGACGACACTTCTGGTTGCACGGCAGAATCGATCGACTTTTCATTGCTGAAGCCCGATTTCGAGAAGGCAGGCGCAATCGTCCTCGGCATGTCGCCTGACAGCGTCAAGAGCCACGACAAGTTCAAGACCAAGCATAAGCTCGCGGTCGAACTCGTCGCGGACGAGGAACGCAAAGCTCTCGAAGCATATGGAGTGTGGACCGAGAAAAGCATGTATGGGCGCAAATATATGGGCGTGGAGCGCTCCACATTCCTGATCGGTGCGGACGGCCGCATCGCCAGGATATGGCGCAAGGTGAAAGTACCCGGCCATGCCGCCGAGGTCCTGGAAGCTACACGCGCACTGTAGAGTGGAACAATTTCGACCTTCCGGCGTTTGATTTTCGAACGATCAACCACGCGGAGGAAGACATGTTACGCGGCGTATTGCTGTGGATGCTTGGCATCCCTATTCCGATCATCATCCTGCTCTGGCTGTTCCTGCGATAGCCGCAAAGCGGATGGAAATTGAGTTTTGAAAACCCGCCTCATGGCGGGTTTTTTGTTTCCGCATCCCCTCCCCAACAACGTATTCCTTTCTGATTGCGCAGTTAAAATCAGCGCGCGAAAAGCTTTGTTAACCCTAACAATGTGTAATCAACCTGTCGTTGGTCTCCGGCGTGGAAGTTGGTTCCGTGAAACAATCCGATCAGGCAGTGGTATTCGGTAAACGCAAGGAACCGCACACGATCATCATCGCGCGCGGCAGCGAAATCAGGCATTTCACGGTGCGCCCCTGGATGGCGGCCTTTGTCGGTTCGGCATTTGCAGCACTGGCGATCGGCTATCTTCTGGCGACGTCCTACCTGGTGTTGCGTGACGATCTCATTGGTGCGGCCACCGCACGGCAGGCGCGCATGCAGCAGGCCTATGAGGATCGAATCTCTGCTCTGCGCTCACAAGTGGACCGCATAACCAGCCGACAATTGCTCGACCAGCAGCTTATGGAAACGAAGGTTTCCGAACTGATCGAGCGTCAAAGCCAATTAACCAAACGTCACGGCAGACTTGGCCCGTTGCTGGATCGTGCGGAAGCGGTGGTGAAGGGCGCAACGCCTGCAGACGGCTCCGCACCGGCAAAACCAGAAACACGCGTTGAACTGGTCGCTCCGGCTGCCGACACGCAATTGGCCTACGCCGCAGTCGGCAGCACAAAGAACCCGTTCGCCCTGTGGTCGACCCGCAACTCGGCAGCCCAGGCAGACTCATCTGCCGATCATGCCGACAAGGTGTTCGTCACCCTCAACCAGTCGCTGCGCACGATTGAGAGCGAACAGCTCGCCCGCATAGATTCCCTGGCTGAAAATGCCTACCAGACCGCCGACGCCATCTCCGACGCGCTCGAGTCAGCCGGTCTTCCCGTTGACGCAGATTTCGGCAAGACCGATGTCGGCGGCCCGCTGATTGCCGTCGACAATCCCACGATGTTCGACACCAAGGTGAAGGAACTGGACGAGGCGCTGGACAAGCTCGACAAGGTGAAGAAGGAAGCGCAGCGGCTGCCTTTGGCCAATCCCGCGCCGGGCCGGTCGATTTCCAGCACCTTCGGCGTACGTCGGGACCCGCTGCTCGGCACCCCTGCCCTTCATTCGGGCATGGATTTTCGCGCACCCATGGGCTCGGACGCGCGCGCCACCGCCGCAGGAACAGTCGTAAAGGCCGGCTGGAACGGCGGGTACGGCCGCATGGTCGAGGTCGATCATGGCAGCGGCTTCTCGACCCGCTACGCTCATCTGAGCAGGATCGACGTCAGGGAAGGCCAGAAGATCGCCACCGGCGATACGATCGGCGAAGTCGGCACCAGCGGCCGCTCCACCGGCCCGCATCTTCACTACGAGGTCCGCCGCAACGGCGAAGCCGTCGACCCGCTGCGCTTTCTGAAGCTGGGCAAGAAGGTCGGCCAGTATCTCTAGGCGATAAGAACCCGGGCTACTTTACCAGCGCTGCCGTCCGATCCAGGGCGGCGCCGAAACCTTTCAGCGAAATCGAGAAATTCACCGGCTGGCCGTTGTCGCTTGCCGCGGCCGCGAGTTTGAGTGCCGTTCCGCCCCGCAGCGCGGTGACCATCGCAGCATCGAAGCTGACCGGGACGAGGCACCCGGCCGGTATGCATGTGCGAAAACGCAGAGGCTTTCCGGCAGGCTTCTCGTCGACCTGAAGGGTAACGCCCGAATCCAGCGCGAGGCCAAACGGCAGCGCAAGGACGCCTTCTGTCTTGCCGGCGTCAATCTTGTTGATCTCTATCGCGAGGATGCGCTGGCCGCTCTGCTGGGCCTGCTGTTGCGACATCGAGCAGAACTTTCCCTCCCCCCGCTGCACGCAGGCCACCTGCCAGTCCTCATAGGTTTCCTGCAACGAGGATGCCCCACCAGGGAGGTTTGAGGGAGCCGCTGGAGCCGTCGCGTTCTGCGCCAGCAGAACGTCCCCCTGGCCCGCGGGAATGCTCTCAGCAAGCTGATCCGGCTGAACCGCTGACATCGTTCCCCCTGTGGCCGCATGGGCGGCCAGGGCGACCGCGCTTGCCGCGATGATCGACACAGCTGTGATTTTCAAACGTCCGCCCATGCCCGACACTCTCCCCCTTGAGATGCAGGCACAGCAAAGTCCCGCGGCACCATGCCGTCGACACAAACCTGCCCGCCCATTCTGCCTTTACATGCGATGTCGCGCGAAAACCATGGTCAACCACGGCACGGCAGACGAAACAAAGCTCAATGGAGCCGCACGCCAGCTGACGCCTGGCTCAAATGGCTGCCTTGAGGCTTTCCTCGATGTAGGCCTGGCGAAGCCTGACAGCTACGGCGCCGGGATTGCCGTCACTCAACGCAGTTCCGTCGATCTCCACCACCGGGCAGACAAAACCCGTCGCCGAGGTCGTGAAGGCTTCGCGCGCCGTCAACGCTTCCGCGATCGAGAATGGCCGCTCTTCCACTTTCATTTGCAGTTCGCGCGCGCATTTCAGGACGGCCGCTCGCGTGATGCCGGCAAGAATGTCGCTGGACAGGTCCCTGGTCACGATCGTGCCGTCCTGCGTGACGATATAGGCGTTGTTCGAGGTGCCTTCGGTCACCAGCCCGTCCTGGACGAGCCAGGCATCGTCTGCGCCCTTCTCCTGCGCGATCATCTTCGCCATTGACGGGTAGAGCAACTGCACGGTCTTGATGTCGCGCCTGCCCCATCTGAGATCGTCTACCGAAACCACGCGGGCACCACGCTTCGCCAGGGGGCTGTCCACGATCGATTTTGCCTGCGTGAACAGAACCAATGTCTGGGGAACATCCCTGGGGAAGGCAAAATCACGGTCGGCAGCGCCGCGCGTGACCTGAAGATAGACCAGCCCTTCGACGACGGCATTCTTTGCAACGAGTTGGCGATGAATGTTGAGTAGTTCTTCGTCCGGGCAAGGCATCGCCATCCCCAGTTCGGCAAGCGATCGGCGAAGGCGGCGCAAGTGGCCGTCGAAGTCGATCAGCTTGCCCTCCAGCACGGAGGTAACCTCATAGACGCCGTCAGCGAACAGAAAGCCCCGATCGAACACCGAAACCTTGGCGTCGCTCTCCTGAACGTACCCGCCGTTTACGTAGACAATCCGTTCCATTCGACGGTCCATTCCTGTTTCGAACTGGGGGAAAGCTAGAACAATGGATGCCGGGAGGAAATTGGTTCTGTCAGATCAACACAATAATCCACATACCAATTCCGTGCCCGGCTATCGCCTTAGGCACGAATACAAGTATTCGAGATTTTGGAAGGAAACATTTCTGAACGACTATAAGTCGTTCGAGAAATGGCGCGAGTGACGGGGCTCGAACCCGCGACCTCCGGCGTGACAGGCCGGCACTCTAACCAACTGAGCTACACCCGCGCAAGACGCAGACACTTGAGTTCGTGCCGCGTCGTTGGGCGTGGAATTAAGGGGTTCGGTGGTGAGTGTCAAGCGCTCCAGTGCAGCATTTCGCCACTCGGCTAAAGGTTTTTTCACAAGCAGCGCAACAACCAAGAAACCGGACGATAATACCAAAAAACCCGCGAATTCTCCTTGCGGTTCAGAGACGAACCGCTTAAACGTCCGCTCGCGTCGGGCGATTAGCTCAGTTGGTAGAGCGCTTCGTTTACACCGAAGATGTCGGCGGTTCGAGCCCGTCATCGCCCACCAAATCCCTCCGGTCATTACATACCGTCAAAGCAAAGCGGCATGTCGCTTTGCGCGACCGCGATCGTCGCGGTTCGGCTGACGCCAAATCTACGACAAAGAAAAAGCCGGGCGTGGGGCCCGGCTTTTCCAAATTCGACAATTTGTCGAAAACTTAGTTCACGGCGTCCTTGAGACCCTTGCCGGCCGAGAACTTCGGCACGGTGCGCGCCGGAATCTGCACTTCGGCGCCGGTCTGCGGGTTGCGGCCCGTCGAAGCGGCGCGTTTTGACACGGTGAAATTTCCGAAGCCGACCAGACGAACGTCGCCACCCTTCTTCAGCTCGCCGGTGATCACGGAGAAGACCGCTTCAACAGCGGACTGCGCATCGCCCTTGGCAATGTTAGCGGCCTCAGCGACAGCAGACACCAATTCGTTCTTGTTCATTAAAATTTCCTTCCATGAGAAAACCGGGACTAACGACTCAACCGGCAGGAAACGGACTTTAGAAAGAACTGTTCCCTCAACCAAGCCAGAAAGTCCGAGAATCCTTGGTTTTCCGGGATTTTTCAACGAAAAAAGCCGGGCACGAGGCCCGGCTTTCACTTCATCTGGCTAAATACGTGCCGTCAGCGCTCAATGAGCGAGAGTCTTGCCCGCATCGTCGGTCGCGTCGGCCTTGGTTGCCGGAGCGTCAACCGGCTCCGTCCACTCGATCGGCTCGGGCATCCGCACCAGCGCATGGCGCAGGACTTCGCCGACGCGGCTGACCGGAATGATCTCCATTCCGCTCTTCACATTGTCCGGAATCTCCGCCAGATCCTTGGCGTTTTCTTCCGGAATCAGCACCTTCTTGATGCCACCGCGAAGAGCCGCGAGCAGCTTTTCCTTCAGGCCGCCGATGGGCAGCACCCTGCCCCTGAGCGTGATCTCGCCAGTCATCGCCACATCGGCCTTCACCGGGATACCGGTCAGCACCGAGACGATGGCGGTTGCCATGCCCACACCGGCCGACGGGCCGTCCTTGGGCGTAGCGCCTTCCGGAACGTGGACGTGGATGTCACGCTTGTCGAACAGCGGCGGCTCGATGCCGAAATCGATGGCCCGCGAGCGGACATAGGATGCCGCCGCCGAGATCGATTCCTTCATCACGTCGCGCAGATTGCCCGTGACCGTCATCTTGCCCTTGCCGGGCATCATGACGCCTTCGATCGTCAGCAATTCGCCGCCGACCTCAGTCCAGGCAAGACCCGTAACCACACCGACCTGATCGTCCGCCTCGACCTGGCCGAACCGGAAGCGCGGCACGCCGAGGTAGTCGGACAGGTTCTCGGCAGTGACCTTCACCGACTTCTTCTTGGTCTTGATGATTTCGGTGACCGCCTTACGCCCGAGCTTCATCAGCTCGCGCTCGAGACTGCGCACGCCGGCCTCACGACTGTAGGTCTGAATGATCGCGCGAATCGCATCCTCGCTGACCGAAAACTCCTTCGGCTGAAGCGCGTGGTCGCGAACCACCTTCGGCATCAGGTGCCGCTTGGCGATCTCGACCTTCTCGTCCTCGGTATAGCCGGCGATACGGATAATCTCCATGCGGTCCATCAAGGGCGCAGGGATGTTCAGCGTATTTGCCGTCGTCACGAACATCACGCTCGAGAGGTCGTATTCGACCTCCAGATAGTGGTCCATGAAGGACGAGTTCTGCTCCGGATCGAGCACCTCGAGCAAGGCCGACGACGGATCGCCACGGAAATCCTGGCCCATCTTGTCGATTTCATCGAGCAGGAAGAGCGGATTGGACTTCTTCGCCTTCTTCATCGACTGGATGACCTTGCCGGGCATCGAGCCGATATAGGTGCGGCGGTGACCGCGGATTTCAGCCTCGTCACGAACGCCACCGAGCGCCATGCGCACGAATTCGCGGCCGGTCGCCTTGGCGATCGACTTGCCGAGAGAGGTCTTGCCGACGCCGGGAGGGCCGACGAGGCAGAGGATCGGCCCCTTCAGCTTCTTCTGGCGACTCTGGACGGCGAGATACTCAACGATGCGGTCCTTGACCTTGTCGAGGCCGAAGTGATCCGTATCGAGCACGTCCTGCGCGAAGCCGAGATCCTGTTTGACCTTGGAGTTCTTGCCCCACGGTATCGACAGGATCCAATCGAGATAGTTGCGCACGACCGTGGATTCGGCCGACATCGGCGACATCGACTTGAGCTTCTTCAACTCGGCATCCGCCTTTTCGCGTGCCTCCTTGGAGAGCTTGGTCTTCTTGATGCGCGCCTCCAACTCGGCAACCTCGTCGCGGCCGTCTTCGCCTTCGCCGAGTTCCTTCTGGATCGCCTTCATCTGCTCGTTGAGGTAGTATTCGCGCTGCGTCTTCTCCATCTGGCGCTTGACGCGCGAGCGGATGCGCTTTTCCACCTGAAGCACGGAAATCTCGGCTTCCATGAAGCCCATGGCCTTTTCAAGCCGCTCCCGCACGGAGAGCGTGCCGAGCATTTCCTGCTTCTCGGGGATCTTGATCGCGAGATGCGAAGCCACCGTATCGGCGAGTTTGGAATAGTCGTCGATCTGGCTGGCGGCACCGACCACCTCGGGCGAAATCTTCTTGTTGAGCTTCACATAGTTCTCGAAGTCGGAAACCACCGAGCGGGCGAGCGCCTCGACCTCGATTTCTTCTTCTTCGGGCTCCACAAGCGCCACCGCCTTCGCCTCATGGAAGTCGGCACGATCGGTAAAGGAGGTGATCTGCGCCCGCGACGTACCCTCGACCAGCACCTTCACCGTGCCGTCCGGCAGCTTCAGAAGCTGGAGAACGTTGGCGAGCGTGCCGACCTCATAGATCGCATCGGCTTCGGGATCGTCGTCGGCTGCATTCATCTGGGTCGCGAGCAGTATCTGCTTCTCCGCGCCCATCACCTCTTCCAGCGCCTTGATCGATTTTTCACGCCCGACGAAGAGCGGAACGATCATGTGCGGAAACACCACGATGTCGCGCAGCGGGAGGACTGCGTAAACAGCGTTGCCGGAAGACCGGGGTATCTTGGCCATTGTCCAACCTTTCATTTCGCGATCGCCATTGGCCAATCGCGAATCTCATATTAACGGCCACAGACCGTTCCGCCTATCCACCGTTTGGTACAGGGATTTTAGCACGGAATACAGCCCACAACCTCTCTCCGTTAGTTGGATGCGCGGCTAACAAAGATCAAGGGCAAACAACACAGCCGCATACTTCTCGTCGCACTATCCAACGTTTGCCCTATCCTCGAAACGCGAAACGGCGCCTCTCGGCGCCGTTTGCTGGATATTTTGCAGCGAAAACGGGCTTAGGCGCTGACGTTGCCCTTCTTTTCCTTCTGCTCCGAATAGATGTAGAGCGGCCGGGCGCTGCCGGTCACCACTTCCTCGGAGATCACAACTTCCTGAACGCCTTCCAGCGCCGGAAGCTCGAACATCGTGTCGAGCAGGATAGCTTCCATGATCGAACGCAGGCCGCGCGCGCCGGTCTTGCGCTCGATGGCGCGCTTGGCGATCGCCGAAAGCGCGTTCTCATGGAACGTCAGCTCGACATTTTCCATCTCGAACAGACGCTGATACTGCTTGACCAGCGCGTTCTTCGGCTCGGTCAGGATCTGGATCAGCGCCGGCTCGTCCAGGTCTTCCAGCGTCGCCAGGACCGGCAGACGGCCGACGAACTCCGGGATCAGGCCGAACTTCAGGAGGTCTTCCGGCTCGACGAGGCGGAACACTTCGCCGCTGCGGCGATCCTCCGGCGAAGCCACGATCGCGCCGAAGCCGATCGAGGTCTTTCTGCCGCGATCCGAGATGATCTTGTCCAGGCCGGCAAAGGCGCCGCCGCAGATGAACAGGATGTTGGCTGTGTCGACCTGCAGGAATTCCTGCTGCGGATGCTTCCGGCCACCCTGCGGCGGCACGGAGGCAACGGTGCCTTCCATGATCTTCAGAAGCGCCTGCTGCACGCCCTCGCCCGAAACGTCGCGGGTGATCGAGGGATTGTCGGACTTGCGGGAAATCTTGTCGATTTCGTCGATATAGACGATGCCGCGCTGGGCCCGCTCGACATTGTAGTCGGCCGACTGGAGCAGCTTCAGGATAATGTTTTCGACGTCCTCACCGACATAGCCTGCTTCGGTAAGCGTCGTCGCATCAGCCATGGTGAAGGGCACGTCGATGATGCGGGCAAGCGTCTGCGCGAGCAGCGTCTTGCCGCAACCGGTCGGGCCGATCAAAAGGATGTTAGACTTCGCCAGTTCGACATCGTTGTTCTTCGATGCGTGGGCGAGCCGCTTGTAGTGATTGTGGACGGCCACCGACAGCACGCGCTTGGCGTAGGGCTGCCCGATCACGTAGTCGTCCAGAACCTTCAGAATTTCCTGCGGCGTCGGCACGCCTTCGCGCGACTTCACCATCGAGGTTTTGTTTTCCTCGCGGATGATGTCCATGCAAAGTTCGACGCATTCGTCGCAGATGAAAACCGTTGGGCCGGCGATCAGCTTGCGCACTTCATGCTGGCTCTTGCCGCAGAACGAGCAATAGAGCGTATTCTTGGAATCGCCGCCGCCGTTGCTGACCTTGCTCATCTTGTCCAAGTCCTTTCAGTACTGCCCGGCCGATAGACTGGCTGAACCTCTTACGCCGTTGGTCGCGGGAATCCACCGTTGCTGGCATTCCAGCATTTCCAACGTATTCCATACGAAACACAAGTCAGAAAACGTGGCAATCGATTCGCGGCGCCCCCACTGAAAGTTAAGCCGCCGAAATTCAACATAGGCTTAACGTAGGTCGTAGCTCTCGCCGAGGAAACAGCTAATTGTGACCGAAATGCCGCAAGCCGAGTCAAAAGTGTGTCATTCCCACAGTCTCGACCGGCAAAGCGTCATTTCGTCGCCGCTGGCTCCGGTGTTTCGACAACTTCACGCGAGCTGATGACCTTGTCGATCAGACCGAAATCCTTGGCCTCGTCGGCGGTCATGAAATGATCGCGATCGAGCGTCTTTTCGATCTCTTCGTAGGTTTTGCCTGTGTGCTTGACGTAAACCTCGTTGAGGCGGCGCTTCAGCTTGATGATGTCCTGGGCATGGCGCTCGATGTCCGAGGCCTGCCCCTGGAAGCCGCCTGACGGCTGGTGAACCATGATGCGGGCGTTGGGCGTGGCAAAGCGCATGTCCTTGTGGCCAGCGCAAAGCAGCAGCGAGCCCATCGAAGCGGCCTGGCCGATGCAAAGCGTCGAAACGGCCGGCTTGATGAACTGCATCGTATCGTAGATCGCCATGCCGCTGGTGACCACGCCGCCCGGCGAATTGATGTAGAGATTGATCTCTTTCTTCGGGTTTTCGGCTTCCAGGAAGAGCAGCTGCGCGCAGACCAGCGTCGCCATGCCGTCTTCGACCGGACCGGTGATGAAGATGATGCGCTCCTTGAGAAGCCGCGAGAAGATGTCATAGGCGCGCTCGCCGCGATTGGTCTGTTCGACCACCATCGGAACGAGGTTCATTGCGGTTTCGACGGGGTTTCTCATTAAATGTCCCTTTGTCAGGATTTGGATTCCGGCACCGGACGGGCAGAATCTGCTATTGAATGTCTCTCGTTAAATAGGATGCCGCCTCACCATTGCGCAAGTGCGGGTTCGAATAGCTTGAAGTGCTGTCTGCAGGCATTCCGAGCTATTTTTCGAGAACTTCCTTCACGACGGTCGCCAACTGCTTCAACGAGAAGGGTTTTGGCAGGAAACCGAACTGCGCATCGGCCGGCAGATTTCGCGCAAAAGCGTCCTCGGCATAGCCTGAAACGAAGATGAACTTGATGTCCGGCCGCAGCTTGCGCAACTCGCCAAGCAGCGTCGGACCGTCCATTTCCGGCATGACGACGTCCGATACGACGATATCGATCTTGCCGCCAAGCTCGTGATAGACCTCCAGCGCCTCGACGCCGGATGAGGCCTCGTGCACGGTGTAGCCGCGCGAGGTCAGCGCCCGCATGCCGCCCATGCGCACCGCATCCTCGTCCTCGACCAGGAGCACGGTTGCGGAACCGGACAGATCGCGCGCGGCGTCCGATACCTTCGCGGCGGGCGCGCTTGCGGCTTCGGTCGGCTGGCCGCTTGCATCGGCCATGGGTTTCACCTCGGCGATGTGGCGCGGCAGAAAGATGCGGAAGACCGAACCCTTGCCCACTTCGGAATCGCAATAGATGAAGCCGCCGGTCTGCTTGATGATGCCGTAGACCATCGACAGGCCAAGGCCGGTCCCCTTGCCGACCTCTTTGGTGGTGAAGAACGGTTCGAACACCTTCTTCAGCACGTCCGGCGCAATGCCGCTGCCGCTATCCTCGACCTCGACGACGACATAATCCGCCGGCACGAGTTCGCGGTAGGTGTAGGCCTTGCACTCTTCTGCCGTGACATTCTTCGTTCGCACGGTGAGATCGCCACCGTCCGGCATGGCATCGCGCGCATTGACGGCGAGGTTGACGACAACCTGCTCGAACTGGCCGAGATCGACCTTCACCGGCCAGAGATCGCGGCCGTGATCGACCTTGAGCTTGACCGAATTGCCGACAAGACGCGCAAGCAGCATGCGCAGATCGGCGAGCACGTCGGTCAGATTCAGCACTTCGGGCCGAAGCGTCTGCTTGCGCGAGAACGCCAGCAGCTGCCGCACTAGTGACGCGGCACGGTTGGCGTTCTGCTTGATGTTCATGATGTCGGGGAAGGACGGGTCCGACGGACGATGGTTGGTCAGCAGCAGGTCCGACGCCATGATGATAGCTGTCAGCACGTTGTTGAAATCATGCGCGATGCCGCCGGCAAGCTGGCCGACAGCCTGCATCTTCTGGCTCTGCGCCATCTGGCCCTCGAGCGCCTTCTGCTCGGTGGTTTCGACGGCATAGACGATGGCCGCCTCCTCGGCGCCCTCTCCGCCAGTGCCGTCGGCAACCGCATTGACATAGAAGCGCATATGGCGCTCCTCATTGTCGGGCAGCACGGTCTCTATGGGCGATATGTCGACCTGGTGCTGCCGCGCCTTTTCAAGTGCGGCGGCCAAAGCGGGGCGATCACGTTCGTGGATTACGGTGTCGAGCCTGACATGGCGGTCTACGGCGTCCCGGTCGACCACGCTCGAGAACAGCGACAGGAATGGCGCATTGGTGCGCAGGATACGGCCTTCCTGGTCGACACCGGCAATCGCCATCGGCGTCGAGTTGAAGAACCTTGTGAACCGCACCTCAGAGGCACGCAAATCGGCTGAGGAATCCTCGCCCTGCATGCGGTTCAGCACGATGGTGCGCGTCGGACCGTTCATGCCGTCGCGGCTAGCCGAGACGCGGTGCATGAAGCGCACCGGCAACGCCTCGCCGGTTACGGTTGCGAGATCGAGGTCGATCACCGCATTGCGGGTGGTACCCGGATCGGCCTTCACCGACCGCACGAGCGCCATGCCGTCTCCGGCGACGATCTCATGCAGCGTGGTTGCGCCCGGCGTGAAGCTTGCCAGATCGATGCCGAGCCATTCGGCGAGCGTCGCGTTGATGTAGGTAACGCGGCCTTCCTGGTCGGCCGAGAAAAACCCGGCAGGCGCATGGTCGAGATGATCGATGGCCTTCTGCAGGTCGAGGAAGAAACGCTCCTGCTCGGCCCGTTCGGTCGAGATGTCGGACAACTGCCAGGCAAGCAACGGCTGGCGCTGGCCGGGCACCTTGAAGGTGCGCGCCCGCACCCTATACCAGCGAGCGCCAGGTTCGGCACCGGGTCGCACCGACTGCGACAGGCGAAATTCGCCATCGCCCGCCTGTCCGTCCCGCAAGCCGGAAGCCAGGCGATAGATCGTCGGCGACGCCTCGGGGATATCGGAGAGCAGGCCTTCCACCGTCTTCAGGTCGGGGGCATTTGCCGCGCCCGTCATGTCGGCATAGGCGCGGTTCGCGTAGACGACCCGGCCCTTGGTGTCGGTGACGATAAGACCCTGCGACATGGAATCGACGAAGGCCTTGGACAGTTCGTCGGTCGTGGAGCGTGGCGCGATCTGTACGAAGCCGATGGCCGTGGCAAAGAGATAGCCAACGCCGATCATCGCCAGCACGCCGAGCATGCCCAGCAGGAAGGGATCGCCCAGACGCTCGCGGAAAATGCCGAATACGATCGCAGCACCCGTAAGCACGACGATAAAGACGATCAGGCGCGTTATCGCGCCCGGACGCGTATTCTGGTCGACGATCGGTACGGGATAAAAATCGCCGCGCATTTCCTTGGCCATACGGTCCGTCTCTTGCCTGTTTTCCCCAGATTCCCCCTGCGGGCGTGGAACCGGTTGAATCACATTCTTCCCAACGCGCATAGGCCTAGCCTGAAAAAGCGCAGGGAAAAACCGGGCTCGTTGTCAGCTAGGGCATTTCGAGTGTCCAGGGCGTGAAAGGCAACTTGCGAATATTGCCGTCCACGGTCTAGTGTCGCGCGGGCGAAATGAGCTGGGGACGTCGATGATGGAATGGTTGGATAACATTGCAGGGCCGGGATATTCGGCAGCCATCCTCTGGACCTTCGCCGCTCTCATTCTGCTTGTCATCGTCCTCATCATCATCAAGCTCGTGCGCAGCATGACGTTCGGCACATTCGTTGCCGGCGGACGCAACCGCAAGACGCGGCTGGCCGTGATGGACGCTACTGCCGTCGACAGCCATCGGCGGCTGATTCTCGTTCGCCGCGACGACATCGAGCACCTGCTTCTGATAGGCGGCCCGACCGACGTCGTCGTCGAGCGCGATATCCGGCTGACCCAGCAGCGGCGGCCTGCACTCACCGGTGACGGCGCGCAGGAAGCCCCGGCAAGACCTCGCTCTTTGGAGCAGCAGGTTCCGGCCCGCCCGGCACCGCAGCCTCGCCCTCCGGAGCCCGCCCCTGCGTCTCAGCCAACGCAGATTGCGCGCGCCCAGGCGCTCGCAGCCGCTGTTCGACCCGCGCCGGCGCCTGCACCAAGACCCGCACCAGCACCGGCGCCGACGCCGGTTGTTGCCAGAGTGGAGCCGCCACGCGTGCCACTTTCGTCGCCCGCCCCGCGCCACGAACCGCCCGTCCAGACTGCCTCGCGATACCAGGCTCCAGTTGCCGAGCCATCCCGCCCAGCCGTTCAGAACGATGAGCTCGATGAGTCCTTGCTGAAGGAGCTTGAATTCTCGCTCGACGATGAGCCTAAGCCTGCAGCCGCAAAGGCACCGGATGTGTCGCTTGACGACGAAATGACCAAGCTGCTCGGCGAGCTTTCCAGCCACAAAAGATGAGCTGATCCGCAGAAAATAAAAAAGGCGGCCTGAGCCGCCTTTTTTATTTTGCTTGCCACGACGCTATCAGTCGTCGCGATAGACCTTTTCACGCCGTTCATGGCGCTCCTGCGCCTCGATCGACAAAGTGGCGATCGGGCGAGCATCCAGACGCTTGAGTGCGATCGGCTCTCCGGTCTCCTCGCAGAAACCGTAGGTGCCTTCGTCAATGCGTTGAAGTGCAGAGTCTATTTTGGAAATAAGCTTCCGCTGCCTGTCGCGCGCCCTGAGCTCGATAGCACGGTCCGTTTCGGACGAAGCGCGATCTGCAAGATCGGGGTGATTGGCGTTTTCCTGTTGAAGAATTTCGAGTGTTTCACGCGCTTCGCGCAAAATGTCATTCTTCCAGGTGACAAGTTTGAGACGGAAGTAGGCTTTCTGCCGCTCGTTCATAAACGGTTCGTCTTCCGTGGGAACGTAAGCGGCATCAACGAGTTCGTTCATTTCGACTCACCCCATTACCCGTTTTTTTGCGCCTATATATTCGCCGACCTTTAACCGCACAAGCGCAATCGACATCCCCTTCACGCAATTGTCAGTCGCAACGTCCGCCAAGTTTCGCGCCACGGAGGCTTTCCTGAAATCAAGCAATTCAGACAATTGGCCTATATCAAAAGCAGTAGATCACTACTGCGACCGACCGAGAAACAACGGCTTTCTCATCATTCGGTTGCGCAATTGACCGCCCGTCGCTAAATCGTCTCCAACAATCGGCAACGCGAAAAAGCCGTTCAAGGGAGGGGTTGCGTGGCGAGCAGGCTGTATCTACTCAGGCACGCCAAAGCCGGTTGGGCCTTGCCCGGAATGCGCGATTTCGATCGACCTCTCGATCCGTCCGGTATGGCAGACGCCGAAACGACGGGCGTGACGATGCGTGCCCGCGACTATGTGCCGGACCTCACCCTGTGCTCCAACGCGGCACGTGCACGCCAGACGCTGGAAGGCATCGCCGGCAACGCCGACACTGGAAAAGTCCTGTTCTTCGATGATCTCTATCGCGAGGATGCAGCAGCCTACCTGAAAATCATCCGGGAAAACGGCTGCCTTGGCTCGATCCTCGTCATTGGCCACAATCCCATGATGGAAGATCTCGCCATGGCGGTCGCCTCCGACGGCGATGAAGAGGCCTGCACCACGCTGCATGCCGGTTTTCCGACTTCCGGCCTTGCCGTGATCCGGTTCGACGAAGGTCTCTGCGAAGCTGCTCCCGGCAAGGGTTTTCTCGAAGCGTTCATAACGCCGGCGGATGCATAAGACGCTCCAAATCCCTGCCGGCGCTTCAAATCGGGATCGCATTGCCTATATCGGGAGGCATCCACAGACGAGGTTTGGCCTTTGGCGTCTCTGACCACTTTCACCGACGAGGCGCGAATAGCGCTGGACACGATCACGGAGCGGACCACGGGCCTGTTTGCGCCGTCTATGCGTGTGGGCGTCACCGGCCTCTCACGCGCCGGCAAGACTGTTTTCATCTCCGCCTTCGTCCACAACCTCATCCAGGGCGGACGCCTGCCGCTGTTCGAGGCGCAGAAATCCGGCCGCATTTCGCGCGCCTTCCTGGAAGAGCAGCCCGACGATGCCGTGCCGCGCTTTCAGTATGAGGATCATATCGACGCGCTGGTGAACGCGCGGACCTGGCCGGACTCGACACGCGCAATCTCGGAACTGCGGCTGACGATCGAATATGAATCCGCTTCCGGCTGGAACAGGATGTTTTCAGCAGGCCGGCTGTCGGTCGATATCGTCGACTACCCCGGAGAATGGCTTTTGGATCTGCCGCTTCTGGGCAAATCCTACAGTGAATTCTCTCACGACGCCTTCGAGATGGCCGCACTGCCGGTTCGCACCGATCTGTCGGAAGCATGGCGAAAGCTATCCGAGACGATCGATCCCAACGCCGACGCAGATGAGATGGCGGCCCGAAAACT
The DNA here is from genome assembly GCF_037153935.1 of Mesorhizobium sp. CCNWLY176. Lineage (NCBI taxonomy): Bacteria > Pseudomonadati > Pseudomonadota > Alphaproteobacteria > Hyphomicrobiales > Phyllobacteriaceae > Mesorhizobium > Mesorhizobium sp. CCNWLY176. Next base: position 134,996 of record NZ_JBBBDZ010000007.1, read on the forward strand.
GTTCGAGAGTTTTGCGGCCTACCTGAAAGCCTGCAAGCTGGACGAACGCGCATTGTCGACCTTGCCGCCCGGCCGTTTCCTCATGCCCGGCGATCTCGAGGGCTCGCCGGCACTGACCTTCGCGCCCCTGCCCGGCCTCGGAAATGCCCGTCCCCGCGCCGGCTCGCTCCATGCCATGATGGAACGGCGCTACGAGGCTTACAAAACCCACGTCATCAAGCCGTTCTTCCGCGAACACATAGCAAGGCTAGACCGGCAGATCGTGCTGATCGACGCTATGCAGGCGCTGAATGCCGGCCCGGGCGCGATTGCCGATCTGGAGCGCGCGGTCACCGAAATTCTCGCCTGCTTTCGCCCAGGGCGCGGCAGCTTCCTGACCGACCTGTTTTCGCGGCGCATAGACCGCATCCTCGTCGCCGCCACCAAGGCTGACCACCTGCACCACGAAAGCCACGACAGGCTTCAAGCAATCGTGCGCCGCCTCACGGAGCGTGCCGTCGCGCGCGCCAATCTGTCGGGCGCCGACGTGGATGTGCTGGCCATGGCAGCCGTCCGCGCAACGCGCGAAGGCACCGTCAAGCAAGGCCGGGAAACCCTTCCTGTCATCATCGGCACACCGCTGGAAGGCGAAACCATCGGCGGCGAGACATTCGACGGTAAGACCGAAACAGCCATATTTCCCGGTGACTTGCCGGCAAAAGCGGATTCAGTTTTTGAAGTTAGCGGCGCCAGCGGACATCAGACCAATGGCGACCCGACCATCCGCTTCGTGCGCTTCCGTCCGCCGAAGCTGGAAAAGACTGCCGAGGGCGTCACCCTGTCGTTGCCGCATATAAGGCTGGACCGGGCGCTGCAGTTCCTGATCGGAGACCATCTCGCATGAACGCGCCCCGAAAGCCGGCCGCCTTCCGCATCGAGCCGGAAGCAGCCGAGGAAAAACTTGCTCCGCCCTCGAAACGCACGGCCACCGAGGCTCCGCGCAAACCACGCGCGATGAAGACGGATGTGGCAATCGTCACACCCGCCGAAATCGACGTCTTCGACGAGCCCGACATCATTGCGAGCGAGCCGCCACCGGCATCCGCGCCAAGGCGTCATTCGAAACTCGCCTCGATCTTCCTCGGCGCGCTGGGAATACTGGTTTCGCTCGCCGTCGGCCTGTGGACGGACCAGCTTATCCGCGACCTGTTCGAGCGCGCCGAATGGCTGGGCTGGCTTGCGGCAGGCGTGGCGATCATCGCCGCACTCGCGCTCGTCGTGATCCTCCTGCGGGAAATGCTGGCGCTTCGGCGCCTTGCATCGGTGCAAAAGCTGCAGACGAAGGCGCTGGATGCGGTTGCCCGCGACGATCCAAAGGCTGCGCGGGCGGTAGTCGAGGAACTTTCCGCCTTCGTGGCCGGCAAGCCCGATACGGCAGCCGGCCGGCGCACGCTTGCCGAACTGCGCGACGAGATCATCGACGGCGCCAATTTAGTGAAGCTTGCCGAAACCGAAATCCTGAGCCCGCTCGACGCCCGCGCCAAGGTGCTCATCCTGGATGCGGCCAAGCGCGTGTCACTGGTGACCGCCGTCAGCCCGCGCGCGCTGGTCGACGTTGCCTATGTCGTGTTTGAAGCGGGCCGGCTCATCCGGCGTTTGTCTGAGCTTTATGGCGGCAGACCCGGGACGCTTGGTTTCTTTCGCCTCGCCCGCAGCGTGCTGGCTCATCTGGCCGTTACCGGCTCTATCGCCGTCGGCGACAGTTTCGTGCAGCAGATCGTCGGCCACGGCCTGGCAGCGCGGCTTTCGGCCAAGCTGGGCGAAGGCGTGGTCAATGGCATGATGACCGCGCGAATCGGCATCGCTGCGATGGAAACGGCACGCCCCTTTCCCTTCATCGCGCAAAAGCGGCCGGGCATGGGTGACTTCCTGTCCGCACTGACCTCCTTTGCGACCAAAAAACAAACGGAAAAAACGCCTGCGGAAGATTGATCGAGAACTTCGAAATTGACCTCGAAGCCATTGCGTGGGATGGCCAAAGTGACGAAGCATTAACCAATCTTGGTCATGGTTCAGGAAATCGTAACCACGTTTCCTTTGTCTCCGGGTGTCCCTTGATGAAACGCGCAGTTCTATTCACCGTGTTGCCAATCGTGGCATTTGCCGCTGCAACACCAAGCTCTGCGGATACCGTTCAGGGACCTCAGCGCGACAAGAAATTCTTCCAGAGCGTCGAAGGCGACTGGGTCGGACCGGGCGAGATCGTCGCCGGCAAGTACAAGGGCACGAAGTTCAACTGCACATTCACCGGCTCCACGCCTTCGGGCAAGGTCGGGATGACGCTGGATGGCGGCTGCCGCGTCGGCGTCTTTACGCAGAAAATGTCGGCCACCGTCGAGCATAAGGGCAGCAAGGGTTACAAGGGCACCTTCCTTGATGGCGCCGCCGGCAAGGGCCTGGATATCATCTCCGGCAATGTCGTCGATGGCCGCAAGGTCGTGTTCGCGCTCAACCGCAACCAGCTCAAGGGTGTGATGCAGGCGCGCATTCCCGACGACAACACGATGAACGTCACGGTTTCAGTGCGCGTCGATGAGCAGATGGTGCCGGTTATCGGCATGAGCCTGAAGCGCGTCGACGCAACCGCTGTCGGCACGATCGCGCGAAAATAGCCGACAACGAAAAAAGCGGCCGTCTCGCGACGTCCGCTTTCTGAAAAAATCAAAAAATATCAGCCCTTGATCGCCGTGATCAGCTCGTCATAGGCCTTGCAGGCATCGGCTGAAGTCGTTGAACCCTGATATTTTGTGCCGATCTCCTGCACCTTCGTGGTCAGTTCGGCTGCCTTTGCAGGATCCTTCGTAATAGCGGCCTGCAGTGCCGTCGTCAGTTCCTGTGCCTTTTGGGTCAGCACTTCAGACGTGCATTCCGGTGCCTTGGAACAGGCCGAGCCGGCGAGCGCGGCAAAGCCGACCGCGACGAGCAAAAATTTCTTCATTGTAGTCCTCTCCTTGAAATAACGGCAAAAATGACAGCCGCATGTCTCAAGCCCCCCGCTTGGCCAGAAGCCAATCGTGCTTTAGCGCCCGTTTGTGACGGTTTGCAACTGCAACGCGAAAACCTGGAAGGAAAATTAGATGAGCCAGGCGTTTTTTGGTGGATTTACCTGTTTTGCGGAGAATGATGGGCATACATCGTCGGATTCCCCTCCCTTTCCGGGCTTTTCGCGCGGGGCGTAAGCTTCTATCCTGACACCTATCTCCCTTTCGCCGTGCAAACGTCCGGCGCGAACAATCAGGACAGTTCATGGCGGCGGAAGCTTCGAACAGCGATCTCATTCAGGTGGTGGCATTGCTCGGTGCCGGCGTCATAGCCGTTCCGATCTTCAAGCGCCTGGGGCTGGGCTCGATCCTTGGCTACCTCGCCGCCGGCCTTGCGATCGGCCCCTTCGGGCTCAAGATTTTTTCCGACTCGGCTGCCATCCTGCATGTCGCCGAACTTGGCGTGGTGATGTTCCTGTTCATCATCGGGCTTGAAATGCAGCCGTCGCGGCTTTGGGGCTTGCGAAAACAGATATTTGGCCTCGGCGTGATGCAGGTCGGCGTCTGCGCTCTGCTTCTCACCGGCGTTGGCTTCCTGACTGGATTTCCGGTGTCGCAATCCTTCGTCGCTGGCGCCGGTTTCGTGCTCACCTCGACCGCCATCGTCATGCAGATATTGGAAGAACGCGGCGAGATGTCGTCGCCCAACGGGCAGCGCATGGTCTCCATCCTGCTTCTGGAAGACCTGGCAATCGTTCCGCTCCTGGCGGCGGTGGCGTTTCTTGCGCCCGTCGCTGCGGGGCACATGGAGACGACTTGGTCGACCCGGCTTATCGATATCGGCATAGGTCTGGGATCGATCCTCGGCCTCGTGATTGCGGGGCGCTACCTGCTCAACCCGCTGTTTCGCATTCTTGCCGATTCGCAGGCCCGTGAGGTGATGACGGCAGCAGCCCTGCTCGTTGTGCTTGGATCTGCACTGGCCATGCAGCTCGGCGGCCTGTCGATGGCGATGGGCGCGTTCCTGGCCGGCGTGCTCCTGTCCGAATCCACATTCCGCCACCAGCTCGAAGCGGATATCGAACCATTCCGCGGCGTCCTGCTCGGCCTGTTTTTCCTCGCCGTCGGCATGTCGCTTGATTTGCGGATCGTCGCCGCCAACTGGCAGATGGTCGCCTTCTACGTCATCGCCTACATGCTGGTTAAGGCGCTTGGCATCTATCTCGTCGCGCGCTTCCTGAAGTCCAGTCATCGCGTGGCGCTCGAACGTGCGGTGATCATGGCGCAAGGCGGCGAATTCGCTTTCGTGCTGTATTCGTCGGCCATGGCGGTCGGCATCATCGACGGAGAGGCAAACGCCATCCTCACCGCCATCATCATCATTTCAATGGTGCTCACGCCACTGGCGATTGTCGCCTTGCGCTATTTCACACCAGCCGTGGAACAGACGCTGGATGGCGTCGAATTGGCTGAAGATCTGCAAGGCAGTGTGCTCGTCATCGGCTTCGGGCGCTTTGGCCAGATCGCCAGTCAACCATTGCTGCTGCGCGGCATCGACGTTTCCATCATCGACAACGATGTCGAGATGATCCAGGCCGCCGCTACATTCGGCTTCAAGGTCTATTATGGCGACGGCACCCGGCTGGATATCCTCCACACGGCCGGAGCCGGCCGCTCACGTGCCGTGCTGATCTGCGTCGACAAGGGCGATGTCGCCGTCCGCATTGCCGAGCATATGCGCGCGGAGTTCCCGCTGGTGCCGGTTCTGGCGCGCGCCTACGACCGCGGCATTGCGATGGACCTGATCCAGGCGGGCGTCGACTATCAGCTCCGCGAGACTTTCGAATCCGCCCTCGCCTTCGGCCAGTCGACACTCGAAAAGCTGGGCGTCGATGAGGAAGAAGCGGCAGAAGTCATCCAGGACGTGCGCCAGCGCGACGCCGCCCGCCTCGATGCGCAGCTTGCCGGCGGCCTGCAGGCCGGCCGCGGCTTCATGAAAGGCAACATGCCGGTGCCGGCACCGCTGACGCCGCCAAGGCGCCCCGGACGGGCAATGGACGAGGGAACGGCAACCGTTCTCGGACAATCGGTAACAGCGGAAGGAAGCCAGAATTGACGATGGAATTGGACCGGAACGCGCTCGAAATCCTCGAATTCTGGCGCAAGGCCGGCCCCGACCAGTGGTTTACCAAGGACGCCACCTTCGACAGCTCTTTTCATGATCGCTTCCGCGACCTGCATTTCGCCGCCGCCAGGCGCGAACTGGACCATTGGGCTGATCATCCAGAGGGTTGCCTCGCACTGCTGATCCTGCTCGACCAGTTCCCGCGCAACTGTTTTCGCGGCACGGCACATATGTTCGCGACCGATCCCCTCGCACGTCATTTCGCACGCAGGGCCGTGGAGCTTGGCCACGACGAGACCATCGACCCTGAATTGCGCGTGTTCCTCTATCTGCCCTTCGAACACTCGGAGCATCTGGACGATCAATATCGATCGGTGGAGCTGGCGCGATTTCTGCCGGAGTCCTTCATGAAATACGCGATCGAACACCGTGATATCGTTCAGCGTTTCGGGCGCTTCCCGCATCGCAACCGGGCTCTTGGTCGCGAAACGACGCCGGAGGAACAGGCTTTTCTGGACAGCGGCGGATTTGCTGGCTGAGCCGGCGCCTGCTTCAGCCCCGCCACCAATTCCTGCCCGTCGGGAGTTGCTCGATACCGGCGCGATCGATCTGTTTCAGGCGCTCGGCCAGGCTCACGCCGCTTATGGAAAAATCCGGCGCGATCTCCGATAAGGGCACCAGCACGAAAGCGCGCTCAAGCATGCGGGGATGCGGCACCTCCAGTCCGGCTTCGTGGATCGTGCGGTCGCCGAACGCCAATATGTCGATGTCAACGAGGCGTGGTCCCCAGCGCTCTTCGCGGACCCGCTTGAGCTTCCGCTCCGATTCCAGGCAAAGGTCGAGCAGTTCACGCGGCGGCAACGCAGTCGCGATCTCGGCGGTTGCGTTGAGGAAATCCGGCTGGTCGACTTTGCCCCATGGCGGTGTGCGGTAGAGCGACGAGACCGCAACGACCTCGGTCTGCGGGTCATCGTCCAGCATGCGCAAGGCGGCGGCCATGGCTTTCGCCGGATCGCCGAGATTTCCACCCAGGCTGAGATAGACGCGCTCTTTTTTGGAAATCGACAATCGCAACCTCGGCTTGACCGGAATTCTTAAGATAAGGATTTGGCAGTTTCGCGCGCGAAGATAGCATCCGCGACGGCAAGCGCGTCGGCGTTGATCGCGACATTGTGCACCCGAAATAGCGCCGCCCCTTTCAGGCGAAGAACGACGCTTGTGGCAGCTGTGGCGGCATCGCGAGCCTCGGAGTCCTTGCCCGAGACATAGCCCACGAACCGCTTTCGCGATGTACCGACCAGCCACGGAAAGCCGAGGGCGTGCAGTTCGGAGAACCTTGCCATGAGCTGCAGGTTTTCTTCCGAATCCTTTGCAAAGCCGAACCCCGGATCGAGCAATATCTGTTCGTTACGCACGCCGGCCTCATGCGCGATCCGCAAGGATCGTTCGAGAAACTCGAACTGGTCGGCGATGACGTCAGGGTTCTTCTCGCGCTCCCGGCCGGTATGCATGATGACAAGCCCCGCCCCGGTCTCGGCTGCGAGCCTGCCGATATCAGGCTCGCGCTGAAGGCCCCACACGTCATTGACGATATGCGCGCCAGCAGCCACCGCAAGCCTCGCCGTCTCCTCGCGATAGGTATCGACCGAGATCAGCATATCGCCGGCCTTCGCAAGCGCCTCGATGACGGGCAATACCCTTGCCTGCTCCTCTGCCGGCGACACCGGCGTTGCACCGGGACGGGTCGATTCCCCGCCGACATCGATGATCGACGCGCCTTCGCTCACCATGAGCTGCGCCTGCTCGATGGCCCTGTCGGGCGCATTGAAGAGGCCGCCATCCGAAAAACTGTCCGGCGTGACGTTCAAAATCCCCATCACCAGCGCCTTGTCACCAATGTCGAGGTGCCGGCCATGGGCCAGCTGCCATCGTGTCGTCACGGTCGATTGCTCTTTTTCATCAGGCGAAGGCACAAAAAATCAACACTTGTTGCAGCAAGACTGGTTTGGCGGCGATTTCGGTTGCACACCAAAGTGCGCGTAAAGCAAGGTACAGCAAGAGGCAATATGAACAAACGTATCCTGCTGGCCCTCGGCTTGATCACCTGCTCGGCCATTCCCGCCGGCGCTGTCAGCCTTTCGAAGACCTACAGCTATTTCTCGGTCGGCGGCAACACGCTGGATCAGATCGAGAACGAGTTGGCCAAGCACGGACCACAGGTGAAAACCTCCAACAAGCGGCACCCCGGCGCCACGCAGATGGAATTCACCACCCGCCTCGGCTACGCCCAGGGAACAACGGCATTCGCTTCAAGCTTTTGCCAACTTGCCGAGGCGAAGGTGACCTTGAAGGTAAAAATCATCCTTCCCAGATGGAGCCGCCCTCGCAAGGCCGAGCAGGATGTCAGACTGATTTGGGATACTCTGGCTTCGGATATCAAGCGGCATGAGGAAGGCCATGTCGTCATTGCCAAGAATTATGCCCGCGAGATGGAACGGGCCATGAAGGCGATTGACCGGCAGAAGGACTGCAAAACGGTTCTGGCGAAAGCTAAGGAGATCCGTGCCAGAATTCTCGAAAAGCACGACAGGGCGCAGGAACAATTCGACCGGGTTGAAAGCGTGAATTTCGAAAGGCGCATCATGCGCCTTCTGGGATATCGCCTCGAGCGCATGGAAGCGGCGCGCCGCGCCGGTTGAATGCAGCCTAATCAGCCACGCCAAGCTTTTTCTGCAGGCTGGAAGACGACGTCGTGTACTGGAACACGATGCGTTCGCCGGGGCTGACGATCTTCTTGGCAGCCTGCGCCATCAGCGCCACTTCGTGAAAGCCGGAAAGGATCAGCTTCAGCTTGCCCGGATACCAGTTGATGTCGCCGACGGCGAAAATTCCCGGCACCGAGGTTTCGAACTTCTCCGTATCGACCGGAATAAGGTTCTCATGCAGATTGAGGCCCCAATCGGCGATCGGCCCAAGCTTCATGGTCAGCCCGAAGAACGGCAGCATGCGCGTGCAAGGAATTTCGACGTCGCCATCAGGCCCCTTGATGGTTGCGGATGAGAGCTGCCCGTCGCTGCCCTTCAGGCCGGTCACCTGCCCGACCTGAAAATCAAGCTGCTTCATCTCCTGCATCGCGTACATCTTGTTGACACTGTCAGGTGCCGCGCGGAATTCCGGGCGGCGATGAACCAGTGTGACGCTTTTTGCGACAGGCTGCAGGTTGAGCGTCCAGTCGAGCGCGGAATCGCCGCCACCGACAATGACGAGATCATGGCCGCGGAATTCTTCCATGCGCCGGACGGAATAGAAGACGCTGCTGCCTTCATAGGCCTCGATATCAGGTATCGGCGGTCGCTTGGGCTGGAACGAGCCGCCACCGGCAGCTATCACCACGACCTTGGCCTCGATCACCTCGTCTTCGTCCGTGGTGACCCGGAACGTGCCGTCTTCGAGCTTTTCCAGCCCGGAAACCATGCGGTTGAAGCTGAATTCCGGCTTGAACGGAGCGATCTGCTCCATCAGCTTGTCGACAAGGCCTTGCGCCGAGATCGAAGGCCAGGCCGGAATGTCGTAGATGGGTTTTTCAGGATAGAGTTCGGCGCATTGGCCGCCGGGCCGGTCGAGAATGTCGATCAGACGGCACTTCATATCGAACAGGCCGAGTTCGAACACGGCGAACAGCCCGACCGGCCCTGCTCCGATGATCAGAACGTCCGTCTTGCTGCTCTCCATATTCCTGCCCTCGACTATGATCTGTTGAAATTTCCCCAGCAGGATATCAGGAATGCATGAGCTTGGCCGGCAACAGCGGAATTATCCCTGGCGCTCCGGAACCTGCACCACGAGCCCGTCCAGTTCATCACGCACCTTGATCTGGCAGGACAGGCGCGAATTCGGCCGAACGTCATAGGCGAAGTCGAGCATGTCTTCTTCCATCGCCTCCGGCTCGCCGACGATATCGGTCCAGGCTTCGTCGACATAAACGTGGCAGGTGGCGCAGGCGCAGGCGCCGCCGCATTCCGCCTCGATGCCCGGCACGGCATTGCGGATGGCGTTTTCCATGACGGTCGAGCCGTTTTCGGCTTCCACGTCGAAGCGCGTGCCATCGAAGGCGACAAAGGAAAGCTTGGTCATTACTGCCCCTGAGATGAATACCAAGCCGAGATAATCACTCCGGCGCGCAAGTCAACTGCGTCGCAAAAGCGGCCTCCCGTGGCGTATTCGAGAACAAGTGGAGAAAATGCCTATCGATTGATAGCGGCGACGAACTCGCGGACTTCGTCAATAAGCCCAGACAAACGCTTCAAAACATTGCGATCTTCGGGCTGCTTTTCGATTGCGGTCGCGCAGTCGGCAATGGCGAATGCGCCAACGCCGCGGGCGGAACCCTTCAAGCCGTGGGCCAAACGAAGACGCTCATTTGTGCTGGCAGTGGAGATCTGGTCGCGAACCTGCAGAGCTTGCTGCACAAACAATGCCAGCACTTCCTGCTCGAGCGCGCGATCACCCATCGTTTGACGGGCCAGATGAACCAGATCGACCGGGCGAGACCGTGCCGAGCCGCAGCTTTCGCCGCCCGGCATCGAAAATGCGACGGCGTTGGATGTATGCAGTGCCATTTCAACCTTCTTGTCATGCACCCGGCTAGATCAACCAGGCTAGCGTAATCATGTGGATAACGGGTTAATGTGCGAGAGCGCGGAAATCCGTCGCAAAGCCGCCCAAATCGTGGCTTCGTTAACCTTATGTTTAAAGTTTTACGTATCTGGCCGGATTCAAGTTTCCTTTACCCGGCTGTGCCACTACGATACGGGCGGTCCATAATAAGCCTCGCACGCGGGCATATAAGCGCCGAAATTTGGCGACCTCGCGGCAGTAGTACAGGGTAACGGCGAAATGGCGAAAAAAACTTCGACAACGAAGAACCTCGACAGCGAAGTCGCAAAAGAGCTCGAGGAAGCCCTCGACTTCGACCTATCGGCAGGCGCCGATGAGCTGGATATAGCAGCCTCGATGGAAGATCTGGAGGCGCAGATATCGCAAGCCGCTGACGAACTCGCACGCGAGAGCCGGGCCGAAAAAGCCGCTCAGCCTGCTGTACAGAACGCGCCTTCGAAGTCTTCAAGTTCTAATTCCAATTCCAAGAAGACTGCTGCTCCCGCTACCGAACTTCGCCCGGTTGAGCAGCCGAACGGACGCCCATCCGGCTTTTCGCCAGCCAATGACGACCAGCAGCGCGACTACAGGTCGGTTATGCACGGCATAAACCGGCGCTCGTCGAACGGCGTCTATTGGGTCGTGGCAATTCTCTCGCTGCTTTGGATCGGTGGCGGCTTCCTTCTCGCCAACATGCTGTTTTCGCCAAGCATTCTTGAGATCCGATCGATCGATCAGGTCCTGGCGCGCCCATACCTTATCCTGCTCGGCGTCCTCACTTTCACGCCAATAATCCTTTTCTGGGCTTTCGCGCTCATGATCCGCCGCGCGCAGGACATGCGCCTCGCCGCCCAGTCCATGACGGAAGTGGCATTCCGCCTCGCGGAGCCGGAGAACCTGGCTCAGGACCGCGTCATGACCGTTGGCCAGGCCGTGCGCCGCGAAGTGGCTGCCATGGGCGAAGGCATCGAACGCACCCTCGCCCGCGCTGTCGAACTCGAAACGCTGGTCCACACCGAAGTCAACCAGATCGAACGTTCCTATTCGGAGAACGAAGCACGCATCCGCTCGCTCGTCGACGGGCTCGGCAGCGAGCGCGAAGCCGTGGTGACCCATGCCGAACGCGTGCGCGCATCGATCACCGGCGCACATGAGACGCTGCGCGACGAGCTCGGCTCAGCCAGCGAAGTCATTCGCGACAACATCCTGAACGCCTCGACCAAGCTGTCGATGACGATCAACAATTCCGGCGACACGCTGATCGATCGCATCAACGAAAGCGGCGCTTCGATCTTCGAGTCGATCGACCAGCGCCTCGACACGATCGGCGACCGTATCACCACTTCCGGCGAGGCTTTCGCCAGCCTTCTCGACACGCGCATCGCCAAGCTTACCCAGAGCACCGACGACATGACTCGGTCGCTTTCGGATCTGCTGGACGACCGCACCTCCGGCATGGTTTCGCTGCTGGGCGGCGCTGCCCGCACGCTGAATGCAGACTTCGAGGCAAGCCTCCAGGGCATCGAGCGCACACTGGCCGAACGCGGCCAGGTGCTGATCAGCGAGTTCCAGACGCGCGCCGAAGCGCTCGACACCGGCACGCAGAAGCTCAATGCCGCGCTTGAAGCCCGCGCGCGCCAGATCAACGAAACGCTGGTCGATCGCGCTCGCGAGATCGCCAACACCTTCTCGGAAGGCAAGCAGAGCCTCTCCACCGTCATCGACGAAGGCCGCGCACGGATCGGCTCCGAAATGGCCGACATCGTCATGTCGACCTCTTCCATGCTGGAAGCACGCGCCGGCGATTTCGCAAACCGGCTGGAGTCGGCCCGCAACGTCGTTTCGGACGCGCTCGACGCGGACATCCAGAAGCTTAGCGACGCGCGTCAAAGCATTGACGAAGCAGTCGAGAACCAGTCGCGCAAGTTTGCCGAAAGCGGCGAACGGATAGCCGAAACGCTTCGTGGCGATCTGTCCAAGTTCGAGGAAAATCGCGCAGGCATCGAGGAGGCCGTCAGCCTCCAGGTGCTGAAGCTGGCCGAAGGCCGCACCCTCATCTCGCAGGCGCTCGACGAGGATCTGCGCAAGATCAACGAATCCCGAGCGACCATCGACGCATCTCTCGGCGATCATCTGGAGCGGCTGGCCGAAGGCCGTGCAAGCCTCACCCGCGCGCTCATGGAAGATTCGCAGAAACTCACCCAAACCCGCGCCGGTATTGACGAAATGGTCGCTGGCCACGTCGGCAAGCTGAGCGAAGGCCGCAGCATTCTTTCGCGCGCCTTGGAGGCTGATCTTGGCAAACTTGCCGAGAGCCGCAGCACCATCGATAATCTGGTCACCAGCCAGGTCGAGAAGCTCGCCGAGGGCCGCGATATCCTTTCGCGCGCCCTGGAAACGGACCTGGGCAAAATCGCCGACAGCCGCTCTGGCATCGACAATCTCATCGACGGGCAGCTCGAAAAGCTCGACGAAGGCCGTCTGCGCCTCACCCGCGCGCTTGAAGACGACCTCAACAAGCTCGCCGAGAGCCGTTCCGGCATTGACGGGCTGGTCGCTGGCCAGGTGGAAAAGCTGGCCGAGGGCCGCGACATCCTCAAGCGTGCCCTGGAAGCCGACCTTGCCAAGCTTGCCGAAAGCCGCAGCAACATCGACAATCTGGTCACCAGCCAGGTCGAGAAGCTGGCCGAAGGCCGCGACATTCTCTCCCGCGCACTCGAAACCGATCTCGGCAAGATCGCCGACAGCCGTTCGAGCATCGACAACCTCATCGACGGGCAGCTCGAAAAGCTCGACGAAGGCCGCCTGCGCCTCACCCGCGCCCTGGAAGACGACCTCAACAAGCTCGCCGAGAGCCGCTCCGGCATCGATGGGCTGGTCGCAGGTCAGGTCGAAAAGCTGGCCGAGGGTCGCGATATCCTCAAGCGTGCACTGGAAGCCGACCTTGCCAAGCTGGCCGACAGCCGCTCGAGCATAGACGGTCTCGTGGCAAGTCAGGTCGAGAAGCTCGCCGAAGGTCGCGACGTTCTCTCTCGTGCACTCGAAGCTGATCTCAACAGGATCGCTGACAGCCGTTCCAGCGTCGACAACCTGATCGACGGGCAGCTCGAAAAACTTGACGAAGGTCGCCTGCGCCTCACCCGCGCTCTCGAGGACGACCTCAACAAGCTGGCCGAAAGCCGGTCCAGCATCGACGGCCTCGTTGCCGGTCAGGTCGAGAAGCTGGCCGAAGGCCGCAATATCCTCAAGCGGGCGCTGCAGGAAGACTTGACCACCATCGGCGATATGGTCGGTGCGCACGCAGACAAGCTCGGTGAGGGTCGCGCAAACCTGACACGCGCCCTGGAAGACGACCTCAGCAAGCTGGCCGAAAGCCGCTCCAGCATTGACGGGCTGGTTGCCGGACAAGTGGAGAAGCTGGCCGAAGGCCGCGACATTCTCCGCCGCGCGCTGGAAGCCGATCTGTCGAATATCGACCGCATGGTTTCCCAGCATGCAGGCAAGATGAGCGATCACCGTCAGCAGTTGACGCTTGCGCTCGAAGACGACCTCAACAAGATCGCCGAGACACGCTCGGGGCTGGATGGCATCGTCTCGACGCATGTCGAGAAGCTTGCCCATGGCCGCGATATCCTCTCGCGCGCCCTGGAAGCGGATATGGCCAATATCGAGGGCCTCGTCGCAGCGCAGGTGGAAAAGCTGGTGGAAGGCCGCAAGGTTCTGTCGAACGCACTTGAGGCCGATGTGGCCAGCATCGAGGGCGTCATCGCCGGACAGGCTGAAAAGCTCGGCGAAGGCCGCAGCGTGCTTACCCGCGCGCTGGAGCAGGATATAGAGAGCATCGAAAACCTCATTGCCAGCCAGACCGAGCGTCTGGCAGAGGGCCGCGCCATGCTGGCCCGTACGCTGGAAGAGGACTTGCAGAAGCTCGCCCAAAGCCGTTCAGGCATTGACGGCCTCGTCGCCGGACAGGTGGAAAAGCTGGCCGAAGGCCGCGACATTCTCCGCCGCGCCCTGGAAGTCGACCTGCAGAAGCTGGCCGACAGCCGCTCGAACATCGACAACATCGTTGCCGGACAGGTCGAGAAGCTGGCCGAAGGCCGCAACATCCTGTCGCAGGCGCTTGAAGCCGACCTGCAGAAAGTCACCGACAGCCGCGCAGACGTGGATGGCATCATCGCCGCCCACATCGGCAAGCTCTCCGAAGGCAGGGATATGCTTTCCCGCGCTCTTGACGATGATCTGAACAGGCTCGCCGAAACCCGTCGCGAGATCGATGAAGCCGTTTCCGGTCACATCGAGACGATTGCCGGCAAGCGCGCCGACATCGCCGATGCCCTTTCCGCCGACGTCGAGAAGATCGAGGAAGCGTTCCGCCGCCAGACCGGCGTCATCGAGGAACGCACCGGTACCATGGAGCGCGCGCTTTCGACCGGCATCGACAATGTCCGCCTCGTGCTGGAAAAGAGCGCCGTCTTCGTCGCCGGCGCCCTGCGCGAGAAGGTTCTGGAAGTAACCTCGGCCTTGAACGAGGAAGCCGGCAAGGCCTTCACGGATGCCGACCGCCAGATCGCGGACCGCGCCGAGCAGACCTCTGCCGCACTGCTTGCCCGCGCCGATGACATCACCCGCGCCTTCGAGGAAGCCGACGGCCGCCTCGCCGCCCGTGCGCAGGAAACGTCGTCTTCGCTGATCGCACGCGCCGAAGAAACCGCCGACACGCTGGCGCTGCGCGCAGGCGATATCGTCAGGACCTTCGACGACGCAGACCAGAAGCTGGTGGCTCGCGCTGTCGAGACCGCGAGTTCGCTCGCGGTTCGCGCCGGCGACATCCTGCGTAACTTCGACGATGCCGACCAGCGTCTCAGCATGCGCATCGGTGAATCGGCCGATGCGCTTGCCGCGCGCGCTGCCGAACTCGGCCGTATCTTCGATGCAGCCGACCAGCAGTTCATCTCCCGCATCTCGGATGGCGCAACCACGCTTGGTTCGCGCGCAATCGAGATCGTGCGCAACTTCGAGGAAGCAGATGCTCGCCTCGCCGCTCGCGTCGGAGAGACAGCCGAAACGCTGGCCGGACGTGCTGCCGATATCGGACGTGTCTTCGACACCGCCGACGAGCGTCTTGCAGCAAGGCTCAGCGAATCCTCGTCTGCGATCGGAACGCACGCAAACGACATCGCCAACGTCTTTGCCGAGACCGAGCAGCGTGTTGCTGATCGGGCCAAGCAGACCGCGGTCGAGCTGGATGCTCGTGCACGCTCCATCGAAGAGACGCTCACCAATGCGGATCAGCGCCTCGCGTCGGGTGTCGAGGCCGTCGCCGCGCGCGTTGATGAGCATGTTGCCAATGCCGAAATCCGGCTCGCTTCGAGCGCCGAAAATGTCGGCCAGAAGCTCAACGAGCAGATATCGCAGGCCGAGGCACAGCTCGTTTCCCGTGCCAATGTCATCGCCGAGACCTTCACGGCGGTCGGCCAGCATATCGGCCAGAGCACGAACGACGCCGCACGCACAATCGGCGCCAACACCCGCGAACTGAACACGATGCTTGCCGAGCGTTCCGCCGAGATCACCAAGATCCTCGACGAAACCGCTCGTCCGCTTGTCGAACGCTTCTCCGAAAGCGGCGACGAACTGCAAAAGAGCCTCGAACTGGCCACCCAGAAGGCAACGGATCGTCTTCGTTCCGAAAACGCCGCTCTGGTCAATGCGCTCGCCAACCGCACCGCAGAAACCCTGTCTGCTGTCGAGGGCGCGCGCAACAATCTGTCCGAAGGCGTTACCGATCTGATCGGCCGGCTTGGAGCGTCCAGCTCGCAGCTCAACGACCTTATCGAAAAGGCCGCAACAAACCTCGCCAATGTCGATGATCGCCTGGCCGGCAGCACGCAGAGCTTCGCTGCGACAACGGAAAAGGCGGCTCAGACCTTCGCAAGTTCGGCACGGCTGGTGGACTCCAACACCACCCGCCTTACCGAACTGTCGTCCAACACGCTCAAGGAAGTGGCCTCAATCGCCACGCGCTTCGACGAGCACAGCCGTCTGCTGACGAGCGCTTCGGAACTGCTGAGCTCGGCCCAGAGCAATCTCGAGCACACACTTGAGCGCCAGTCGTCGCTGGAGGATCTGGCGGTTGGTCTGGTCAAGAAGTCGGAAGACCTTGAGCGGATCATGCGCTCCTTCGAGGATCTCGTCGGCAAGGCGCTGGACAAGGCCGAGGATCGCACCCTCGCCTCTACGGACAAGATCCGCATCGCGATATCGGACGTGGTGGAATCGGCGACCAAGCGCTTCGCCGACGCCACCGAGGACATGCGCCGCACGGCAAGCTCCATCAAGAGCGAGCTCGACGACACCCGCGCCGAGCTCAAGAAGGGCGTGCTCGACATGCCCGAGGAAGCAAAGCAGTCCACCACCGCCATGCGCCGCGCCGTTACCGAGCAGATCAACGCCCTCAAGGAACTCTCCGAGATCGTTGCGAAGTCCGGCCGTACCGTCGATGTTTCCGACCGTTCAGCACAGCGCCCGGCGGCTGCGCCACAGGCACGTGCGCCGGAGCCGCAGCGTCGTGCTCCTGCCCCGCAGGCTCCTGCTACGCCGCAGCCCCCCGTGCCACACCTGCCGCTGCGCGGGACGCTGGAGATGGAACGTGCGCCTGATCCGGCCCCACGTCCCCGCGAGGGCAATTCGCGGGCGCAACCCGGCGGCTGGGTCCGTGACCTGCTGAGCGGTGCGTCGCGTGAAGAGGCCCACCCTGAAGCCACCGCAAATGCCTCACGCCCGGCAGCAAGCCCGCGTTCGGCGGCCCATGTGGTCGAATCGCTGAACTCGCTCTCGGTCGACATCGCGCGAGCAATCGATCATGAAGCGTCGATCGAGTTGTGGGATCGCTACAGGCGCGGCGAGCGCGACGTGTTCACGCGCCGTCTCTACACGCTCAAGGGCCAGCAGACCTTTGACGAAATCCGCCGCAAATATCAGGCCGACGCCGAGTTCCGTGCCGCTGTCGACCGTTACTGCGACGATTTCGAAAAGTTGCTGAAGGACGTTTCACGCAACGATCGCGACAACGTCATGGCCCAGACCTACCTGTCTTCGGATACCGGCAAGGTCTACACCATGCTTGCCCATGCAGGCGGGCGGTTGCGCTAAGCCGTATAGGAATACAGACAAGCAAAAGGGCGGGAAATTCCCGCCCTTTTTATTTGCCCTGAGACAGCCGGCTACCGGCGATCAGATCTCGGAATCGGTCCATGTGACGATATCGCTCGCGGCCTGCCCGAAAGCGCTGTTCAAGGCCCGGACATAGGCGTCGTTGCCGCTACCCGAAACCGGTGCGCTGGCCTCGAATATCCGCGAAGCCCGCACGGTGCCGTTGCGGTCATTGAGCAGGCGCACGAAAAGCTCGACCTCGGCATGCGGTCCGCCATCGACCCGCACTTCGAAGGCGCGAACCTCGGCGATGACCTGATAGTCGATCGCCAACCCCTCACCCGGCAATCCGACACCGGCAAAACTGCCCGAACGCTGGAACGTTTCGGCCAACCGGGCCTGCACGATCTTCGGCAACCGATCGGCCCATTGGGCGCCTTTCAGAAACTGGATGACGCCGGGAGCCGGCTTTATGACGATGTTTTCGCCATCCAGCGCCTTCAGGGCCGACGGCTCGGCAATCAGAATCTGGGTCCGGTTACGCGCTTTCTGTGCGTCGCCAGCAGCCGGTGCGGACAATTCATAGGTGTCCAGCGGCGCAGGACCGCCACCCGGCAGGAGCGCGCATCCCGAAAGTGCCGCAGCGATAATGGCAACACCAGACATCAGCTTAACTGTCTTCACGGCAGATCCTGTCCGAAATTTCCCCAACCATAGCCGCGACCGGCGGATTTGTTCCCTTCGGCGAACTGTTTCATCATATACGCTCGCCAACCTCAACGCCGTGTCCGCCCGTCATACTGACGGACCGCTCCGTCGCCACCCGTAATGATCCGCTGCGGATTCTTCTCCAGATCGGTTATGGCCTGCTCGATTCGATTGATGGAGCGGCGGCTATCACGCACCAACGAATCCACATCGCGCAGTCCCTGCCCCGAAAACCGTGCGAGCCCCTCGGTGATGACGCCGAGGCGCGCATTCAGCGTGTCGGCGACCTGACGGAAGGATTTCAGCGTCGCGCTGACATCGGTCATCACGCCCTCCGCTTCCCCCGAGCCCAACAGGCTGTCGACCTTGGCCAGGACGCCGTCAATGCGCACGGAGGCGGCGTTCAGGCGCTGCGTCAACTGCCCGGCATCGCTGATCATCTGGTCGATATCGTCGGTGCGACGGCTGAACCTCTCAGTCACCTTCGACACGTCCGCCGCCGCGGTCTTCGCATCGCGGCTGGCCATCTCGATATTGCCCAGTGCCGAGCGTACGGTTGCCGGGTCGACGCCCTCCAGAATCTTGTCGACTTTCCCTACTGTGCCGCTGGTCTTCTGCGCAAAATCGTTGATCGACGCGACCGCCGTGTCGACGCCGGCGATGATCTTGTCGAACTGCTTGCTGTTCTCGCTCAGGCTCTTGGTGAACGTGTCGACATTGGCGACGATCGAGGAGATTTTATCCTTGTCGACGGCTTTCAGGATGTCTTCGGCAGCCTTGAGCGTACCGTCCAGCTTACCGGAAACGCCGGCCAGTTCTTCCGAAAGCTTGGAAACGCTGTCGAGAAACTTGTCGACCCCATCGGCATTGCGCCCGAGCGCATCCGAGAATTTCTGCGCGTTTTTCACCGTATCGGTCAACGGACCACGAACGTCGCTGGTGAAGCCTTCAAGCTGCGACAGCACATTGTCGGCGCGCTTGAAGATGTCCTGCGCCGTCTGCAGCAGATTCGTTACCGCCGAAGGGTTGGCGGTGATTTCGGCCATCTTTCCGGAAGCTTCAGCCTCGTCGAGCAGATTGGCCTCCGTTTTGTCCGCTCCCTTCAGCTCGATATTGGCCTGGCCGGTCAAGCCGGCAAGACCGATATCGGCCTGCGTCGATTTCGTGATCGGGGTCGCACGATCGATCTCGGTATCGGCAATGGCGACAGTGGGATTATCGACATCGAGAAACACCCGCCGCACGTCGCCGACTTTCACGCCGTTGAACAGGACCTGGCTTCCGCGGCCCAACCCGGAAGCAGAGCCCGGAATGCGCACGCGCAGCATCGACGTCTCGCCGCGATCGCCGACCGCCGCCGTCCAGTAGACGAATGCGAAGGCCGCGAGCACCGCAACGAGCGTGAAAATTCCGACGACGACGTAGTTGGCTCTGGTTTCCATTCCCGCCTTTTACTTTATGCCCTTGCAGCCATATCGATCTGCCGTGCGCGCTTGCCTCGAAAGTAAGACTTGACCCACGGCTCATCGCTTTCAAGCATGTTCTGGATCGTGCCTTCCACCAGAACCCTTTTCTTGCCGAGTACGGCAATTCGGTCACACACCGCAAACAGGCTGTCGAGATCGTGGGTCACCATGTAGACGGTCAGGCCCATCGTGTCGCGCAATTTGGCGACGAGTTCGTCGAAATCGGCAGCACCTATCGGATCGAGCCCGGAGGTCGGCTCATCAAGGAAGACGAGATCCGGGTCCAGCGCCAGCGCGCGGGCGAGTGCTGCGCGCTTGATCATGCCGCCTGAAAGCTCGGACGGAAACTTGCCGGCAGCATCGCGCGGCAGGCCGACAAGCTCGATCTTGAGCAGCGCCAGCTCGTCCATCAGCCGCTTCGGCAGGTCGAGATATTCGCGCATCGGCACCTGGACGTTTTCCAGCACCGTAAGCGCCGAAAACAGCGCACCTTGCTGGAATAGCACGCCCATGCGCATGTCCAGCTTCAGGCGATCGGCATCGCTTGCCTTGTCGACGTCGACGCCAAAAAGCTTGATCGTTCCGGAGCGCTTCTGGTTCAGCCCGAGCACGGTGCGCAGCAGAACCGACTTGCCCGCGCCGGAAGCGCCGACAAAGCCGAGAATCTCGCCGCGCCTTATGTCGAGCGACAGGTTTTCCAGCACGATCTTGTCGCCGAAGCCGACGGTGATGTCGCGGGCCGACAGCACGATATCGTCGGCCCGCGCCGCAGCATCCCCGTTCTCCCTGATCGAGTTTTTGCTGCTCATCGCCATCCCTAGAAATCGATGGCCGCAAAGAAAATCGCGAACATCCCATCGAGAATGACCACGATGAAGATGGATTTCACCACCGACGCGGTGACGTGCTGGCCGAGTGATTCGGCGCTGCCGCCGACTTTCAGGCCTTCGACCGAAGCGAGGATGCCAATGATCATCGCCATGAACGGCGCCTTGATCAGTCCGGCAAAAATGGTGCTGAGGTCGATGCTGAGACGCAGGCGGTCGATGAACGCCGCCGGCGCAATGTCGGAATAGAGCCAGGAAACCAGGATAGCGCCGCCGAGTGCTGCGAAATTCGCGGCGATCGTCAGGCACGGCAAGGCGATGACGAGCGCGACGAGACGCGGAAACACCAGGACGCCGACCGGATTGAGGCCGATCACCTTCAGCGCGTCCACTTCCTCGCGCATCTTCATGGAGCCGATTTCGGCGGTAATCGCGCTGCCGGAGCGGCCGGCGACCATGATCGCCGTCATCAGCACGCCCAGTTCACGCAAGACCAGGATGCCGACGAGATCGACGACGAAGATGTCAGCGCCGAAATAGCGAAGCTGGAACGCGCCCTGCTGGGCGACGATTGCCCCGACGATTGCCGACATCAGCACCACGACGGGGATCGCGCCCACGCCCATACGGTCGATCTGATTGAAGATAGCCGCCAGATTGACACCATGCCCGCGACCGAGCTTCATCTGGGCACCGCGGATCGTCGAGCCGAGAATACTCATCGAAGCCAGGAAATCGTCCCGCATCGCGTAGACGCCACGGCCGATGTTTTCGAGTATCGCGATGATGAAGTTCGGACGGGTTTCTACGGCGTCGTCACCGGCCTTGTCGGAAGCCTCGCGTATCGCACCGAGCAGGATGGAAGCGACTTCGCTCTGGCCTTCCAGCTTTGCGCTTGTGCCCTGAGATTCGGCCGATCTCATCAGCCGGTCGACCAGCCAGGCGCCAGCGGTATCGATCCTCTCGATGCCGGAAAGATCAAGCGTCATTGCGCCCGCGCCCTTCCGGGCTTCGATCTTTCGCACATCGGCATCTATCAAAGCGACGGTGCGCGTCGTCCAGGCTCCGGACAGAGCATAGGACAATGCGCCGCCTTTCCCCGTCTCCGTGATGCGGGGACCGGCCTCTTCTGTCGCGCTCGTTTCCTTGCCGCCATTGAACAACATTGCGGCCTGTCTTATCCCGTCATTCAGGGTCTGTCACTTTCTCGGGCCGTGCTGCATCGACTGGCGGAGAAGAAAAATATGACGCGTGTCCTTTCAGTCAATGCCGAGCGTTTCCCCATCGCCGGCATCTTCACAATCTCGCGCGGCTCGAAGACCGAAGCGGAAGTCATCGTCTGTACGATATCGGATGGCAATTTCGTCGGGCGAGGCGAATGCGTTCCCTACAAGCGTTACGGCGAGACCATGGAAGGCGTTCGTGATGCTATTGAGGCAATCGCGCCCGCAATAACGGCGGGCATGGATCGCAAGGCACTTATCGGCGCTATGCCGGCCGGGGCGGCCCGCAACGCCGTGGATTGCGCCCTGTGGGATCTGGAGGCCAAGACGTCAGGCAACCCTGTCTGGCGAGACCTTTCCCAGACCCCGCCGACATCGCTCGAAACCGCCTACACATTGTCTCTCGGAACGCCCGAGGCTATGGCAATGCAGGCGCGCGAGAACGCGGATCGGCCGCTGCTGAAGGTCAAGATCGGCGGCGACAACGACATCGCCCGTATTCGCGCCGTCACCGAAGCAGCGCCCAACAGCCGAATCATCCTTGATGCCAACGAAGGCTGGACAGACGAAAACATCCGCGAAAACCTCGCCGCAGCAGCCGAACTCGGCATCGCATTGATCGAACAGCCATTACCGGTGGGCAAGGACGCAATCCTGCGCCACGTTCCTCATCTCGTCCCGCTATGCGCCGACGAAAGCGTGCACGGCGTCGACGATCTCGAAAAACTCGCCGGCCTTTACGACGCGATAAACATAAAGCTGGACAAGGCCGGCGGCCTGACCGCTGCATTGGCGTTGCGCGACCGCGCCAAGGACATGGGCTTTTCGATCATGGTCGGCTGCATGGTCGGCACGTCTCTAGCAATGGCACCGGCAGTGCTTCTGGCGCAGGGCGCAGACTTCGTCGATCTCGACGGCCCCCTGCTTCTGGCACGCGACCGTGCGCCCGGACTGATTTACCGGGGTTCTGAGGTCTCACCGCCTGATGCGGCGCTCTGGGGCTGACCTTGCCGCAAGCGCTATGAAGACCAGTCCAATCATAGCTACGGCAGCCATCACATAGAAGCCGCCAATGCCGAAGCGCCCGTAAAGCGGTCCGGAAACGAGCGTCACCGTCGCCATCGAAAGGCCGTTTGCGAAGAAGGCAATGCCCTGGGCCGCCCCGGTGCGCTCTTCCACCACGGTTTCGGCAATCAGCTTTTGCACGCCGATCAGAATGAGCGCCGTCGAAAAGGCATGCAGCGACTGGACGGCGAAGAAGCCGCCAACGCCAAGCCCCATCGGCCAGATCAGCGGAAAAGCGAGCCAGCGGATGATCGCGGCCAACCCCGCCAGCAGAAGCAATTTCGTCGGCCGCATCCTGCCAAAAATACGCGTGAAGATCATGAACATGCCGACTTCGGCAACAACCGCCGAAGCCCAGAGCAAGCCGATCACCGTGTCGTCGATGCCGATCGATTTCCAGTAGATCGAGATGAAGCTGTAGAGAAAACCATGGCTGGCGACGATGATGCCGGCTCCGGCCACGAAGAACACGAAATAGCGATTGAGAAGCTTCGGCGCCGATTCCTGAATATCGACGGCAGAGAGCGGTGATGCGCGCCGTGGCCGTCCGAGGCGGGGAGCAATGAACGATATCGCCAGGATTGCGACCAGCCCAATGGAAATCATGACCGGCACGGCCTCCGCACCCGTCAACGACAGAATCGCCCCACCGGCAAGATTGGCACCGAGAAAGGCCGCCGATCCCCAGATGCGCATATTGGCATAGGTGGAGCCGAACCGCCTGACGCCTGAAAGCGCCAGTGAATCGGTAAGCGGCGCATGTGGCGTCCACGCCACCGCCAGCGCGAGCGAAACGGCGAGCACGGTCACGTAGGTGGGCGGCAAAAAATAGCCCGCCGAGATCAGCAGCGCGGCGGCAACCATCACGATCAGCACATTGGCGCGATCCTTCGCCTCATCGGCCATGGCAGAGATGAACGGCGTGGTGACGACGCGCAGGAACATCGGCGCGGCAAGGATGATGGCGATCTTCTCCGCATCGAAGCCCTTAGACTCCAGCCACAACGGGAAATAGGGAAGATGCACGCCCTGCGGAATGAAAAGCGCCGCGAAGATCAGTGAAATGCGCAGTTCGAAATGACGCGGCTTGACGAGCTGTTCAGGCGAGAGCGGCGGCAATGACATTGAGGGCGCGCAGTCCAGGTAGCGCGACTCATGCGAAAAGATTCAGCCGCGTAGCTGGCTCACTTAACACGGTGAGGATTGCTGCGAAATGTCCTGGTCCAGCGGTTTCCTGAGTCAGGCGCGTCTGGCTTTGCTGCAAAACCTTCGGCCGACCTGCAGCCTTTCGGATCGCCGGCTGATGGCCCTGATGGCCGCCGAGCACGCCAAGTCGCATCCCATGCCTGCTTGCCGGTTGCGGCGTCGTCGATGACGCCGGAGCATGCAGCGGCAAGCCCTCAGTGCGCTTGCGGCGCCCGTCTGCCAGATCTCTAAACATGGTCGATTTGCCCGTCAGGCCGCCTTGACGCCGCCGCCTTCGATTACAGTCGGCACAAAGGCCGGTTCCGCGGCTGGAGCTTTTGCCTGAACCTGCGGCCACCACAGGATTTCCATCGAACCGTCGAAATGCTCCACGACCGCCGTGCAGCTTTCGACCCAGTCGCCGGTGTTGATGTAACGCACGTCGCCGAAATCCTCGATCACCGCATGGTGGATATGCCCGCAGATGACGCCGTCGACATCCGAGCGGCGCGCCTCTTCGGTCAGGACCTCCTGGAAGGCGCCAATGAAATTCACCGCCTTCTTGACCTTGACCTTGGCCCAGGACGAGAACGACCAGTACGGCATGCCGAACAGACGCCGCGCCCGCGAGACGACGCGGTTGACGATGATAGCCATGTCGTAGGCCTTGTCACCGAGATAGGCGAGCCAACGGGCATTGTGCACGATGGTGTCGAACTGGTCGCCGTGAATGACGAGGTAGCGCTTGCCGTCGGCGGCCTCGTGAATGGCCCGGTCGGCAACGACGATGCCACCGAAATGCACACCTTGAAACATGCGCAGGAACTCGTCGTGGTTTCCGGCGATGTAGATGATGTTGGTGCCCTTGCGCGCCTGTCGCAGCAGTTTCTGGACGACGTCATTGTGGGTCTGCGGCCAGTGCCACGACCGGCGCAGCCGCCAGCCATCGACGATGTCGCCGACGAGATAGATAGTCTCCGCCTCGTGATGGCGCAGGAAATCGATCAGGAACTCCGCCTTGGCCGGCTTAGAGCCCAGATGGACGTCAGAAATGAACAGGGTGCGGAATGCGCGAGGTGCTTCGCCGGACATGGGTTCTGTTCCGTTGCTGTCGCGCAGCCTATGCCCCGATTCATGCAACAGGCGTATGACGGTTGCGGTTTGTGTCGCTCGCGCGATAGGTTGGCCGCCTGCAAATCGGAGAAGACACATCATGGATCTCGGCATTCGGGGAAAAACGGCGATCGTCTGCGCGTCAAGTCGCGGATTGGGGCGCGGCTGCGCCATTGCTTTGGCGGAAGCCGGTTGCGATCTCGTCGTCAACGGGCGCGATGCTGCGGTCCTGGCGAAAACCGCACAGGAGATTCGCGACCGCTTTGGCGTGAAGGTCATCGAAGTTCCGGGCAGCGTTTCCGACCCGGAGGTTCAGAAGCAATTGCTGGCAGCAGCTCCCGCGCCGGATATTCTGGTCAACAACAATGGCGGGCCGCCCTTCCGCGACTTCAAGGAACTCGACCGGCAGAAGATGCTCGACGGGGTCGTCAACAACATGATCACGCCGATCGAGCTCGTCCAGGCCGTGGTCGGTGGCATGGCAGAGCGCGGCTTCGGCCGTATCGTCAACATCACATCGCTGTCGGTCTATGTGCCTATCCCCGGCCTCGACCTGTCGTCAGGCGCGCGTGCCGGCCTGACATCGTTCCTGGCAGGCGTTGCCCGCACGGTTGCCGACCGCAACGTGACCATCAACAACATGCTTCCAGGCAAGCTCGACACAGACCGGCTTCGCGGCCCCCACGAGCCAGGCAGCGTCGAATCACCCGAAGCAGCTACCCAGCGCAAGACGCGCATCAGCGCCGACGTTCCGGCCAAACGCCTCGGCACGCCGGAAGAGTTCGGACAGATCTGCGCCTTTCTCTGCTCGGTTCATGCGGGTTATCTCACCGGGCAGAACATACCCGTCGACGGCGGCCTCTATGTGAGCGCCTTCTAACGCGAATCCACCAGCTGATTCATTTTACGAGATTCTGACGGCAAATGACTGGAATCATGGGAATTTCCTGATTCCAGTTATTTTCGTTGCCGAACCGCCTCGAAAAACCGGAATCGCGTGCTAAAACACAGTCGAAACGATTGAATACGGGGTTAGACCGCTACCATGAACAACGAAAAAAAGAACGATGCGGCTCGCTCCGATTTCGAAGAAGCGGCGCTGTACTTCCATAAGTACCCGGTGCCGGGAAAGCTCGAGATCCAGGCAACCAAGCCGCTGGGCAACCAGCGCGATCTGGCGCTGGCCTATTCGCCTGGCGTGGCAGCACCCTGCCTCGCGATCAGGGACGATCCCGCAACGGCAGCGGATTATACGGCGCGCGCCAATCTGGTCGGCGTTGTCTCGAATGGCACTGCCGTGCTCGGCCTCGGCAATATCGGCCCCCTCGCCTCCAAGCCGGTGATGGAAGGCAAGGCCGTCCTGTTCAAGAAATTCGCCGGCATCGATGTGTTCGACATCGAGATCGACGCACCCGAAATCGACCGCATGGTGGAGACGATTTCGGCCCTCGAGCCAACCTTCGGCGGCATCAACCTCGAAGATATCAAGGCGCCCGAATGTTTCGAGGTGGAGGAACGGCTCAAGGCCCGGATGAAAATCCCGGTCTTCCACGATGACCAGCATGGCACCGCGATCATCGTTGCGGCAGCGGTGCTGAATGGGCTCGAATTCGCCGGCAAGAAGATCGAGGACATCAAGATCGTCACATCGGGCGCCGGTGCGGCAGCTCTTGCCTGCCTCAACCTCCTGGTTTCGCTTGGCGCCAAGGTGGAAAACATCTGGGTCACCGATCGTTTCGGCGTCGCCTACAAAGGGCGGCTGGACGAGATGGATCGCTGGAAAGACCCTTATGTGAAGGATACCAATGCGCGCACGCTCGAGGATGTCATCGGCGGCGCGGATGTATTCCTCGGTCTCTCTGCGGCAGGCGTTCTGAAGCCTGAACTGCTGAAGCACATGGCGGAAAAGCCGCTTGTCCTGGCATTGGCCAATCCGACGCCGGAGATCATGCCGGAGGTGGCCCGCGCGGCACGGCCGGACGCCATGATCTGCACTGGCCGTTCCGATTTCCCCAATCAGGTCAACAACGTACTGTGCTTTCCTTACATCTTCCGTGGGGCACTCGACTGCGGTGCGAGCGCCATCAACGAAGATATGAAGATGGCCGCTGTCCGCGCCATCGCCGCCCTTGCGCGCGAGGAACCGTCGGATGTCGCGGCGCGCGCCTATTCCGGTGAGACGCCGGTCTTCGGACCTGACTTCCTGATCCCCTCGCCGTTCGACCCGCGCCTGATCCTGCGGATTGCGCCGGCTGTGGCCAAAGCGGCCTGCGAGACCGGCGTAGCCACACGGCCGATTACGGATTTTCCGGCCTATATCGACCGGCTGAACCGCTTTGTCTTCCGCTCCGGTCTTGTCATGAAGCCGGTGTTTTCCACCGCGAAGATGTCGACGGCCAAGCGCGTCATCTATGCCGACGGCGAAGACGAGCGCGTGCTGCGCGCCGCACAGGTGGTGCTTGAGGAAGGCATTGCCGAGCCGATCCTGATCGGCCGCCCGAATGTCATCGATGTCCGGTTGCGGCGCTATGGCTTACGCATTCGTCCCGGCACGGATTTCGAGCTGATCAACCCCGAGGACGATCCGCGCTACCGCGACTATGTCGATCAGCTGATCGAACTCGCAGGCCGGCGCGGTGTGACCCAGGAAGCCGCGCGCACCATGGTCCGCACGGACACGACCGTCATTGCTGCACTTGCCATGCGGCGCGGCGATGCCGATGCCATGATCTGCGGCCTCGAAGGGCGCTTCGCCCGCCACCTGCGCAATGTGACGCTGATCATCGGACCGCGCGCCGGCGTCAGCGACCGTGATCTCTCCACGCTGTCGATGCTGATTTCCAGCCGTGGCGTGACGTTCTTCACCGACACCTATGTGACGGTTGATCCCTCCGCAGAGGAAATCGCCGAGATGACCATACTGGCGGCCGAGGAAATCCGCCGCTTCGGCATCGAGCCCAAGGCGGCATTGCTGTCGCACTCGAACTTCGGCTCGCGCGACTCCCCGAGCGCATTGAAGATGCGCGAGGCAGCCGCGATCCTGAAGAGGATCGCGCCCGAGCTTCAGAGCGACGGTGAAATGCACGCAGACTCCGCTCTGTCGGAACATCTGCGGCAGCGCGTCTATCCGCATTCCACGCTCAAGGGCGAAGCCAATCTCCTCGTCTTCCCCAATCTCGATTCAGCGAACATCGCGCTGACCACGGTAAAGCAGATGACGGACGCCCTGCATGTCGGGCCGATCCTGCTCGGCACCGAGCAGCCTGCGCATATCCTGACGCCGTCGGTTACATCGCGCGGCGTCGTGAACATGACCGCACTTGCGGTGGTGGAAGCAGCTCAAAAGGCTCAGGCGACCATCTCGAAAGCCGGCTAACCAATAGCGATCACGAAAAGGTCAACTGTCCAAACGCGAAGAAAGAGTTAACCTCGTATGTGGTAACGGAGTGACGCCTGATCAGCGGCGGAATCTTTGATCAGGCATAGCAAACGTTCGGGGGGCGCCTGATGGCCGGGTTGAACGGTTTGGCACGTGCATTGGCGGCGCTGCTCGTCTTGGCTTCGATCGTCTTCGCAACCTCGGCGATAGCCGCTAGCTCCCGCGTTTGCCGGCAGCTCGAGGCCGAGCTCGCATCCGCTGGATCAGGCGGTGGCGGGTCCGCACAATTTCGCAGATACGATGCAGCGCTGAGCAAACAGCGCCAGCAGCTTTCTGCTGCAAAGGGCAATGCGCGCGCTGCAGGCTGCGGTTTCTCCCTGTTCGGCAGCAATGTGCAGCAATGCGCCAGGATCAACGCAAACGTCCAGAAGATGGAACGCAACGTCGACACCCTTCAGCGCAAGCGCGATCAGTCTGCCGGGCGTGGAGGCGGAAGATCGCGAGCGACCATACTCGCTTCCCTCAACGCCAATGGCTGCCGCAATCAAGTAGTGGCGCGGCAACCATTTTCTCCTCGCACGGACAATTCGGATAGAGGCAACTACCTGGTCATGCAGCCACAGGTTGGAACCGGCGAGCGGCGCCAGACAATCGACAACGCACCAGTGCGTACCGCCCGGCAGGTCGCCAAGCCCAATCAAGCATCTGGTATGCAAACGCCGAGCGGCCAGTATCGAACCGTCTGTGTGCGCACATGCGACGGCTATTACTTCCCGATGTCCTTTGCGTCTTCGAAGCGCGAATTCGCCCGCGATCAGCAGAATTGCCAAGCGATGTGCCCGGGCGCCGAGATGCAGGTCTTCTTCCACCAAAGCAGCCCTGCGGCAGTGCAGGAGGTCAAGGAAGGCGAAGAGGCGCCCGAGATCAGCGACGAGTCGGCCGACATGGTTTCCTCCGTCAGCGGCAAGCCATATTCCGAGATGCCGAACGCTTATCTCTACAAGCGCGAAACCCTGCCAAAGCCGGAAGGCTGCAGCTGCAATGCACCGAAGAATTTCGAAGTGATTGCCGGAAACCCGCCACCTTCAAGCGAAGCGACCTCCTCGACTGCGCCAAACGAGTCTCCGTCGATCCTGCCGGTGGCGCCACCTGCTGCCCAGGAAACGCACGCAAGCTCCATTCAGAAACTTGGGCCGGAACCTGCTGCACAGCCTGTGGAAACCAAGCCTTCGGAACTTGCCCCACTAGACCCCAACCGCAAGGTCAGGGTCGTCGGGCCAATGTTCCTTCCCGACCCAGAAGGGGCAATAAATCTGCGAGCTCCGGGCCTGAGGCAAGCCCCGTAAGCGCCAGCCGCAAAGGCATGAACAACGTCTTGCCCTTGCGCTTGGTTTCTTCTTTTACGTCACCGGTCCAAGCCTTCCAGGTCGAATGATCCCAAGGTTCTTCGGGCAGCATGTCGAAAGCCTGATTGACGAATTCACGATCCTTGTCCGAGAGTTCGACAGGCTCCTCAGGTCCCTGATTGACGATGCGCCACCAACTCGTGGCATCGGCCAGCTTTTCAAGATTTCCGCGCACCGCCAGCCAGAACGGCTCGGCCTTTTCTCCGGAAATGCCGAGTGCCGAAAGCCGGTCCTGCGCTTCGTTGAACGGCAGTTGATGGAGCAGCGCGCGGTTGAGCACGATAAGCTCTGCGGGATCGAATTTCGACGCGGATTTCGATGTGGCCGCCGGATCGAACCGCTCGGCCAGCTCGGACATATGGGGCACGGCGGCCACGTTTTCCGACGTCCCGATCAAAACCGCAAGCGAGGCAACTGCCATCGGCTCCAGGCCGGATTCGCGCAGGCTGCTGATCGAAAGCGCACCGGTGCGTTTCGAAAGCCCCTCGCCTGTGCTCGTCGTCAAAAGATTATGATGGCCGAATGCCGGCGGCTCAGCACTGAGCGCCTTGAACAGCGCGATCTGCACGCCGGTATTGGTGACATGGTCGTCGCCGCGGATGACATGGGTCACACCCATGTCGATATCGTCGACGACGGACGGCAGCGTGTAGAGATAGGTGCCGTCCTCGCGCACCAGAACCGGGTCCGAGAGCGAAGCGAGATCGACGGTTTCTTCGCCACGCACGACATCACCCCACTGGATTTCGGTGCGTTCCGTCTCGAATGGGTTATCCCTGAAATTGGGCAGCAGGAAACGCCAATGCGGCTTGCGGCCTTCGACCTCCAGCGCCTCGCGCTCCTCACCGGTCAGCTTCAGCGCCTCGCGGCCATAGACCGGCGGCAGCTTGCGGGAGAGCCGTATCTTGCGCTTCAGCTCCAGCTCTTCCGATGTCTCGTAGCAGGCGTAGAGCAGGCCCGCCGCCTTCAGCTTCTCGACCGCCGCGTCATAGGCATCGAAGCGCCGAGACTGATAGTCGGTGGCATCGGGAAAGATACCAAGCCAGTGCAGGTCGTAAAGGATGGCGTCGGCATATTCCTGCTTCGAGCGTAGCACGTCGGTGTCATCGAAGCGCTGGATGAAGCGGCCGCCGTTCTTCATGGCAAACAGCCAGTTGAACAGCGCCGTGCGGGCATTGCCGATATGGATAAGGCCTGTCGGCGACGGGGCAAAACGAACGGTTACAGTCATTTTCCCCGGTTAACGGATGGATATGGCCTTGGCAAGACTGCACCCGCCGGCCACGCAGACGCGCAGCCGGCGGATTGGGCCCTTTAGACCACCAGGCCCTTGGTCAGCTCCAGCGCCTGCCGTTCGAACAGGCGGCGATAGATGCCACCTTTCAGGCGGATGAGCGCCTGGTGATCGCCCTCTTCCACGATCCGGCCATTGTCGAACACCAGAAGCCGGTCGAGCGCCCGCACCGTCGAAAGCCGGTGCGCGATGACCAGCGTCGTGCGCCCGATCATCAGCCGCTCCATCGCCTGCTGGATCAGCACCTCCGATTCCGAATCAAGGCTCGATGTCGCCTCATCCAGTATCAGGATCGGAGCGTCGGCCAGAAACGCACGCGCAATTGCCACGCGCTGGCGCTCACCGCCCGACAGCTTCACGCCGCGTTCACCCACCAGCGTGCCATAGCCCTTCGGCAGCCGGGTGATGAAGTCGTGCGCACTGGCAAGCTTCGCCGCATTCTCGATCTCGGCCTGCGAAGCACCCGGACGCGCATAGGCGATGTTTTCGGCAAGCGACCTGTGGAACAGGATCGGCTCCTGCTGCACGATGGCGATCTGCTGGCGCAGCGATGCCTGCGTCACCTGCGAAATATCCTGCCCGTCGATCACGATGCGACCACCGCTTACGTCGTAAAGCCGCTGGATCAGCTTGACGAAGGTCGTCTTGCCCGAACCCGAGTGCCCGACAAGACCGACACGCTCACCGGCTGCGATCGTCACCGAGAAATTCTCGTAGAGCGGCAGCCTGTGGCTTCCATAGTGGAAGGTGACGTTTTCGAAATCGATCCGCCCGACGGTGATCTCGATCGGCTTGGAATAGGGCTTGTCCTCGATGCCGAGCGGCTGGCCATGGATATCGACCAGTTCCTCCATATCGTTGACCGAGCGCTGCAGGTTGCGCACATGCATGCCGACATCGCGCAGGTAGCCCTGAAGCACGAAGAACGAGGTCAACACGAAGGCGATATCGCCGGCACTCGCCTGCCCGCGCGACCACAACAGCAGCGCAAAGCCGATCACCGCCGCCCGCAGGACGAGCAGCGTCGCACCTTGCGTCGTGCCGTTGATGGTGCCGCGAACCCAGGTCCGCCGCGTCCGGTGCTGCCATTTGGCGGTCACCTTGGCGAGCCGGCCGTCCTCACGCCTTTCCGCGCCAAAAGCCTTGACGACGGAATTGCAGCTCACCGCATCGGCCAGCGACCCGCCGAGGCGCGTGTCCCAGCGATTGGCAAGACTTGCAGCCGGCGCGACATAGCCAAGCGACAGCGACACCGTCACCGCGATGTAGATCAACGAGCCGATACCGATGATGACGCCCATCATCGGCCAATACCAGCCGAGCAGCAGCGTCGAGCCGATGAGCATGACGAGCGACGGAAACAGGGCGACCAGCAGCGTGTCGTTCAACAGGTCGAGCGCCCACATGCCGCGCGTGACCTTGCGCACGGTCGAGCCGGCAAAGCTGTTGGCATGCCAGTCCGTCGAGAAACGCTGGACACGGTTGAACGCGTCGGCCGCGATATCCGACATCATGTTCAAGGTCAGGTCGATGATGCCCATGAAGGCGATGTGGCGCATGACGATCGCGCCAAGCGCCAGCGCCAGCAGCGTGAAAAACGCAGCGAGTGCGGCATTCCACGCAACCACATCCGTCGCCGCGCCATTGGCGACAGCGTCGACCAGCCGGCCGGAATAGAGCGGCGTCAGCACGTCGGCCAGGGTCGAAACCAGAACCGCAGCTGCGATCACCGAAGCGCGGACAGGCTGACGCTGCCAGTGGCGGGCGGTGAAGCCCAGAACGCTGCGGAACGCGCCGCCGCGCCAGTCGATACGAAAACGAGCCATGATGTCATTCGGGCGAAAAGCGTCACCCGATCCCAGTAAAGTCAGTTTTGAAAACACCGCGAAGGACGACAAAACGTCCGGAAATGCGGGTACGAAAGGAATTTGGCTGCAAGCCCGATCAATGCGATCGGGCGGCGACCGAGATCGAAGAGTGCCAAGTTCTAAACTGGCTCCAAACCGCCAAGCAATCAGCTTGGGCGACGGAGCATCACAGACCTAGGCCTCGAGACCTCGCATGAAATTGTCAAATCCTGGCATTCGTACCCTCCCAAAAGGGAATCGCAGAAATTTGCTTATATGTGAGGCCTGCGTCTTCGCCAAGATAGGCCGTGTCGCAAAATGCAACTGGCATAAACGGTGAGGCGCTTTTGCAACAGCCGCGTGTGTCAGCTATCGGTCTTGCGCGCCAGCCGCATGTACATCCCGTCTGCCGAGGTGACGAAACCGAACTGTTCGTAAAGCTTGTGCGCATCGCCGGTACGCAGGCTCCAGCTGCCAACGCCGGCGAGATCGGGATGGTCGAGCAGTGCCGCTATGAGCTTCTTGCCAATGCCGGCACCGCGCCGATCAGGCCAGATGATAACGTCACAGAGATAGGCGAAACAGGCATAGTCGGTAACGGCGCGCGCAAAGCCGACCTGCTCACCGTCGATAAAGGCAGCGGCGCAAAATGAGTTGTCGAATGCGCGGCGATGTATCTCGTCGCTCCGGCCTTCGCCCCAGTAGCTCTCCTTGATGATCTCCGAAGTCTTCTGGAAATCGATCCGGAAGGGGTCGAAGCTGATCTCGACATCGGCCATTCTTGTCAGCCCCGATCGCGGTATCGGTTGGTGATGGGATAGCGGCGGTCGCGCCCAAAATTCTTCTTGGTGATCTTCACGCCCGGCGCCGACTGCCGCCGCTTGTATTCGGCGATGTAGAGCAGATGCTCGATGCGGTGCACCGTGTCGCGGTCATGGCCGCGCGCGACGATGTCGTCCACGCCCATCTCGTTCTCGACGAGGCATTCGAGGATATCGTCCAGCACCGGATAAGGCGGCAGCGAATCCTGGTCGGTCTGGTTTTCACGCAGTTCCGCCGAGGGCGCCTTGTCGATGATGTTTGCCGGTATGACTTCGCCCGAAGGTCCGAGTGCTGTCGGCGGCACATGGCCGTTGCGCCAACGGGCCAGCGCGTAGACCTGCATCTTGTAGAGGTCCTTGATCGGATTGAAGCCGCCATTCATGTCGCCATAGAGCGTGGCGTAGCCGACGGACATCTCCGACTTGTTGCCGGTCGTGACGACCATCGACCCGAACTTGTTGGAAATCGCCATCAGGATCGTACCGCGCGCACGGCTTTGAAGGTTCTCCTCGGTGATTCCTTCCTTGGTGCCTTCGAACATCTGTTCCAGCGCGTGCAGGAAGCCTTCGACCGGCTCGAAGATCGGCACGATGTCGTAGCGGCAGCCAAGCGCGCGGGCACAGTCCTCGGCGTCCTTCAGCGAATCCTTCGACGTATAGCGATAGGGCATCATCACGGCGCGCAGCCGCTCCTCGCCCAGCGCATCGACGGCGAGCGCCGCACAGATCGCCGAATCGATGCCGCCGGACATGCCGAGAACGACGTTCTTGAAGCCGTTCTTGTTCACATAGTCGCGCAAGCCCAGCATGCAGGCGCGATAGTCGGCCTCTTCCTTTTCGGGAATCTTTGACATCGGCCCGCCGGTGCAGGCCCATCCCTCATCGCTACGCTTCCATGTTGTGACGGAAAGTTGCTCCTCGAACTGCGACATCTGCATGGCGAGCGTCTTGTCGGCGTTGATCGCGAAAGACGCTCCGTCGAAGATCAGTTCGTCCTGCCCGCCAAGCTGGTTTGCAAAAAGCAGCGGCAGGCCGCTCTCGATCACCTGCCGGATCGCCACCTGATGGCGAATATCCACCTTGCCGCGGTAGTAGGGCGAGCCGTTCATCACCAGCAGCAGCTCCGCCCCGCTTTCGGCCAGCGTCTCGCAGACGGCCATGTCGTTCCAGATATCCTCGCAGATAGGCAAACCGAGCCGCACGCCACGGAAATTGACCGGCCCCGGCATGTCTGGACCCGGCTGGAACACGCGCTTCTCGTCGAACTCGCCATAGTTGGGCAGGTCGACCTTGTAGCGCTCGGCAATGATCTTGCCGCCATCCAGCACCATGACGGAATTGTGCGTACCGCTCTTGCGCTTCAGCGGTGTGCCGATGATGACTCCGGGACCGCCATCAGCAGTATCCTTCGCAAGATCCTCTACCGCCCTTTCGCACGCTGCCAACAGCGCCGGCTTCAAAACAAGGTCCTCAGGCGGATAGCCAACAATGAAAAGCTCGGTGAACAGGACGATGTCGGCACCCTGGCGGGCAGCATCCGTTCTCGCCTCGCGCGCCTTGGCGAGATTGCCGGCGATGTCGCCGACGGTCGGGTTCAACTGGGCAACTGCGATGCGCAGGATATCGGGAGCGGCAGGCTTCTTTGTCATATCAGCGGTGTAGCGCGACGGCTTTATGCTTGCAACGGACAGCGCAGCCAATGATTTAGGCCACAATGCTCAACATGAGCATAACAGACGGATTTCAACGTGGGTCATAGCGCTCGCACCCTTCGGCCAGCTATTCGCCCGTATATTCGCGGATCGTCTCGGGCGCGTGGTTCTCGCCGATCGACATCGCCAGGATGCGCGAAATGTGCTTGCGCGGCAGTCCCGTCTTCTGCACCCAGTCGTTGATTTGAATCTGTATCCGGGAAAGATCGCGTTTCGATGTCGGGTTTTCGCTAATGTCGAGCCCGGCATCGCGCAACGCCGCGCCCATATCCTGCGAGATGATAAAGCTGTCCCAATCCAGCCAGCGCAGGAAATACTGCCCGGTATTGCCGCCGAGCCGGCTGCCATGCTTGGCCAGATATGCGGTCAGGCCGATCTGGTCGTCGGCGGGCCATTGGGCGAGGAATTTGCCGAAGCTGCCATGCTCTTTCGACATTCGCTCGACGAAAGCGGCATTGTCGCGCACCGATTTTATCTTCTGCGGATTGCGCACGATGCGTTTGTCCGCCGTGAGGTCATGCCAGAAGTCGTCAGGTTGGAAGAGCAGGCGCTTGGGCTCGAAACCCAGAAATGCCTCCTCGAA
Source organism: Mesorhizobium sp. CCNWLY176 (assembly GCF_037153935.1). Taxonomy (NCBI): domain Bacteria; kingdom Pseudomonadati; phylum Pseudomonadota; class Alphaproteobacteria; order Hyphomicrobiales; family Phyllobacteriaceae; genus Mesorhizobium; species Mesorhizobium sp. CCNWLY176. Next base: position 170,581 of record NZ_JBBBDZ010000007.1, read on the forward strand.
CCCGGGCCATTTCTGCTCTATCACCCGCCACACGAAACCTGCAGCAAAGACACGCTCAGCCATGGTCGAGAGAATACGGTGGTCCGGGATTTTCGCCAAAGCCGCATTGTCTGGCGCTGAACCCAACAGGGAGGCAAGAACCGCCTCGCCGCCCTTGCGCTTTGCCGCGCGAGCACGGATTTTATCGAAGTCGAGCATTGCGGCCTCCCTGCAACTTGGCACATCGTAGCATTTTCAATCGCATCGCAGCATCCGTCCACCCCGCTCGATGCGACCACTGACAGTCCTGATGACAAGCATATGGAGGGGACGATGCACAAGACCGTTGCCGACCTTGCGGGCCGTTGGCTGACCCGCAAACCCGAGGCTTTGACCGACCTCGAACATCGCGTGCTGCAAAGCGCGATCGACCGAAAAGCGATAGCGAAGAACACGGCCAAGGCTTACAAAGATCGTCAATCCTTCGGCGAGCGTCTCGCCGATTCCATCGCCCGCGTCGGCGGCTCGTGGACGTTCATCCTGTCCTTCCTGTTCTTCCTCGTGGTCTGGACTGTGGCAAACGTCTACCTTCTTCGAACCGACGCCTTCGATCCCTACCCTTTCATTTTCCTCAATCTGGTCCTGTCCATGCTGGCTGCAATACAGGCGCCAGTCATCATGATGTCGCAGAACCGGCAAACCGAACGCGACCGCATCGACGCCACGCACGACTACGAGGTCAATCTGAAGGCTGAAATCGAGATCATGGCTTTGCATGAGAAACTCGATGAACTGCGCCATCAGGAGATGCTGGCGATGCGCGACAAGCTGACCGAACTGACGGAAATGATGCAGCGGCTGGAAGCACGCCTTGCTGGAAAGGGTGGGACCGCTTGAAAGAACCAGCCTTTCTCAGAGAGGAACGCCGGTGAACCGCTCGATGATGGCAATGCCCCAGACGCCGGCGGCGATAATCACCGAGATCAGCACCGCCAGCGAGCCGCAGTCCTTTGCGAGCTGGATGTCGATGTTGAACTCGCGCGAAACTGCATCGCAGGCAGCTTCGATGCCGGTGTTCAGCACCTCGACCATTATCAGAAGCAGCAGCGCTCCTATCAGCAAGGCATAGCCGCGCCAGCTCGATGCCACGAGCCAACCGACCGGGATCGCGATCGCAAGCAGGATAACCTCCTGCTGGAATGCCTTCTCGGAGCGGATGAGCCGGCTAAAGGCCCTTACCGAATTGTGGAAAGCGTTTATCAGCCGTTCCATTGCATAAATCCCCCGCCGAATCGCCGGAAGGGGATCATGTAGCGCACCGGGCTTTAGTGGAACAGATAGGAATCATTGGCGAAAAAGCCGTGATCGACCGAATTGTGAACCCGCTCCGCCCTCACCTTCTCGCCAGCCGCACCATAAGCAAAGAAAATGGGCATCAGATGCTCGTCGGTCGGATGGTTTTCTGATGGAAACGGCGCCTTGTTCTTCCAGTCGAGGATCGAAGCCGTGTCGTTGGCCGCCAGCTTCTCCCTGAACCAGTCCGTGAAGGCATTCACTTTGCCCGCAAGCGCCGGGTCGGGCGCTGCTCCCCGGCGCATGACCGAAAAGTAGGCGCGCAGATTGTGTGTGATGTGGCCGGAGCCGATCAGCAGCACACCCTCTTCGCGCAACGGCGAAAGCGCCTGCCCGACCGCATAGTGCCAGGCGGCATCCCGCTCGGGATCGATCGAGACCTGGACGATTGGAATGTCGGCGTCGGGGAAAGCCAGTTTCAACGGCGTCCAGGTGCCATGATCGTAGCCGCGTTTGCCCAATCGCGCCGGATCGAGGCCTCCCTGTTCGAGAAGGCCAAGAACCTTTTCGGCAAGCTCCGGTGCGCCCGGTGCCGGATACTTCATCTCGTAAAGTTCAGGCGCAAAACCGCCGAAATCATAGATCATCTCGGGTCTGGGATCGGTGACCACCGTCACGCCATGCGTTTCAAAGTGAGCGGAAACCACCACGATGGCCTTCGGCGTCGGCACTTTATCCGAGATCGTTTCAAGATAATGCCGCGCCGGCGTGTCGCTGATGACAATATTCGGGCCGCCGTGGGAAATGAACAGTGTGGGCATGGTGGTCATGGGCTTTCTCCTTGACCATCATATACGCCCGTTCAAACAAGCTGGGCAGAGCGCCAGCCGTCGACGAACCGTTCAACAATCGAGAACGTTTTGAATTTTCCCGTTCAGTTTCCTGCCACTTTGATAGTGGGCGTGGATTTCGAAAATTGCGGCAGGCCGTCATCGATTTCGTAGTAGTCCCCTTTATCGGCGACGAAGATATGGCTGTGGGCTTCAAGCCCGCTCGGCGTATCGAAGGCGCCGGCCATGACCGAAATCGTATCGAGCTCGTCATGCTTCCAGAAAAGAACCGAACCGCAAACGCTGCAGAAGCCGCGCCTGGCGGTATCCGACCCGCGATACCAGGTGATGTTGCTTGCCCCTTCGATCATGATTCTGTCATCGGGAACGTTGGTTGCTGCGAAGAAATGGCCGCTTTGCTTGCGGCATTGCTTGCAGTGACAATAAATCACGCCGCGCAACGGTCCCGACGTCGTGAAATGGACAGCGCCACAGCTACAAGAGCCAGTTCGTGTATCGTTCATCTCGTGCCCGCAGTGCTAAAAGGTAGCGTTTTTCGCTGAGTCCGCTGATATCGCCATAAGTATATTCAACTTACTTTGGTAATTGCGACATTGAGGCAGAAAATTCACGATCAATCCCGCGGGTGTGCAATTGTGAAACAATCTTTCACCCGATCGATGCCCATCAACTTGCGCCTGTTCTATCAGTCAATTAAGGAAACTTTAGCTCGGCAGCATATAGCATGGATGCAAGCAGAGGTCGCAGGGGGGCGTCCTCATGGGCCGGTTCAGTTGTATGCGCCGGCGCAAACTCTCATCCCCGATCGTTCTTTTGGTCGTCAGGCTGTCTGACATTGGAAACGGGGCCGGCTTCGGTTCCAATGGTGAAGTGGAGCAACAATGCAGCCTGCGGTCGCCACAGGCGAGGAAATCAACGACCTCGCTATCAACACGGTCATGACCATGCGCCAGATGGGCGTCGTGGCCTTGCCGCGCAACTACGAGATTTTCTACGAGGCCCTGTCGGGTTCGAACCCGAAGCTCAGCCTCGAGGTCATCGCGCTGGGCAATCGGCCGCCCCAGGATCAGCTCGACCAGATCGGCCGCAAGTATTTTGCGCAGAACCACACCCAGAGCATTGTCGAAAATGCCCGCGAAGTGATCGCCAAGGAATTGGAAGATATCGCCGGCATCCTTCGCAGCGAGCGCAACCACATCGAGCGATACGGCCAGATTCTCGATCAGACCGCCGACGGGCTGAACAGCCGCACGGCGATTTCACGGGAATTGCTGCAGAAGATCGCCGGCGTCATGTCGACTGCGACGAATTCGACGATCGACCACGGAAAGCAGGTGGCGAATACGCTCAGCGAGAAATCGGCTGAACTCGAAAGCGTCAAATCCAAGCTCGAAGAATACAAGAAGCTTGCAGACACCGATCCGTTGACGCTGATCTGGAACCGCCGCGCTTTCGACAAGGAAATCGCCAAGGTCTACAACAGCAGCCGGGGCATCCTGTTCAACGCCCTGATCCTTGCCGATATCGACCGCTTCAAGGAAATCAACGACCGGTACGGCCATCCCGTCGGCGACAAGATCCTCCAGATCATCGCCGGCATCTTCCGCACCAGCATTCGCGAAGACATGTTCGTCGCCAGGACCGGCGGCGAGGAATTCGCGCTGATCGTCGAAGGCGCCAGCGAGCAGTCGACATTCGACATCGCCGAGCGCATCAGGCTGCTGATAGAGCGGGCGTCCTTTTCCAGCGGTGGCCAGACGAACGTCAATTACGGGCCAGTCACGGTATCGATGGGCGTCTGCATGGCCTCCGAGGCCGAGAGCGCTGAAGATCTCTACGCCAAGACCGACCGCGCGCTTTATCGCTCCAAACTCAACGGCCGCAACCGGGTTACCAGGTTCTCCGAGATTCCCGAGCGTTCGAGCAAGAGTTGGCTGCTCTACCGGAAGGATTGATACCGGGCCGCTCTCACACGGCACTATCGCCGATGACTGAAACAAAAAAGGCGCTGGAAACCAGCGCCTTTTTACGTTTTTAAAACTGGCAGGTCAGCCGTTCACGACTTTCTTCTCGGTCGTGCCGGCGTCCTTCTTGAGCAGGTCAGACACGAGGAAGGCCAGTTCGATCGCCTGATCGGCGTTGAGGCGCGGGTCGCAATGCGTGTGGTAGCGATCCTGCAACTCCTCGTCGCGGATGGCGCGCGCGCCGCCGGTGCATTCGGTAACGTTCTTGCCGGTCATCTCGATGTGGATACCGCCCGGATGCGTACCTTCGGCGCGATGAACCTGGAAGAAGCTCTGCACTTCGCGCAGGATACGGTCGAACGGACGCGTCTTGTAGCCGGCAGCTGTGATCGTGTTGCCGTGCATCGGATCACATGACCAGACGACGTTGCGGCCTTCCTTCTTCACCGCGCGCACCAGCTTGGGCAGATGCTCTCCGACCTTGTCTGCGCCGAAACGGGCGATCAGCGTCAGGCGGCCCGGCTCGTTCTCGGGGTTCAGCATGTCGATCAGCTCGAGCAGGCCGTCAGCGGTCAGTGAAGGACCGCACTTCAGGCCGAGCGGGTTCTTGATGCCGCGGCAATATTCGAGATGGGCATGATCGGGCTGACGCGTGCGATCGCCGATCCAGATCATGTGGCCCGACGTGGCGTACCAGTCGCCAGATGTGGAATCGACACGGGTCAGCGCCTCTTCATAGCCGAGCAGCAACGCCTCGTGGCTCGTATAGAAATCGGTCTCGCGCAGCGCGTAATTGGTCTCAGACGTGATGCCGACGGCCTTCATGAAGTCCATCGTCTCGGTAATGCGATTAGCGAGAGACTCATATTTCTCGCCCTGCGGGCTGTCGGAGACGAAGCCCAGCATCCAGCGGTGAACGTTCTCCAGGCTGGCATAACCGCCCTGCGCAAAGGCGCGCAGCAGGTTGAGCGTAGCCGCCGACTGGCGATAGGCCATCTCCTGCCGGGCCGGATCGGGAATGCGCGACTTCTCGTCGAACTCGATGCCATTGATGATGTCGCCGCGATAGCTCGGCAGCGTCACGCCATCCTTGGTCTCATTGTCGGACGAACGCGGCTTGGCGAACTGGCCGGCAACGCGGCCGACCTTCACCACCGGCTGCGCGCCGGCGAAGGTGAGCACCACCGACATCTGCAGGAAGACGCGGAAGAAGTCACGGATGTTGTCCGCGCCATGTTCGGCGAAGCTCTCGGCGCAATCGCCGCCCTGCAACAGGAAAGCGTCTCCGGCGGCGACCTGCGCAAGCTGTTTCTTCAGCTTGCGCGCCTCACCTGCAAAAACGAGCGGCGGAAACGATGCAAGACGAGCTTCGGTCTCCGCCAGGGCAGCCTGATCCGGAAAAGCCGGAACCTGCTGGATCGGCATGTTTCTCCAGGAATTCGGGGACCATTTCGTCATTGTCGCACCCAATACGTATCTTCAGGGCAGGAATTGCCCGGCAAATCTCCCGCTTTCGGGAACGGCGCTCTATACAGGAAGCCGGCTGGCTATTCTACCCTGGAATTCCGCGGAAATCGAACGGTTCCGCCGCCCTATTCGACCCGCTCGCCATTCCTGACCAGATAGGTGGGCTTGTACATGGTGACCAGTTCCTCGGCTGCCGTCGGGTGCACCGCCATGGTGCGGTCGAAATCATCCTTCGTGACACCTGCTTTGAGCGTAATGCCGAGAAGCTGCGCCATTTCACCGGCATCCGGGCCTAGTATGTGAGCGCCGATCACCTTTCGCGTATCGGCGTCCACGACCAGCTTCATAAGCATCTTTTCCTGACGCCCGGAAAGCGTGTGCCGCATCGGGCGGAACGTCGCCCGGTAGATTTCCAGATTTGCAAACCTCTTGGCCGCGTCGTCTTCCGACAGGCCGACCGTGCCGATTTCCGGCTGCGAGAAAACGGCGGTCGCGATGCAGTCATGGTCTGGCTGTGTCGGGTTGCCCTTGAACGCCGTCTCGACAAAACACATCGCCTCGTGGATGGCCACCGGCGTCAACTGGACGCGATTGGTGACGTCGCCGATCGCCCAGATATTCTCGACATTGGTCCGCGAGTAACCATCGACAATGATCTCGCCGGTCTTGCCCAGCTCGACGCCCGCGTTTTCCAGCCCAAGGTTTTCGGTGTTGGGAATACGCCCGAGCGCCAGCATGACCTGATCGACCGTCAGCACCTCGCCGCCCTGCAGGTGCGCGTCGAGCCTGCCATCGGGACGCTTGTCGATAGCCTTGAACATCTCGTGGCAGAGAATACGGATGCCCTTCTTTTCCATGGTCTCATGCAACGTGCGCCGCAGGTCCATGTCGAAGCGGTTGAGTATCTCCTTGCCACGGTAGATCAGCGTCGTCTCGACCCCGAGCCCATGGAAGATATTGGCGAATTCGACGGCGATGTAACCGCCGCCGGCAATCACGATCGCCTTGGGCAGCTCGGGTAGATCGAACGCCTCGTTGGAGAAGATGCAGTGCTCATGACCAGGCAAGGCGACATGCGGATTTGGCCTGCCGCCGGTCGCAACCAGAATCTGGTCGGCGGTGACGGTACGGTTTTCGCTCTCCAGCCTTATCGTATGCCGATCGACGATGGTCGCCCGCGTGTGAAACACCTCACCGCCCGCCCCTTCGACATTGCGCTGGTAGATCTGTTCCAGCCGCGAGATCTCTTTGTCCTTGTTGGCAACGAGCTTGCGCCAGTCGAAGCTCGCCTCGGGCACAGTCCAGCCATAACCGGCGGCGTCCTCGAAATGCTCGGGAAACTGCGAAGCATAGACATAGAGCTTCTTCGGCACGCAGCCGCGGATCACGCAGGTGCCGCCGAACCGGAATTCCTCGGCGATCGCCACCCGTTTGCCGAGTGCCGCCGACACCCGCGCGGCACGAACCCCGCCGGAACCTCCGCCAATGACGAAAAGGTCGTAGTCATATGCAGTCATGATTCTGTCTCCGTGCGCGGCAAGTGACAGTTAGGAGCCAAAACCGCAAAAGAAAAGCCCGGCAGAGGCCGGGCTTTTCAGCGATGCAATTTTGTAAGGCTCGATCAGTTGGCGGGAGCAGGCGCCGGCGCCGGTGCTGCCGCGTCAGGCGTCGGCGTTGCCGGATCGGTGATCGCCGGAGCGGACTTGCCCTCAAGCGCCTTGTCGAGCGCCTTGCCGGTTTCCTCGGCGAGATCACGAGCGACGCCGCGCTGCCAGATATCGGCGGCCTTGCTGACTTCGCGCGCCACGATCGGGCCATCGGAAAGAAGCTTCTTGCCCGGCGCCGAATTGTAGAAGGCGGCAATGCCGTTCAGATCCTCGACCGAGAAGACCCGCGCATAGGCAAGCGCTGCTTCCTTCTCCAGGTCGGCACGGCGGCCGGCAAGCTTCAGCGTCGTTTCATCGACCGTCGAGGTGATGACTTCCTGAAGGTCCGGATTCTTCTGGATAAGCTGTGCCTTCAGCGCTCCCGCTGCCTGCGGCAGGATGTTGTCGTACAGGTCGGTGGCATGAATCGCCGCCACCGCCTCGCGGGCTGCCTTCAGGTGCGCGTCCGAGATTTCCTGCGAAAAGGCCGGCGACGCGATTGCGACCATTGCGGAAGCCGCCAGAACCGCGGAGAAGCGGCGAACACGATTGACCAACGTCATAATGGATAAAACTCCCTCTTTATTGGGTCGCGCGGACCGTTCTGATGCCGTCCGCACCCGCGATGACTGCCGCCTGCGCCAAGCCCAGGAACAGACCGTGCTCGACAACCCCCGGAACGGCGTGAAGACCATTTGATAGCGCTCTTGGATCGGGAATGCGGCCAAAAGATGCGTCGACGATAAAATGTCCGCCGTCTGTAACAAAAGGCGCGCCGTTCGTCATCCTCAATGTCAGCGGGCCGGAAAGGCCAAGATTTTCGGCAACGGCAGCGATTGCCAGCTCGGTTGCCTTCAGTCCGAATTTGTTCACCTCTATCGGCAGCGGAAACTTGCCCAGCGTGTCGACCAGCTTCGATTGATCGGCAATCACGATCATTTTCTTCGAGGCTGCGGCCACGATTTTCTCGCGCAGCAGCGCGCCGCCACCGCCCTTGACCAGCGTGAGCTGCGCATCGACCTCGTCGGCGCCATCGATCGTCAGGTCAAGCTCCGGTGTCTCATCGAGCGTCGACAATTGAACGCCCAGTTCGCGGCACAGCGCTGCGGTGCGTTCGGAAGTCGGAACACCGATGATCTTCATGCCCGCCGCGACCTTTTCGGCAAGCAGCCGGACAAATTCCTCGGCAGTCGAGCCGGTGCCGATGCCGAGCCGCATCCCGTCCGTGACATGTTCAAGCGCGGCTCGCGCCGCCTCGATCTTCAATGCTCTTGCATCCATGGGTGTGTCGCCGCAGTCCTTGTTCGGTGGCGCTCCTAGCATCTTTGGCCGCTTCGGCAAAGGCTTTCTGCCCTTCAGGCTCAATCGACTTTGCTTGCGCCGCAAGGTCACTCACGCTATGCGCGACTGACTTATTCCTTAAGCCGCAGGACATTTCATGAGCAGCCCAATCATCGTATTCGACCTCGACGGAACATTGGTCGACACGGCACCCGATCTGCTCGAGAGCCTTAATCACAGCCTCGGCGCCGGTGGCGTGCCGCATACCGACGCGACGGGCTTCCGCAGCTTCGTCGGCCATGGCGGCCGGGTGATGATCGAGCGCGCTTTCGCTGCCAGCAGGACGCCGCTGCCGGTTGCAGAACACGACCGGCTGTTTGCGCTCTTCATCGACCACTATGGTGAAAACATTCCCGGCAAGTCCCTGCCCTATCCGGGCGTGCTGGATGCGCTCGATCGTTTCGCCGATGCAGGCTTCCTGATGGCGGTCTGTACCAACAAGACCGAAGGTTTTTCGCGCAAGCTTCTCGAAGCGCTCGATATGACCCGGTATTTCGCTGCGATCTGCGGCCAGGATACGTTCGCATTCCGCAAGCCGGACCCTCGGCATCTGACCGAAACCATCGCAATGGCCGGAGGCGATCGCGATCGCGCAGTGATGGTCGGCGATTCGCAAACCGACATCGACACGGCCAAGGCAGCCGGCATTCCGGTGGTCGCGGTCGATTTCGGCTATACCGATCGGCACGTACGCGAATTCGAGCCGTCGAAAATCATCTCGCATTTCGACGAACTGACGGTGGCGCTGGCCGACAAACTTATCGCGGCAGCAAACTGATCGGTGCCTTGACTTCGGTCATTCCCGTCCCTTATATCGCGGCTCGCTTGGCCTTCGGGCAACGAGCGGGCGATTAGCTCAGCGGGAGAGCACACCCTTCACACGGGTGGGGTCGCAGGTTCAATCCCTGCATCGCCCACCATACCCCTTGCCCGATTTTTCCTGATTGCGCTGACTTCAGCGTATCGTCAGCCAAAGCGTCCAAAGGACTGTGGCAAGCAACGGGTAGTTGCTTGCGAAGAGCCGCATGATCCAGCGGGCGGCGCCCGCTGTGTGGGACACCTGAAGTTTCAGAACTCGGTGTCGGCCTGGGAGACTTGCCGGATGCTCGGCGTACGCACTGCCTCGGTTTTTTCCAGAGCCGTCTTCAGATGCGCGTCGCGATCGTAGACGTCGCCGAAATACTCGACCTTGCCGTTCATTTCCGGCCAGGCCGTGAAATAGGCGACATAGACCGGAATCTTGCGCGTGACGCGCTCGGATGAATGCCCTTGCTTCAGCTTCTGGGCGATATGGTCGACCGTCGTGTCCAGCACTGCCGCCGCCATGCCCCGCGGGTCCTTCAACCTGACACAGCCATGACTGAACGCCCGCGAATCGCGGTCGAACAGGCTCTTCTGCGGCGTGTCGTGCATGTAGATCGCATGCTTGTTGGGGAACAGGATTTTCAGCTCGCCGAGAGCGTTGGCCTCGCTGGGGGTCTGGCGCACGCTGTAGGGAATTTTTGCGCCGTACTGTCCCCAGTTGATCGAAGACGACGGAATTTTTCGACCTTTCGAATCGGTCACTTCATAGCCGGAGCGGTCGAGATAACCGGGATCGCGGCGCAGTCTTGGCAGCATCTCGTTGACGATGATCGACTGCGGAACCCCCCAATAGGGATTGTAATCCACCTGCTCGATTTCATCGTAAAAGAAGCTTGTCTGATTGGTCGGCCGACCGATGACGACGCGCATCTTCAGCTTTTCCGTATCGCCGTCGATATAGCTTGCCGTGAATGCCGGCTGGTTGATGAAAACGCGGGGGCTGCCGAGATTGGAGGGCAACCAGCGCATCTGCTCCAGCGCGAAGAGCACCTTGTCGACACGATCCGCTTTGGACGTTCCGGCGAGTTCACCCACGGTGCGCGGCCCGATCACGCCGTCCGGCTTCAGACCGACCTTTTCCTGCGCCATCTTGATGACCGGCACCAGCTCGTCAACATAGGCCTCACTCGCGCCGAGCCGCGTAATGACCTCCGAATATTGGCCGATGTCGTCGGGATAGTCGCGGGCGATCAGCTGCAGCAGCTTCGGCAGTTCCGGGCTGCTTTGACCCGGCCGCAAGAACAGCTTCGGATCGACGACGATGTCGTTTTCCGAACTGGCTTCCAACGACTCAAGTTCGACGCGCAAGGCTTGGTATTCCGCGTTCTGCGGATGCCAGGATTCCAGATAGCTGTGAACTTCGCCGGTATGAGCCAGCGTCTTCAGGACGTTGACCATGTCCAGCGGCTTGGCCGGAAAATCGTGATATCCGGAAATCCTGTTCGGATCGACGCGGCCATTCTGCGCATCGCGAACATAGCGCAGCACGCGCGCCGAGAGCGTCATCTCAAAACGCATCAATTCGCGCTGACGCGCGGCCATGTCGTCGAGCGAATAGCCGGTGGCCGGTACCGTGACGGCATAGTCCGCCGCGTCCAGTCCATGGGTAGGCGCCTCGCCCAGAACCCGAACCGCATCCTGCGCGCGCGCGTTCGCGGTCGCACCGCTTACCCAGATGTAGTCGGGATTGGCCGCGTAGTAATCGGCAAGAGCCTTGGCGACGTCCTTTTCGGCGGAGAGGTCAAATCCATCCAGCCCGGCAAGGCCCTCCCGAAAGGAGGTCCCGCCCAACGACGGCTCGAACGATACCGGCTCTGCAGTCTTCGACACCGCGCCGAAGTCGACGCGAACGAGCGGATCGGCCTTGTAGGTGTAATAGGTCGGACCCGTGATCTTCGCCACCGGGGCAGCAGCTGCCGTACGCTTGGGCTGAGGAACTCGCCTCTCGGCGCGCGGCGGCGGCGGAAACTCTTCCCTCTGCATGCGCTGCACACGCCCGCCACCAAACAGCGCATCGAACAGTCCCTGCGCATTTGCAGGTGCGCCGAAAACCAGCGAGGCGGCAAGAACCGTGATCGGCAGCGCTGCGGTTCTTTTCAGAGAGAAGATCATTGATTATCCATCTCCGCCCGAACTCCGGACGGTTTCCCCGTTTTCTCGCCGCGCCGAGAAAAATCGGCTCGTCCACTGCCGATGTAGGGCGCGACTATACCGATTCATACCGATTTCGTTAAGGGAAGATAAATTTCGGCAACGTTGTTGCCTTGCAGCTTCACAAGGGCGTGAGCAAAGCCGGAACGCATCGGTCGCGATGCTGAGCGGTGACTGCTAATGGACGGAGGCTGGCTGGCGCGGCTGTTCCACGAAACCCACCGCTTCCGCCACGACAGTCTGGTCGGACAATATGCGGCGATGCCCGAGGTTTTCAGCCCACAAAAGCCTGACATGGTCGCCGGCAGCCGCAAGCGTCTTGGCGTCTGACGCCGGCACTTCCGCATCGTTGGGCGCATGGATGACCAATGTCGGTATCTGCATTTGCGCGATATATCTGGATGCGACGAACTCGGCCATCGGATGACCGGAGATTCGCTTGATCTGATTATCGAGCGCGCGGGCCGATTTATCCCCGACATTCGTATGCCTGCGAAATCCATTGAGCACATCCGTCAGCGCATTTGGCGCTGCAATCATGACCAGGCGTTCCGTCGGCAGAGGCGCAGTGCCCTTGATCATGCCGGAAGCCGCGCACGCTGCGACCGCGCCGCCGAAGGAGTGGCCGACGACGGCAGCGAACGGGCCGAACCATTGAGCCGCTGCCACTGTGGCTTCGACAGCCAAAGCCATGTTGAGCCTGCGCCCTGTCGACCCGCCGTGACCCGGCAGATCGAGCGACATCACCCGAAAGCCCGCCTTGCGGTAGCCCTCGATGAGCGCGCGCATATATTCGGTGCGCGAGCGCCAGCCATGGATGACGAGCACGGTCGCGGTCGCAGGATGGTGCTCGGGGCGAAATTCATGAACGCTTACGCATCCCGAGCCGACTTTCAGCCGATGGTGCCGCGCCTCCGCCATGAAGCCTCTGGCGGCTTCGACAGCGCGCCGCTCGCCCGCGCTCAGCTTTTTCGGGTCAGGCGTTCGGCAGAAGAGTTCAAACGCAGCGCGTCCGCCCAATCGCGGTGCTATATGCTCGGCAGCACCGAACACACCCCGGATGACCTTCAAACCAATTGATGCCATATTGACGATCCGACCAACGGTTCAACTGTGAACATAATAGTTCAAACATGAACAATAAACAAGACCTTCCCTGGGACAATCCGCGATTCCGCAACTGGATCGCGCTGGTGCGCGCCGAAAAGGCCGTCGTGGCTGCCTTGAGCAAGGCGTTGCAGCCGCTCGACCTGAAGCTCGCGCAGCTCGACATGCTGATGAACCTCTATCGGCACCCTGGCATGTCCCAGCATGATCTTGCCCGCAAATTGCTGGTCGGACGGTCGAACATTACCATGCTCTTGCCCCAGTTGGAAAAGCGCGGCCTGCTTACCCGCGAAAACGACGCCAAGGACAAGCGGATCATGCGGCTGACCCTCACCGGCGAGGGAGAGACGCTCCTGATGGACGCGCTGCACATCTACAACGGGCTGATCGAGACGGTGATGGCCCAAACCTCTCCGACCGAATGCGACCGCATGGGCGCTATGATGAACCGGATTTCCGAGTTGATGAAAACCGCCTGAAGCCGGTCGATCCGCCTACCACATGCTAGCTTTTGCGCGCTCGGGCCACTCGCGATCATATTTCTCGCCATCGATGTTTTTCTGGCTCGTCACCGCGAGTATCTGGCCTGGTGTCGGCAGCGACTTCGGGTCGACGTGCTTTTCCGGGTTCCACAGTTCGGACCGGACGATCGCCCGCGCGCACTGGAAATAGACGGCCTCGACCGCAATAACCGTCACCGAGCGCGCCGGCTTGCCTTCGACCGTGAAGGACGCGCAAAGCTCGGCATCCGTGGTGATGTAGGCTCGGCCGTTTACCCGCAGCGTCGTGCCCGAACCGGGAACCAGAAACAGCAGCGCCACCCTGTCATCGCGGATGATGTTCTTCAGCGAATCGGCGCGGTTGTTGCCACGCCGGTCGGGCATCATCAGCGTCCGCTCGTCATGGATGCGCACGAAGCCGGCGAGATCGCCACGCGGCGAACAATCGAGACCTTCAGGCCCGGTCGTGGCAAGCGCTGCGAAGGGCGACGCTTCGATGAAGGCCGCATATTCGGGAATGATGTGGTCGAGTTCCTTCACCAGCGAGGTCTCGCCGGGCAGGCCGTAGAGCGCTTCGAGCTGTTCGACGGTGGTGATCTTCGACATTCCCAAACCTCCGATTTCTCTCGCGCCGTTATCCGAGTTCGGTGACGTTTTTGCGACGCTATCCCCGGCTCATGCCCTTTTGCTGAAGCTCCGCGAGATAGGCATTCCAGCGCTCGTCTTTCTCGTGGCCCAGCGTGTGCAGGTAGTTCCAGGTGAAGATGCCGGTGTCGTGCGTGTCGTCGAAGATTATGCGCACCGCATAGTTGCCGACCGGCTCGATCCGGGAAATCGCCACGTTGCGCTTGCCCGGCACGGTCACCCGCTGTTCCGGCGAGTGCCCCTGCACTTCCGCGGAGGGCGAGGCAACGCGCAGCAGTTCGGCCGAAAGCTCGAACGGATGGTGGTTGGGAAACGTCACCGTCAGTGTCCGGCGATCCTTCGATACTCTCAGTTCAGTTGGCGCCGTCATCGTCCTACCCTTGTTTCGGCCCCTTCCCTACGCGCCTTCGGGTTCACCGAAAAGGTGAAAAAGCTATGCCACAAAGCCGACATTGCGGCGTCGGCTACGGAGATGTTACCAAAGACCGATATCACCTACCTTGAATGACGGGTACGAATACACGACATTCAGGGCAAGAGCCGTCGCGCTGACGGCATTGGGAAACGCCATCGCATGAACATGATCGATCCATTCGGGCGCACGATCAGCTATCTGCGCGTGTCGGTCACCGACCGTTGCGACTTCCGCTGCACCTATTGCATGGCGGAAGACATGACCTTTCTGCCCAAGAAGGATCTGCTCTCGCTCGAGGAGCTCGACCGGCTGTGCACCGTCTTCATCGAGAAGGGCGTGCGCAGATTGCGGTTGACCGGCGGCGAACCGTTGGTGCGCAAGAACATCATGCATCTGGTGCGCGAGCTTTCGCGCCACCTCAAGAGCGGCGCGCTTGAAGAGCTGACGCTGACCACCAACGGTTCGCAGCTTGCCCGCTTTGCCGGCGAGCTCGCCGATTGCGGCGTCAAGCGCATCAACGTCTCGCTCGACACGCTCGACCCGGAAAAATTCCATGCCGTCACCCGCTGGGGCCATCTCGACAAGGTGATGGCCGGCATCGATGCCGCCCAGGCTGCCGGGCTCAAGATCAAGCTCAACGCGGTGGCGCTGAAGGGCTTCAACGACGCCGAACTGCCCGAAATGCTGCGCTGGGCCCATGGCCGTGGCATGGACCTGACCGTCATCGAAACCATGCCGATGGGCGAGATCGATCTGGACCGCACCGACCAGTATCTGCCGCTGTCGCTGCTGCGCGCCGATCTCGAGCGCCAGTTCACGCTGACCGACATTCCCTACAAGACCGGCGGCCCGGCGCGCTATGTCGAGGTTGCCGAGACCGGCGGACGGCTCGGCTTCATCACGCCGATGACGCATAATTTCTGCGAAAGCTGCAACCGCGTCCGGCTGACCTGCACCGGCACGCTCTATATGTGCCTCGGCCAGGAAGACGCCGCCGACCTGCGCGCGCCACTGCGCGCCTCGGAAGGCAACGAGCTTCTCTCCAGCGCCATCGACGAAGCCATCGGCCGCAAGCCCAAGGGCCACGACTTCATCATCGACCGCCGCACCAGCCGCCCCGCCGTCTCGCGCCATATGAGCGTTACCGGCGGGTGAAGGTGTCCTCTTCCCTTCTCCCTTGTGGGAGAAGGTGGATTGGCGCGCAGCGCCACGACGGATGAGGGGTGCTGGACGGAGTGATCCTTTCCAGGAAAGACCTGCAGGCTACCCGCTCATCGTCGCGTTCCTTCCAACACCCCTCATCCGACCTCCCCTTCGGGTAGGCCACCTTCTCCCACAAGGGGAGAAGGAGAGGCGCACTTCATCATCGCCACGCCTGCTTTCGCATCTGGCCATTGTCAAAGAACTCCCTCTACGAGGGTGGGAAGCGGGGCGCTTGGCCGTGCCTTCCTAGTGTAAATACGTGGCGCAGCTTCCGCGCCCCGCTCGGTGTCTGTCCCGAAGTCGGCCGGTCACAACGCCCGCTCCATGTACATTCCATGGACAAGACGCCGCGGGTTCTCCGCATCCTGCGCGATCTGCCCTTGATCCTTCCGCCGCAAGCTTGTCGCCTGCAACTTCCAGCCAGGGCATGCGGCCGCAGGACGCCGGCCTGTGTCGGGCCCTCGGGTTCCTGGCTACCACACCAGGGCGGGAGGTCACCGCCGCTCCCCCTTGATCCCGGTTCCAGAACCCGGTCCCGCAAGAGCGATGGGGGGATTATGCAGGCGGTGTTTTGGGGTGAGGAAAGATTGGGCGTGAAAAAATGTATGGGGTGAGTGGAAACAATGGGTTATGTGGAAATTGGGTGAAAATCTTTCCCACAGTTTCCGCGAGTTTTACCGTCCACAGTTCTGCACCGCTGTAGCCTTTATCGATGTTCCGGCATGGATCCCCGGGCTCTTCGCCCTTCGCTTCGCTCGTGCTGCGACCCGAGGATGACGAGCTTGTTATTTGCGCGTCTGCAAATCACCAACGCTTGAGATCAGCGGCAAGCCTAAATGCATCCGTCATTCTCGACCTCGTGAGCGAGGAACGAGCGGTGTCGGGAATCCATGCCTGAACGGCAAACCCGAGCCTGTGGTACAGAACAAGCGCAACGGAATGCCTACCGTCAAAGCAAATGCCACGAAATGTCGTGCCAATGTGGATTGTGTTCCTCGATGAGGTTGATCTTCCACTGACGTGGCCACTTCTTGATCACCTTCTCACGGGCGATGGCATCAACGACCAGATCGTATTCGTCGAACCACACAAGGCGCATGACACCATAGCGTGCGGCGAATTTCGAACCGGTTCCGGTCTGGTGCTGCAACAAACGACCGGCAAGGTCTGACGTGACACCGACATACAGCGTCCCGTTCTTCTGTGAAGCGAGAATGTAGACATACCCCCGTCTGCCCATATCGCCGAGTGTAAAGCCACAGCTTTGCGGAGCAAGGGCGTCTACTCTCTTACCGTTGCCCCATCGTCCACCGTCGCTACTCCGTCCCAACCTCCACATGCCACCATTTCGGCCGTCCGCCTCGGTTGGTGTGATAGGTGGGCATCAGCTCTTTCGCTGCGGGCTTGTCGAAGGCTCCGAGCAACAGGGCGACAACCGGCTTGTCGTCGATGGCGCCGAGGGAGCTGCCGCAGGTGGGGCAGAAGGCGCGGCTGGAATAGTCCGACGAGCGATAGACGGACGGCTTGCCGACGGGTCCGGTCCACGCCACCCGATCGCTTGGGAACTCGACCCAGGGCGCCGTCAATGCGCCGGTGTGGCGCTGGCACATGCGACAGGAGCAGGTATGCGGCTTTTCAGCCGGGCCGGTCGCCTCGAAGCGAACGGCGCCGCAAAGGCAGCCTCCAGTGTATAGCTTCGGTTTCTTCGCTCGCTCTTTCATCAGCCCCCCACGGCAAAGTCCGCAATCATAAACCCGGTGCGGAATCTCAGACTGGATCGGTTCTGATCGAGTCTCAAGCCATGAACAAGCCGAATTGATCGCGCACCCAGCCGCTGGACGGCAGTTGCCTCAGTTCGCTGTGGCCCGCTCCGCCTGCTGCCGCGCGACCACTTCCAGATAGGCCGCCTGCAGCGTCTGGCGCACGGTCGGGCCAGAGATGGTGTTCGGTGCGCCAAGCTGCTCGACGCGCAGCTCGGCCATGAATTTCTCCCACATCGGCAGACCGCCCTCCTCCAGAAGCCGCGCGCGGATGCTGAGATCTTCGCTGACGGGGAGCCATTTGCGGCCCCAGGCGCCGAGGTGGGCCATGATCGGCACCAATTCGATCGCCTTCTCTGTCAGGCTGTAGATGGCCTTCTGCTTGTGGCTCGGGTCGTCGGTCTTGGTGAGCATGCCCTCTTCCAGCAGCATCTTCATGCGGTCGGCGAGGATGTTGGACGAAATGCCCTCTTCCGACCGCAAAAGCTCGCGAAAGTGGCGTTTGCCGCCGAAGATCATGTCGCGAAGGATCAGCAGGCTCCATTTGTCGCCGAACACTTCGAGCGAGAGGTTAATCGGGCAGCCCGAGCGATGAGCAGCGTCCATCAAAAAATTCTCCGAAAAACCGGTTGCAATTCCATAGCAGTGCAATTATCGTTCAACTGGTTGCTAAATACAATCACTATTTGATGCACCGGCGCGAGCTGACGGTCGACGGGAGAAAGCGATTCCATGTCACTCACCTATCATTTCCATCCCCTCGCCTCCTTCTGCCACAAGCCTCTGATCGCGCTATACGAAAACGACACCCCGTTCGAGACGGTGCTGGTCGATCTCGGCGACGAAAGCTCCAGCGCGGAGTTCAGGGAATTGTGGCCGGTCGGCAAGATGCCGGTGCTGCGCGACGCCGCCCGCGACCGCGTCGTGCCGGAATCGACCATCATCATCGAGTATCTGGACCGGTATTATCCCGGCGCGGTGCGGTTCGTGCCCTATGACCCTGAAGAAGCCTGGCGCACCCGCCTCTCCGACCGCTTTTACGATCTCTATGTGCAGGAGCCGATGCAGAAGATCGTCGTCGACCGCATTCGCCCGGCAGGCCAGCACGATGGTTTCGGCGTCGAGCAGGCGCGCGCAACGCTTCGAACCGCCTACGGCATGATCGAGCGCGACATGGCCACGCGGACATGGGCGATGGGCGAAGCCTTCACCATGGCCGACTGCGCTGCAGCACCCGCGCTGTTCTATGCCGACAAGGTCGAACCTTTCGCCGTTACGCACAGGCACATGGCAGCCTATTTCGACCGGCTGCTGAACCGCCCTTCCTTCGCCCGCGTGCTGAAGGAGGCGGAACCCTATTTCCATATGTTCCCGACGCAGAACCTGAACTGAAACCGAAAGGAAACAGACATGGAACCGCACAAAATTGTTCCGCACAGCGAATGGGTGGCGGCACGCAAGCGCCTGCTCGCCCGCGAAAAGGAAATGTCGAAGGCGCGCGATGCGCTGAACGCCGAACGCCGGGCCCTGCCGATGGAACGGGTCGCGAAGGACTATGTCTTCGACGGCCCGAACGGCCGGGTAAGCCTTGCCGACCTGTTCGAAGGCCGGCGCCAGCTCCTCATCTACCACTTCATGTTCGACCCGGAGTGGGAGAATGGCTGCCACGGCTGCACCAGCTTCGCCAACAGCCTGCCGGATCTGTCCGAGCTGCATAAACGCGAGACCACGCTGGCCATGGTCTCGCGCGCGCCTTTCGGGAAGCTGGCCGCCTACAGGCAGAAGATGGGTTGGACGGTGCCGTGGTATTCGTCCTTCGGCAGCGACTTCAACTATGATTTCCATGTCACGCTGGACGAAAACATCGCGCCCATCGAGATCAACTACCGCGGCAAGGCCGAGTTCGAAGCCGCGAAAGGCGCCTGGGACCAGTGGGGCACCGAACTGCCGGGCCTCAGCGTCTTCCTCCGCGACGAAGGCCGGATCCTGCACAGCTATTCGACCTATGCACGCGGGCTGGAGCCATTGGTGCCGGTTCTGCACTATCTCGACCTTGCACCGCTGGGTCGACAGGGCTCGTAAGCCAGCGAATTCAAATCCATATCGGGAAGATGAAATGACCGACTCAAAGAAGAACGGGCGCGCTACCTTTGTGCTCGTGCATGGCGCATGGGCGGGCAGTTGGTCGATGATGCGGGTTGCCGATCTGCTGACGGCCAAGGGTCACCGTGTCTTCGCGCCGACGCTGAGCGGGCTTGGCGAGCGTTCGCACCTTGCAGGACCGGACATAAACCTCACCACCCATGTCAACGACGTCGTCAACGAGGTGCTGTGGAAGGACCTCGATAATATCGTGCTGGTCGGGCATTCCTATTCCGGCATCGTCATAACCGGAGTGGCCGAAAGGATCAGCGAGCGCATTGCCTCGATCGTCTATCTCGACGCGTTCATACCCGCAGACGGCCAGTCCTTCGCCGATTTCGCCGAAGGCTGGGAACTCGTCGGCGAAACGATCCCCGCTCCGCCGACCTCAAAGGGCGACTATCTTGATGAAAAAGACCGCGCCTGGGTCGACGCCAAAGCGACGCCGCACCCAACCGCATCGCTGAAGGAAAAGCTCCGCGTTACCGGCGCCTACCAGCGCGTACCGAAGAAAACCTATATCCAGGCCACCGGCTGGGAGAGCCCGTTCGGCCAGACCGCTGAGGCTTTGGGAAAGGACCCGAGCTGGACCGTCAGGCAGGTCGCCTGCGGCCATGATGTCGGCATCGACAAGCCGCAGGAACTGGCTGACCTTCTGGTCGAAGCTGCCTAGACCTGCGAAAGCGCAGCTTCAGGCTTCCTTCCTTGTTTGAGCCTTCGCCCTGCTGCCCGCCGGCGCTTTCTTCGCCTTCTTCTTGGCCTGATTGAACTCGATCGCGGCGCGGACGAGGTTTTTCAGAGCGTTCTCATCGATCGTGTCGCCCTCGAAAACATCGATCGCCCGCCACACCTTGCCGTCGAAGCCCGCGTTGAAGAGCTTGTCGGGGTCCGGGAGGCTCGCACCGTGGGAAAAGGTGAGCTTCACCTTGTCCTTGTGGGCGTTGCCGACAGCGATAATGCCGTCGCGGGACCATACCGGGCTTCCCATCCACTTCCATTCCTCGATGATCTCTACGTCGGCCTCGAGGATGCTCCTGCGGAGGCTGGCGAGCGTCTTGCCGCGCCAGTCGTCGAGTTTTGCGATCAACTGATCGATCTGTTCGGATGGAGTCATTGGATTTATGTCCTCGAATTCCTGCCCCGCTCATGGTCACGATAGTCGCCATTGTGGGGTAAATTCAAGGAACGACCACCACGCCAAGCCGACCCTGCTGCCTGCCGCTCGTGACAGCAGGAAAATTTAGCCGGCAAACCTCCGTTCGTGACCTCTTGCAACGGCAGCGTTGGCCGAACCTCCCCGGTGGCCCAGCGCTTTGCCATTGCTGTTTAGGCACCGGATGTTACATCCTGTGCCTAACGATAAAGAATCGGAAACGCCTTGGCACTCTCTCCCAACCTTCGCGGCGCCATGTTCATGGTGGTGTCGATGGCCGGGTTCACATGCAACGACGCGTTGATCAAGCTGGCGTCGATGCACATGAATTTCGGCCAGGTGATCCTCGTGCGCGGATTGTTCGCGACGGCGCTGATCACCCTGCTTGCCTGGCATCAGGGCGCGCTGAAGATGCCGCGGCTGATATTCCACCCGATGATCGGCCTTCGCGTGCTGGGCGAACTCGGCGGCACGATTTTCTTCCTGATCGCACTCCAGCATCTGCCCATAGCCAATGTCTCCGCCGTGCTTCAGGCTCTGCCACTCGCGGTGACGATGGGCGCGGCGCTGTTTCTGGGCGAAGGCGTCGGCTGGCGCCGCTGGCTGGCGATTGTCGCCGGCTTTGCCGGCGTCATGATCATCGTGAGGCCGGGCTTTGAGGGTTTCAACATCTTCGCATTGTCGGCGCTGGTCTCGGTTGCCTTCTGCGCCTTGCGCGACCTGGCGACCAGACGCCTGCCGCCGCACGTTCCATCGCTTCTCGTTTCCGCAGTCACCGCCACGGTGATCATGCTGTGCGGCGCAGTGCTCATAACCCCGCTCGGCGGCTGGACGCCGATGGAGTTCGAATACGTCGCCCTGCTCGGTCTTGCGGCAGTGCTCGTCCTGTTCGGTTACCAGTTCGTCATCATGTCGATGCGCACCGGCGACATCTCCTTCATCGCGCCATTCCGCTATACCGCGCTGCTCTGGGCGATCGTGCTTGGCTATCTGATCTTCGGCGACGTCCCCGACATTGCCATGATCGTCGGCGCGAACATCATCGTCGGTTCCGGCCTCTATACGCTCTACCGCGAACAGGTCGCCGGAAAAACCGCGCCAGCCGCGCAAAGCACAGGCCCGGCAATGGCGCCGGACGGCATCTAGGCTCGGGATATGGCGGCAGGCTTCCTGAACAAGGCGACGCCGCCGCATGTCTTCACGCTGGTGACGGCAGCAGCAGCCAGCACGCTGTCGATGAACGTCTTCCTGCCATCCCTGCCCGGCATGGCCAGGCATTTCGACGCTGAATATGCCGTCGTGCAGCTGGCTGTTTCGCTCTATCTCGCCGCCACCGCCATCCTGCAACTGTTCATCGGGCCGGCATCCGATCGCTTCGGCCGGCGGCCGGTGATGCTGTTCTGCTTCGCGCTTTTCATTCTCGGCACGGTCGCGGCCCTCTATGCGCCGACGATCGAGCTGCTGCTTGCCTGCCGCCTGCTTCAGGCGAGTTCGGCAGCCGGCATGGTGCTATCGCGCGCCATCGTGCGCGATACCGTCGAGGCAGCCGAAGCGGCGAGCAAGATCGGCTACATCACGATGGGCACCAGCCTGGTGCCAATGATAGGGCCGATTATCGGCGGTTTCCTCGACGAGTTCTATGGCTGGCATGCTACCTTCCTGCTGATGCTTGCGGCAGGGTTGTTCGCCTTCGCCATCGTCTGGCTTGATCTCGGTGAGACGAACCGGCAGAAATCGTCGAGCTTTGCCGCGCAGTTCCGCACCTATCCGGAAGTTGTCGGCTCGCGGCGCTTCTGGGGCTATACGCTGACGGCCGCCTCCACATCCGGTGCTTTCTTCGCCTTTCTCGGCGGCGGGCCTTACATCTCGTCGGAAATCCTGCACCTGACGCCATCGCAATACGGACTGTATTTCGCCATCGTTTCGATCGGCTACATGCTCGGCAACTTCATGTCGGGCAGGTTTTCGCGAACGGTCGGCATCAACCGCATGATGCTCTACGGCAATGTCGTGACGGTACTGGGCATGATGCTGTCGATCGCGCTGTTCTGGTCCGGCTACAACCATCCGTTGTCGCTGTTCGGCCCTGTCTTCTTCGTTGGCGTTGGCAACGGCGTTACGCTGCCCAACGCCAATGCCGGCATCGTCAGCGTCAGCAGCCATCTGGCGGGCTCGGCGTCCGGCCTTGGCGGCGCGCTGCAGATCGGCGGCGGCGCGGTGCTTGCTGTGGTCGCAGGTGCGCTGCTGACGCCGGAGACCGGCCCCTACCCGTTGCTTTGGGTCATGCTGCTTTCGGCGCTGGCAGGCACGCTGTTCACCCTTTATGTGATGTGGGTGTCGCGGCATCCGGGCAAGGAAGCGTGAGTGTGCAGGAAGATATTGCGGGATTGATTCTTTCAGGCGGCCGCGCGACGCGCATGGGCGGTGGCGACAAGACGCTGCGCCCGCTGGGCGGCGGAACGATCCTGTCGCAGGTGATCTCGCGGCTTGCGCCACAGACCGGACGAATGGCGATCAGCGCCAATGGCGACCCGGCGCGACTTGCCGGTTTCGGGCTTCCGGTCATTGCCGACACCGCAGGCGCCGGGCCTCTGGCCGGGATTCTGGCGGGCATGAAATGGGCAAGCCCTGCCGCCACCCATATTCTGACGGTTGCCGGCGACACGCCCTTCTTCCCCGCTGATCTTTGCGAAAAGCTCGATGCAGCCAGAAAGGGCGAAGCGGCCCGCATTGCGGTGGCATGCTCGGACGGAGAACAGCACCCGACATTCGCGCTGTGGCCCGTTACGCTGCACGACGAGCTTCTCGTCTTTCTCGGCGGGCAGCATAAATTCCGCGTGCGCGCCTTCATCGAAAGCCATGATTTCGTCGAGGTCGATTTTCCGATGCTGGACGTGGCCAAAAAAATCGTCGATCCCTTCTTCAACATCAACACCCCCGGCGAACTTCAGGAAGCCGAGGCGATCGTGCGGGCCATGATTTGACACAGCGCGTATTCGGCATCACCGGCTGGAAGAATTCGGGCAAGACCACGCTGACCGAAAGGCTCGTGGCCGAATTGACCGCGCGCGGCTGGCGCGTTTCCACGGTCAAGCATGCGCATCATGCGTTCGACATCGACAAGCAGGGCACAGACAGCTTTCGCCACCGCGCGGCAGGCGCCGGCGAAGTTGCCATCGTGTCGGGCAAGCGCTGGGCGTTGATGCATGAACTAACCAGCGAGGATGAGCCCTCACTCGACGCCATACTGGCGCGCCTTTCGCCCTGCGACATCGTGCTGGTCGAGGGCTACAAGCGCGAGGCGCACAAGAAGATCGAGGCGCGCCGGCTGGAAGCGAAAGACACGGCACCGCTGTCGGCCAACGATCCTAACATCGTTGCCATCGCCGCCGATCATCCGGTGTTGGGAGAACGCCTGCCAACATTCGGCATCGACGACATTGCCGCGATAGCCGATTTCATCGAAACCACGACCGGCTTGAAAAAGCTGACGTAACGTCATGTCCCGGCAGCGATTTATGCTGCCGGAATGAACTTGCGTACACACCGGCAAGTTGACGTAAAGTCGTTTGCCGGGGGCGTATTTGCAGTTGCTTTCTTGCTGAAAACAGACGCAGTATCGCGCTCTGCGGGCCACCGGGAGGCGGCCCTGGACGACGCCGCAACCATCAGCGGCGGGCAACAACAGAGAGGAACATCATGCGTATTCTTATGCGTGTCGCGCTTGGGGTATCGGCAATCGCGCTGGCAATCGGCGCAGCCCAGGCCCAGGAAAAGACCATCAAGATCGGCACCGAAGGCGCCTATCCGCCCTTCAACAACCTGACCGCCGACGGCAAGCTGGAAGGCTTCGACATCGATATCGCCAACGCGCTGTGCGAAGAGATGAAGGCCAAGTGCGAATTCGTGACCCAGGACTGGGACGGCATCATCCCCGCCCTTCAGGCCGGCAAGTTCGACGCCATCATCGCGTCCATGTCGATCACACCGGAACGCCTGGAAAAGGTCGACTTCTCCGCCAAATACTACAACACGCCTTCGGCCATCGCCGTCCCCAAGGACAGCGACATCAAGGGCGTGACCAAGGAAGACCTCGCCGGCAAGACGATCGGTACGCAGGGCTCCACCACCCACTTCAACTATGCGGAAAAGACCTTCACCGACGCAACGGTCAAGGCTTACCCGACCGCCCAGGAATATCAGCTCGATATCGCCAATGGCCGTCTCGATGCGGTGGAAGACGACATCGTCGTTCTGTCGCAGTGGCTTGATTCTGCTGACGGCGCCTGCTGCAAGCTGCTGGGCCAGCCCTCGCCGCAGCCGGTCGAGATCTTCGGACAGGGCGCCGGCATAGCGGTCCGCAAGGGCGATGCCCTGGCAGCCGAATTCAGCGCTGCGATCAAGGCGATCCGCGCCAACGGCAAGTACAAGGAAATCAACGACAAATACTTCAAGTTCGACGTCTACGGCGCCGAATCCTGATCCGATTGAAGCGCGAGGGCGGCCAAATCGCCGCCCTCGCCTTTTAGACAGAACAGGAGACTGGCGCGCGGATGGAAAACGTCTGGACGCTGCTCAGCTGGGGACCAGAAGGTTGGAGCGACGACATCGCCTGGGGCGTTCTCGTCACGGTCTCGCTCGGGCTCGCCACGCTTCCGGTCGGTCTGCTCATCGGCTTTCTGGTGGCGCTCGCCAAGCAGTCGCCCGAACCGTCGCTGCGGATTGCCGGCAACGTCTACACCACCATCTTCCGCGGCCTGCCTGAACTGCTGACGCTGTTCCTCGTCTTCTATGGCGCGCAGATCGGCTTGCAGCAGTTGCTTCATCTGATTAGTCCCGGCACCAATATCGAGATCAACAGCTTCGTTGCCGGCATGGTGGCGTTGGGCGTGGTCTTTTCGTCCTATGCCAGCGAGGTTTTTCTCTCGGCCTTCCGCGCCATCCCGCAGGGGCAGTATGAGGGCGGCTATTCGATCGGCCTTTCCAAGGGCCAGACGATGCGGCTGGTGGTTCTGCCGCAGCTGATCAAGATTGCGCTGCCCGGCCTCGCCAATCTCTGGCTGATCCTGCTCAAGGACACGTCGCTCGTCTCGGCCATCGGCCTTGCCGACATATTGCGCCAGAGCGGCATTGCCGCGCGTGTCACCAAACAGGCTTTCCTGTTCTTCGGCTTCGCCTGCATGATCTATCTGGTGCTGGCGATCATCTCGTCCTTCGGCATCAATGCCATCGAGCGCTGGGCCGGGCGAAGGGAGGCGCAGCGATGAGCGCCGTCACCGAAACCAGCACCGACGTCGACCGCCCGCCGGCCATTCCCAGGCCTTGGACAGCCGCGCGCATAACGGGACATGTCTTCATCGTGCTGTGGCTGATGCTCGGCGTCGCCATGGTGGGTTATCTCGTCAACGCCTGGAACCCGGACCTTTTCGAAAAATATGCGCCCTATTATCTGTCGGGGCTGCTCGTCACGCTGCAGCTCGTGGCGGTCTCGATCGTACTCGGCGCGCTGCTTTCGATACCGATCGCCTATGCGCGCATGTCGAAGAACAAGCTGCTGAACGCCCTGGCCTATGCCTATGTCTATTTCTTCCGCGGCACGCCGCTGCTGGCGCAGACTTTTCTCATCTATTACGGCCTCGGCTCGTTCCGGCCGCAGCTTGAAGCCATCGGCCTCTGGGTCTTCTTCCGCGACGCGTGGTATTGCGCGGTCTTCGCCTTCTCGCTGAACACCGCCGCCTACCAGGCCGAGATCCTGCGCGGCGCCATCCAGAGCGTGCCTAAGGGCCAGTGGGAGGGCGCGGAATCGCTCGGACTGCACAAGTATCAGATCCTGCGCAAGATCGTGCTGCCGCAGGCGCTGATCGTGGCGCTGCGTCCCTATGGCAACGAAATCATCCTGATGATCAAGGGCTCGGCGATCGTGGCCATCATCACCGTCTACGACCTGATGGGCGAGACGCGCCGCGCCTATTCGCGCACCTTCGATTTCCAGACCTACCTCTGGGCGGCGCTGATCTACCTGTCGATGGTCGAGACGCTGCGCCACGGCATCGAATGGATCGAGCGGCGCATCACCAAACATTTGAAGCGCTGAAATCGGCCGGCACGCCGCAATTTTATTGACGCAGCGGCAATTCCCTTTACGACGGCTTCACCACTGACGCCTATGCTTGGCGTCATACGGGGTGCAGCGGCCGAATGGCTTTTCAGATCGATCTCAACACGTTGATGCTTTGCTCGATGCTGGTGACGGCAACCTGCGGGGTGCTGTTCCTGCTCGAGGCATGGCGGCGGCGCGAAATCGCCTCCAGCCTGTGGTGGGGCATCGGCTTTGCCTGCTCGACCGTTTCGCTCCTCTTCTACATCGCCTCGTCGGCCCCTCACCTCGATTGGCTGGGTCCCGTCGGCAATGGTTTCGTCGTGGCAACCATGTCCTTCATCTGGGTTGGCGCGCGCTCCTTCAATGGGCGTTCGAGCGCGGTTGTTCCGGCACTCGCCGGACCTTGCCTGGTCATCTTGGTGCCGCTCCTGATGTCCCGGCCGCTCGAAGCCTGGAGCGGCGCAGTGCCGTTTTTCTTCGTGTTCTCGTTCTTCAGTCTGATGGCCGGCTTCGAGTTCTGGCGCGGCGGCGGGGTCAATCGCTACCAGAACGCCCTGATCCTGGCCGTGACCAGCAGTTTCAACGGCATCTACTATGCCGGGCGCGGCGGGGTGCTCTGGCTGACGAGCCCGGACCATCCGTTCTTCACTGCCTATTTCGGTTCCAAGGTGGCCACCATCGAGGTGATGCTGCTTATCCTCATTTCCAGTTTCAGCCTCGTTGCACTCGGCCGCGAACAGATCGAAATGGCACTGCGCCGCGCAGCCACGCATGACGGGCTGACCGACGTTCTCAACCGGCGCGAGTTCGTCCAACGGGCGGAACAGTCGTTGCAACGCCTTGCAGTCACCCGTGCGCCGGCGACCGTGCTGATCATGGATCTCGATTTCTTCAAGAAGATCAACGACACCTACGGCCACCCCGTGGGCGACCAGGTGCTGGTTATGTTCGCGGCCATGGCCAAGAGCACAATTCGCGGGAGCGACCTTCTGTGCCGCCATGGCGGCGAGGAGTTCGTCGTCTTCCTGCCCGGCGTCGGCCAGAGGCGGGCGATCGATATTGCCGAGAATATCCGCGCGCGCTGCGCCGAGATCGCGATTGTCACCGAACGCGGCACGCTGCGGCCGACCATCAGCATAGGCGTTGCATCCGCCCCCTTCTCCGAACGTGATCTGCCATCGTTGATCGCAGAGGCCGACGAAGCCCTCTACCTGGCCAAGTCCGAAGGCCGCAACCGCGTCGCCACGGCTGCCTGAGCCAATCCTTCATCCTTGACGAATCCGCTTGATGGCATAGACCTGACGCTAGCAGTTGGAACAGTTTTGAAGAGGTAGAAATAATGGCGTCAGTGGCATTCCTGGGACTTGGCGTGATGGGTTACCCGATGGCAGCGCATCTCAAGAACAAGGGCGGACATGACGTCACCGTCTACAACCGCAGCGTCGCCAAGGCGCAGAAATGGGTCGGCGAGCATGGCGGCAGCCACGCAGTAACGCCGCGCGAGGCAGCCAGGGACAAGGATTTTGTTTTCTCCTGCGTCGGCAATGACGACGACCTGCGCAGCGTCACCATCGGCCTGGACGGCGCCTTCCAGTCGATGAAGAAAGGCGCGATCTACATCGACAACACCACCGCCTCGGCGGAAGTCGCGCGCGAACTCGGCGAGAAAGCATCGGCGCTCGGCATCTCCTTCCTCGACGCGCCGGTTTCCGGCGGTCAGGCCGGTGCAGAGAACGGCGCGCTGACCGTCATGGTCGGCGGCGAACAGGACGTCTTCGACAAAGCCAAGCCAGTGATCGACGCCTATGCCAAAATGGTCGGGCTGATGGGCCCGACGGGTGCCGGCCAGCTCACCAAGATGATCAACCAGATCTGCATCGCCGGACTGGTTCAGGGCCTGGCCGAAGGCATCCATTTCGGCAAGAAAGCCGGGCTCGACATTGAAAAGGTAGTCGAAGTTATCTCCAAGGGTGCCGCCGGCTCCTGGCAGATGGAAAACCGCCACAAGACGATGAATGCCGGCAAATATGATTTCGGCTTCGCCGTCGACTGGATGCGCAAGGACCTCGGCATCTGCCTCACAGAAGCCGACCGCAACGGCGCATCGCTTCCCGTCACGGCACTTGTCGACCAGTTCTACAAGGATGTGCAAGGCATGGGCGGCAAGCGCTGGGACACGTCCTCGCTGCTGGCACGACTGGAGAAATAGGCGCACCATGGCGACGCCCCTGCCCGATCCTTCCTGGACTACGCAGGATATCGTCGCCCATCTGAAATCACTCGGCACCGAAGAAAACCGCGCCGGCATGGCGCGGTTCGGCATCGATATCGAAACAGCGCTCGGCGTCGGCAACTCCGATCTGCGGCCGCTCGCCCGCCGTATCAAGCGAAACCACGAGCGCGCGCTGGCGCTCTGGGACAGCAGCTACCGCGAAGCGCGGCTGCTGGCAGGCTTCACCGACGAGCCGAGCAAGATCACCATCGAGCAATGCCGCCGCTGGGCCGGTGACTTCAATTCGTGGGAGATCGTCGATGGCATTTCCGATCTGTTCGTCGAAACGCCGTTCTGGCGCCAACTGATCGAGGAGTTCTCGGTCGACGAGCGCGAATTCGTCCGCCGCACCGCCTTTTCCATGCTCGCCTGGGGCGCGGTGCATCTCAAAAAGGAACCGGATGCCACTTTTGCCGCCTATCTGCCGCTGATCGAGCATCATTCTACCGACAGCCGGAACTTCGTGAAGAAAGCCGTCAACTGGGCTTTGCGCCAGATCGGCAAGCGTTCGCCGAAACTTCATGGCCATGCTCTCGCGCTGGCGAAAAAACTTGCCGCCTCGACCGACAAGACCGCACGCTGGATCGGCAAGGATGCGGTAAAGGAATTGACCGACCCGAATATCTTGGAGCGCCTGCATGCCAAGGCCGCAGCCAAGTGACCACACGAGGTCCATCACGGCTTTCTGCATTGACCCGCCCCTTGCCTGACGGTTTTATGCACCGGATGAATGGGGAGCACTATTGGTGAAAACGGTTTTCAGATTGGCCTTGCTGGCGGGTATCGCCCTCGCTGCCCCCTATGCGAACGCCGCCTCGCCGGCCACGACCATTTTCTGGAAAGATCTCCGGCCAGCCGGGCAACAGGCCGCCGAAGGCCCGGGATTGCCGATGGTCGCTGCGAAAATGCCGGACCATGGCGAAACGCTGTCAACAAATCTGGACGGAAAGACGGTGACGCTGACCGGCTACGC
The DNA here is from genome assembly GCF_037153935.1 of Mesorhizobium sp. CCNWLY176. Lineage (NCBI taxonomy): Bacteria > Pseudomonadati > Pseudomonadota > Alphaproteobacteria > Hyphomicrobiales > Phyllobacteriaceae > Mesorhizobium > Mesorhizobium sp. CCNWLY176. Next base: position 200,407 of record NZ_JBBBDZ010000007.1, read on the forward strand.
GCTTCCGGTCGATCGCGATGGCGACCTTGTCTACCAGTTCCTGCTCGTCCCCTGGACCGGCGCGTGCAGCCATATGCCAACACCGCCGCCGAACCAGATCGTTCTCGTCACCATGCCCAAGCCCTACAAACTGGCGAAAGCCTACGAGGCCGTATCGGTAACCGGCACGCTGAAGCCCGGCATGGAGAAGAGCCAGCTCTTCATTCTCGATGGCGTCTCGATCGTCCAGTCCGGTTACAGTTTCAGCAAGGCGGATGTCGCATCGGCCGAAACCGTGCCGGATGCGGTTGTGGTGCCGCAGGCCAACCCGTGGAGCTTCATGAAGAAGTGAAGCACGGCCGGGAGGCGCGAACCTCCCGGCAAGCTGTCATCAAGCGGCGTTGGAGCCGGATTCCTTGTCCAGCACCATATAATCCAGCGGCAGTTCGGTCGTGTATTTGATCTGCTCCATCGCGAATGCCGACGACACGTCGCGAATCTCGATCTTGGCGATGAGCCGCTTGTAGAAGGCGTCGTAGGCCGAAATGTCCGGCACCACCACGCGCAGCAGATAGTCGACATCGCCGCTCATGCGATAGAATTCAATGACTTCCGGAAATTCCTGAATGACCTCCGAGAAGCGCCGCAGCCATTCGTGGCTGTGCGAATTGGTGCGTATCGACACGAAGACGGTGACGCGCGTGTTGATCTTTTCCGGATCGAGGATGGCTACGCGCCGCTTGATGACGCCCTCCTCCTCGAGCTTCTGGATGCGCCGCCAGCAAGGCGTCGTCGACAGGCCCACCTTTTTTGCGACATCGGCGACGGCAAGTGTCGCGTCTTCCTGAAGAAGGCGAAGAATTTTTCGATCAAGGCGGTCCATGACGGCTCCGTTAGAAAATTATTCCGCCATAATCTCCCTAACGAAAGCGTTTCACAAGAAAGGAATTCTCCAGGGACCGGGAATTTTCGCAAAGACATTGCCGGAATATCAGGAAATGCGATGCCGGATTTCCGATTTGAGAACAGGCAGCAATTCCATTTCAAACCACGGATTCTGTTTCAACCACCCCGTATTGCGCCAGGACGGGTGCGGCAGCGGGATGACGCGCGGCATCGTCGAAGCGTCGTGGATGGCGCGCCAGTCCCTCACTGTTTCATTCAATGACGCCCTGCGCGTCGCGGCCAGATGCCAGCTCTGCGCATAAAGCCCGATCGCAAGAACAAGATCGACCTGTGGCATGAGATCGATCAGCTTCCTTCGCCAGGCGGGCGCGCATTCGCGGCGCGGAGGCAGATCACTGCCCTTGGCATCCTGCCCCGGAAAGCAAAAGCCCATCGGCACGATGGCGAAGTTGCGCGCATCGTAGAACTGGTCGCGCGTCACGCCGAGCCAGTCACGCAGCCGGTCGCCCGAGCGATCGTCGAACGGCAAGCCGCTGGCATGAACCTTCGTGCCCGGCGCCTGCCCCGCAATCAGGACGCGGGCAGACGTGGACGCCACCACGACCGGCCGCGGCTCATGCGGCAAGGGCCGGCCAAGCGGCTGCTCGACGCAGATGCGGCAGGCGCGGATTTCCGCAGTAAGCCGGTCGAGTTCGGCAGGCATGGATCAGGCTTTGGCGCTCGGCCGGGCAGTAATCGCCTGATACCAGCGGACGACATTGGTCAGTTCTTCTGGGACGGCGATGCGCGCCGGCTTCATGAAGTCCACGGCAATCATGCCGGTGATATCCGCAATGGAGAATTCCTCGCCGGCAGCAAATTCGCGATCGGCCAGTTCCCCGTCGAGAATGGTGAGGAATTCCAGGACCTTCGGTTTGTTTGCTTCACCCCATTCGGGAACCTGCGGGACTTCCCATTCCTTCATCGCCGGGTGGATGTGGCGGAACGCCTGCGCCACGCAGTTGAGCAGATTGAACTCCATGCGCCGCTGCCACATCTCGACCCTGGCCTTGCCGAGTGCGCCGCGTCCGAACAGCGCCGGCTCGGGGTGAAGCTCCTCGAAATAGCGGCAGATGGCGACGGATTCGGTAAGAATCGTGCCGTCGTCGAGTTCGAGCACAGGCAGGCGCTGCAGCGGGTTGCGCCGGGCGACCTCGTCGCCCTTATGTCCCATTGCACCCATATCGATGGGCACCAGCGGCACCTCGATGCCCTTCTCGGCCAGGAATACGCGGACCCGCCGCGGATTGGGCGCGCGCCCGCCATCATAAAGTTTCAATCCAACCTCCCTGTCTGTCAGGCTTGCGATTATAGCGTGGCTTCACGACAATCGAAGCATCTCCCTCAACCAATTGAGCATCGAACCTGCGCTGCCGTGATGCGGCTCCACCGGCATGCGATGCGTGTCGCGCCACTCGCGCGGACGCTCGAACGTGCCGGCCCAGATACCCAGGCCCTTCTGGCGCGCTGCCCGTTCCAGATCGTCGTAGTCGCCATAGGCGACCGCCCACCCCTGCTCCACCTGCGCGCGGTTGAGATCGACGCCGCCGGCCGTGCATACGCCCAGCAGCCGGTTGTAACGGTCGCGCTCCCAGCCCGAACAGGAAACGGATTTGCCCGCGACAAGCCGCGCAAGCGCTTCGCGAGAGCGCCGGCCGCAGGGATAGTCGGCGCCGTCCTTCTGGCAAACTTGAGTATATTCCGGTGCGTCGATGCCGCGCAGGCGGATGCGCTCGGCGCCGAGCGTGATCGAATCGCCATCATTGACGATCGCCGAGCCGGTGGCCTGACGGGTTTCGACCCGGTCGAGGCGCGCAACGACGAGGACAATCAGCCCGAGAATCGCAAAGGCGAGGCAATAGTCCAGAAACTTCCGGAATGGGCTGCGTGGCGGCGTGTAGCGCCGCCTGCGCGACCAGTTCCGCGACATTCGAGTCATATGGCAAACAAACTCTTAATCATTCCGGCCTAGTCTGCGGCTTGTAATCATTTGCTCGCGTAAGTTGAAGACATTCATGCCGTTGCTGCGCTCTAACACAGCGGACAAATTCATTGTGGACCGCAGGAAACCGCACCGCAACAGCGATGTCGCGCGCGCGGTGCGCAAAACGCGTGACCGGCTTTCGCACCGGCCCGGCGCGCTCGCCTTCGACCGCGAACTGCTGAAACTTCACGCCAATGCGATGGTGGGCAGCGCGACCGCCATTCCGCTGCTGGTTCTCGCAATAACCGCCACCGGAATTTTCATCGGCATGCGCGGCGAGATCATGGTCTGGGCGCTGCTGACAATGATCTGCTATGCGGGACTGGCGCTCTATGCGCACCGCGTCGAAAAATCAGAGACGACCAAGCTCGAAACCGCACGGACCACGCGAAACTTCCTGATCGGGCATTTCATCACCGGTCTCGGCTGGGCCTATTTCGCGGCGATCGGCTGCAACGAATGCCAGGTCGACCAGTTTCCAGTCGTCAAGGCTGTCGTGCTGCTGCTGGCGATGGCGGCCACGGCGCTGATCGCCTCTTCCCTGCGCGGCGCGCTGCTCACCACTTTTGCAGTGCCGGTCGCAGTCTATGCCGCGTTCGGCGTTACCGAACCAGACCCGGCCGATCTCGTCATGCTGGCGCTGCTGGCGCTTTCGCTGCCCTTCTTCGTCTATGTCGCCAGCCGCCTCAACCGCTCGTCGGTGATGCTGCTTTCCTTCCGCTCCGAAAAGGACGGGCTGATCGCCGAGCTGGAAACGGCGAAATCCATGTCGGACGAGGCACGCCGCCGCGCCGAGGAGGCCAATCTCGCCAAGTCACGCTTTCTTGCCTCGATGAGTCACGAATTGCGCACACCGCTGAACGCCATTCTCGGCTTTTCCGAAGTGATGTCGAACGAGGTTCTGGGGCCGATGCAGAACCCGACCTACCGCGACTATGCCCGCGATGTGCACGATTCCGGCCAGCATTTGCTCGACCTCATCAACGAAATCCTCGACCTGTCACGCATCGAGGCCGGCCGCTACCAGCTCAACGAGGAACCGGTGCGCCTTCTCTACATCGTCGAGGAATGCTGCCACCTGATGGAACTGAAGGCCTATAACAAGAACCTGAAGGTGATCCAGGAGTTTGAGCCGGAGCTGCCGCGCCTGTTCGCCGACGAGCGCGCCGTGCGCCAGATCACGCTGAACCTTCTGTCCAATGCGATCAAATTCACCTCGTCCGGCGGCGAAATCCGCGTGCGCGTCGGCTGGACGGCGGGTGGCGGGCAATACATTTCAGTGAAGGACAACGGCCCCGGTATTCCGGCCGAAGAAATCCCGGTGGTGCTGTCAGCCTTCGGCCAGGGTTCGATCGCCATCAAGAGCGCAGAACAGGGAACCGGGCTCGGCCTGCCGATCGTCCAGGGCCTTCTGGAGATGCATGGCGGCGAGTTCCAGCTTCACTCCAAGCTGCGCGTCGGCACGGAAGCCATCGCCATCTTCCCGGCGTCGCGGGTCATGGAAGTCCTGCCGGCGCTGCCGACGAAGGCGGCGGTGGCAGTTGGTGGCCGCCGGCGCTGAACCCGGGGTGAGTTCGCTTCAGATTATGTTAGAGCGGCGGCTATGCCGGTGCTGCACAGCGCCGCCGCCTTGACCATTCCGGCGGCGAGCGCACCGCCCGCCCCTTCGCCATGGCTGATGCCGAGATCGAGCAAGGGCCGCATCCCGAGCTTCTCGACAGCCTTCGCATGGCTAGGTTCGGGCGAAAGCTGCGCGATCACACAATGATCCAAGGCGCCCGGCTGAATTGCGTAAAGCACGGAGGCTGCTGCGGTTGCGGCAAAGCCATCAAGGATGACCGGGATACGCTCCATGCGCGCGGCGATGATGGCGCCGGCGATGGCCGCGAACTCGCGCCCGCCGACACGGCGCAGCACCTCGAACGGGTCTTTCAAGTGGCCGGCATGCACGGCAAGGGCTGCGTCCACCACCTCCGCCTTGCGGGCAATCATAGCTGCATCGGCACCCGAACCCGGCCCGACCCAATCCGCACCGGTACCGCCATGGAGAGCTGCAAGAATCGCAGCGGCGACAGTCGAGTTGCCAACCCCGAGATCGCCGATGGTGAGAAGGTCCGTGCCGGCGATCGCCTCCATGCCGAAAGCCATGGTAGCCGCGCAGCCGCGCTCGTCCAGCGCTGCCTCTCGAGAAATGTCGGCGGTCGGCAGATGCAGCGCGAGGTCGAAGACCTTCAGGCCGATATCGTAGGCCAGGCAGATCTGGTTGATCGCCGCCCCACCCGCAGCGGTGAGTTCGACCGCGCGGGCGGTCGCGTCCATCGTTCGCGGCGAGATGTTTTGTTCGACGACGCCGTGGTTACCGGCAAAGATCGCGACCAGCGGCCGGTTCACCGCAGGCGGTCGTCCGGTCCATGTCGCCAGCCATGCCGCGAGCTCTTCCAGCCGTCCGAGCGAACCCCGCGGCTTGTCGGCGCGGTCGAACTGTTCGCGCACGCGCTCGCCAGCCGCCGCATTGCCCGCCGGCAGTTTCGTCAGCAAGGTGCGAAAATCGTCAAAGGGAAGCGCGCTGGTCATGTCGTAAATGTCCGCTAAAGTCGTCGTCGGCTGCGGCATAGCCGCGATGGCCGCGTGGCACAATGGGCCAAAGGCCTGGGGCTTGCATTGGCGATCCGTCTGGCCCATCTGGAAAGGACAACGGGAATCCGAAATGGCGGCGATCGAATCACCGTGCATCCTTGTCTGCTCGATGGACATGAAAACCGGCTATTGCTTCGGTTGCGGGCGCACGCGCGACGAAATCTCCGCCTGGCTCGACATGACGCCGGTGCAGCGCCGCGAGGTGATGGCGCTTCTGCCGGCGCGGCTCGAAACGGTCGAGCGGCGGCCTCGCCGCGAAACGCGGCGCACGCGCATGGCGCGAGAACGCGGCCAGGTGATTTGACTGCATGAGCCGTTCGATCTGGATCATTCTTGGGGTTATGGCGGTCGGGCTGGTCCTGCTCGTGCTGAACGACATGAGCGGCGATGTTTCCGGCCTGTCCAGCGACACATTCGGCCGCGTACTCTATCTCGGCATTTTCGGCGCGGTGGTTGGCGCCGGCATCCTCGGCTCACGGCACCGTCTGGGTAACGTGGCCCGCAATCTGGCGCTGTGGCTGCTGGTGATCCTCGTGTTCATCGCAGGCTATCAGTATCGCTATGAATTGCAGGATATCGCCAGCCGCGTCACCGCCGGACTGGTGCCCGGCAGCCCGCTTTCGATCACCGACTCCGACGGACGCACGACGGTGACGCTGGAAAAAATGCCGAACGGCCATTTCGAAGCCCGGATTTCGGTGGATGGCGCGGCCATGCAGGTTCTGGTCGACACGGGCGCGACAAGCACCGTGCTGACGGCCAACGACGCCCGCCGCGCCGGCTTCGATCCTGAAACGCTCGCCTATACGATCCCGGTTTCGACCGCCAACGGCAACGCCACCGCGGCAAGGGTGACGGCCAAGGAACTGACGCTCGGCGCGATCACCCGGCGCAACGTGACGCTGCTGGTCGCCGCCCCCGGCATGCTCGACCAGAGCCTGCTCGGCATGAATTTCATCGGCACGCTGTCAGGCTTCGACATGCGCGGCGACCGCATGATCCTGCGGGACTGACGCCGTAAAATTTCAATCGGGAGGATTGGAATGAAGGTCAAGCGCATCGTAGCCAATATCGACACGCCGGATGTCGTCGCAGCCAAACGCTTCTATCACGACATTCTCGGTCTCGACCTGCTGATGGATATCGGCTGGATCGCAACCTACGGCTCGCAGGAAGAAATGCGCGTCCAGATCAGTGTTGCCGAGCAAGGCGGCTCGGGAACGCCAGTGCCGGATCTTTCGATCGAGGTGGACGATTTGGATGAGGCGCTGGCGCGTGTGAAGAAAGCGGGCGTCGCGGTTGAATATGGCCCAGCGGATGAGCCTTGGGGCGTGAGGCGGTTTTACGTGCGCGATCCGTTTGGGAAGCTGGTGAATATTCTGGCGCATGCGGCTTGATTCACGAGCGCTTACGCGATTCCCCCTCTCCGTCGCGCTTCGCGCGCCACCTCTCCCCCGCTTTGCGGGGGGCGAGGAACCTAGGTTCTGTGAGGTCGCTGCGTTTCAGGACTTGGGTTCCTCGCCCCATGAAATGGGGAGAGGTGGCGCGCGAAGCGCGACGGAGAGGGGTAACCGGGAATCACGAAAACTGCCGGTTCTGACTTGAGGTCATCAGGCCGCCGACAATTCCCGCCGCTCATAGATATGGTCGACAATACCCCAGTCGCGGGCTTCCTCGGCGGTCATGAAGTAATCGCGGTCCAGCGTGCGCTCGACCTCCTCCATGGTGCGCCCGCAATGCTTGGCATAGAGCGCGTACATGCGCTTCTTGACCTTGATGATATCCTCGGCGTGGCGCTGGATATCCGATGCCTGCCCCTGAAACCCGCCTGACGGCTGGTGCAGGATGATACTGGCATTGGGCAGCGCAATGCGCATTCCCGGCGCACCGGCCATCAAAAGAAAGGATCCCATCGACCCGGCGGTACCCATGCAGACGGTGGAAACCGGGCTGTTGATGTACTGCATCGTGTCGTAGATGGCGAAGCCGCTGGAGACAACGCCGCCCGGCGAGTTGATGTAGAGCGCGATCTCCTTCTTGGGATTGTCGGATTCCAGCGACAGAAGTTGCGCGCAGACGAGCGCCGAGACATTGTCATCGATCGGCCCGTTGATGAAGATGATGCGCTCGCGCAGCAGCCGCGAAAAGATGTCGAAGGCGCGCTCGCCCCGGCTCGACTGCTCGATGACCATCGGCACGAGATTGGAAATTCCGCTCATGGTCGTTCTCCTGTGAGGATATCAGGCCGCCAACAACATGGAGGCGGGCCGGTTCGAATTGGCGGCCGCGATCGTCTTCGGCCGCGCAACCGGGAGCGCCACGACACGCGCCTCATGGGCGATGCGCAGATGCGTGCCGCCAGCCTCGGTTCGCGTGAGATCGAAGCTGACCGTGCTCGCCACGCCCTCGCGCTCGGCATCGCCGTCGCGCCAGGAATAGCGGATGTGCCGATGCGGCTCGATGTCGAGCACTTCGCACTCGACCTTGCCGCCCTCGCCCGGCGCGTCATCGAAGGAAAAGCGCGCGCCCTCCTCCGGGCGGATATCGTTGGGCAACAGCCAGGCGGAAAGCAGTTCCGGCACGGTCAGCGCGCGCCAGACCTTTTCCGGCGCTTCGGCCAAGGTGCATTCCACGACGATTTCCTCATGGTCCTGCGCACGGTCATTGCTCATTGATCCATTCCCTTCAGCACGTCCTTCAGCCGCTCGACACGATCCGGCCAGAAATTACGGTAGCGCTCAACCCATCCGGCCAGCGGCGACAGGCCCTCGGGCTCGACGCGATAGAACACGTTGCGCCCTTCCCGCCGCTCGGTCACCAGCCCGGCCTTGCGCAAGGCAGCCAGATGCTGGGAAACCGCCGGCTGCGAAATTTCAAAGCCTGCCTTCAGGTCGCCGACGCTCATCTCGCCGCCCGCCAGCCGCTCGAACACGGCGCGACGGGTGGGATCGGCAAGGGCGCGAAAGATTTCCGACTCGATCATGCCAGACATATAAGTAGATACTTATTGGATTGGCAAGCACAATTCCTGTCGGCGTTTGGCCGATGAAAATTCGGAGGAGCTAGGACTGGGTCAGGCGGCCTGGCTGGCGCGCTCGAAATCGATCTCGGCAAAGGCCTGGCGCAACACATCCGGCCCGGCGCCCGGACGGGTGGCGTCGGTGGACAGTATCTGGCGGAAGCGCCGCGCGCCGGGCATGCCATGGAACAGCCCGACCATATGGCGCGTGACATGGCCGAGACGCCCGCCCTCAGCAATATGACGGCCGGCATAGTCGGCCATCGTCTCGATCAGCGCGGCAAAGTCGAAATCGCGCGCGGCATCGCCATAGAGCGCGGCATCGGCATCGATGAGGACGCCGGGCGTGTGATAGGCGGCACGGCCGAGCATGACGCCATCGACATGCTCTAGATGCCGGCGGCCTTCATCCAGCGTCTGAATACCGCCATTGATGCCAATGAATCGATTCGGATTTTTGGCCTTGAGCCGGTAGACGCGATCATAGTCGAGCGGCGGGATATCGCGGTTTTCCTTGGGGCTGAGCCCCTCCAGCCACGCCTTGCGCGCATGCACCCACAGCGCATCCGCGCCAGCTGCGAAAACCCCGTCGGCCAGCGCATCCAGCGCCGGTTCGGGGTCCTGCTCGTCGACGCCGATGCGGCATTTGACCGTGACGGGTATCTTGACCGCCGCCTTCATCGCCGCCGTGCACTCGGCGACAAGCGCCGGCGTCTTCATCAGGCAGGCACCAAAAGTGCCGGACTGCACGCGGTCGGACGGGCAGCCGACATTGAGGTTGATCTCGTCATAGCCGAACGCCTCGCCGATGCGCGCGGCCTCAGCCAGCTTGGCCGGGTCGGAACCGCCAAGCTGCAGCGCAATCGGATGCTCCGGCAGCGAAAACCCAAGCAGCCGCTCGCGCGCACCATGAATGACGGCGTCAGCCACCACCATCTCGGTGTAGAGCAGCGCACGGCTGGTGAGCTGGCGATGGAAGAACCGGCAATGGCGGTCCGTCCAGTCCATCATAGGTGCAATAGACAGTCTAACGTCTTGGTATTTCATCGTTTTCTTTAACATCAAATCATTAGGTCGTGCCGAGTGCACACGAATATAGGCCACAGTGCGACACTTTTTGGTACGTTTAGATGGCTGCCTCGGCGGCAAAGGGCAAGAGCCAGATCGGCGACCGACGCAGGATAAACTCGACAGGCTGATAACACATTTCGACGCAACCCTCATCAGATCATGCCGGTCGGCTGCATCATGTCTGGCCTTAGTCTCCGGCCGTCAGCGGCGCGCCGGGGAGATAGAGCGAGATCGGCCGGATTTCATACACTGCAGTCGGATTGGCACGACGCAGGTCGCGCGCCGCTGCGACGGCTTCCTCGAGCGTCGGAAAATCGACTACATAGAAACCGAGCAACTGCTCCTTGGTTTCGGCAAAGGGGCCGTCAGTGATCAACCCGGCACCCTCCCCTCGCAAGGTCACGGCGCCCTGGGTCGGGCCGAGCCGTGCGGCCGGGCCCAAACGCTTTTCCCCGACGAGGCGATCATTGACCTGGAGCAGTTCAGCCATCAGCGTCGCATCCTCCTCTTTCGTCCAGGATTCGACCACTCCCTCCTCGTGATAAGCCAGGATGGCGTAGAACATCGATCGTCTCTCCCTGTTTCAGTCGATTTTCGCCAAACAAGCCGCATCACGGATATGCTGGAAGACCAGGCACATCCAGCCATCGTTGGCGCTGACGTTAAATATCGGCCCCCCGAACAACCGCCGCCTCTTCCTCCAGCTTCCGGTATGGGAACAGCCGCCGAAGCGTCACGTAGAATACAGGCGTCAGGAACAGGCCGACGATCGTCACGCCCAGCATGCCCGAGAACACCGCCGTACCCAGCGATTGCCGCATTTCCGCGCCCGGACCCGTAGCGATCATCAGCGGGACGACGCCCAGGATGAAGGCGAAGGCGGTCATCAGGATCGGCCGCAAACGTAACCTGGCAGCTTCCACCGCCGCTTCGACCGCAGACGCACCATGCTCCTGGCCCTGCCGGGCGAACTCGACGATCAGGATGGCGTTCTTGGCGGCAAGACCCACGAGAACGACCAGGCCGATCTGCACCAGAACGTTGTTGTCCAGTCCGCGGAACGCCACGCCGAGGAGCGCCGCCAGCACGCCGAGCGGCACGATGAGCACGATCGCGAACGGCATGATCCAGCTCTCATATTGAGCAGACAGCGCGAGAAAGACGAACAGCACCGACAGCCCGAAGATCAGGATCGCCGTGTTGCCGGTCTGGCTTTCCTGCAAGGCAAGTTCCGTCCATTCGAACGATGTTCCTTGCGGTAGCGTTTCGGTAGCAACCTTCTCCATGGCCTTCAGCGCATCGCCGGTAGAGACGCCGGGCGCAGCGTTACCCTGCACCGGCACGGAGACATACATGTTGTAGCGCTGCACCAGCGACGGTCCGGTCACGTCGCGGATTTCGACCAGCGTGCCGAGCGGCACCAGCGCGCCCGTAGCCGATCGGACCTTCAGCTTCAGAATATCGTCACGCTCCAGCCGGAACGCCTGGTCCGCCTGCGCCCGGACCTGGTAGACGCGGCCGAACGCGTTGAAGTCGTTGACATAGGCAGTGCCGAGATTGATCGACAGCGTCTCGAATATGTTGGGGATCGGCACATTCAGGATGCGCGCCTTGTCGCGATCGATCTCCAGGAAGAACTGCGGGCTCGAGGCCGAGAAGGTGGTGAACACACCCGTCAGACCCGGCGTCTGGTTGGCCTTGCCGGCAATCTCATAGGCGAGCGCCAGTATCGGCCGCATGTCGGCGCTGTTGCGCTCCTGCAGCATCATCTTGAAGCCACCCGAATTGCCGATGCCGGGCACTGGCGGCGGCGGCAAGGCGATGATGAATGCCTCCTGGATCGACTGCAGGCTGCCATAGAGATTGCCGATGATCTGTCCGGACGACTGCCCCTCTTTCAGCCTTTCCTCGAAGCTGTTGAAGGCCGCAAAAATCACGCCCGAATTGCTGGCGTTGGTGAAGGTCGCACCGGAGAAGCCGGCAAATGCAACCGCGTTGGCGACGCCGGGCGTCTTCCTGATGATTTCCGATGCCTTCTGGACGACGGCATCGGTTCTGCCCAGCGAGGAGCCTTCCGGCAGTTGCACGACGACGATGGCATAGCCCTGGTCCATCTGCGGAATGAAGCCGCGCGGCACCGTCTGCAGCATATAGACCGTGGCATAGATCAGAGCGGCAAAGACCAGCAGCATTCCCAGCAACGCAGCCCACGAACCGACGAGCAGATGCACCAGTCTGGCATAGCCATGCGAAAGCTTGTCGAAGCCGTTGTTGAAGCCATCCGCGAGAGCGCGACCCCACCGCGCCAGGACGAAGTTTGAATGCTCGCCATTGTGGTGAGGCTTGAACAATGTGGCGGCGAGCGCCGGCGAAAGCGTCAGCGAATTGAAAGCGGAGATCGCCGTCGACACCGCGATGGTGATGGCGAATTGCAGGTAGAACTGACCGGAAATGCCGGGGATGAAGGCCGTCGGCACGAAGACAGAAATCAGCACCAGCGAGATAGCAAGCACAGCGGTGCCGACTTCATCCATCGTCCGGTGGGCAGCGCGTCGCGGCGTCTGCCCGAGCGCGATGTTGCGTTCGACATTCTCGACCACGACGATCGCATCGTCGACGACGATACCGACCGCCAGCACAAGCCCGAAGAGCGTGAGCATGTTGAGCGAGAAACCGAAGGCATAAAGGAACGCCAATGTGCCGATCAGGGAGACCGGGATCGCCACAATGGGCACGATCGCCATGCGCCAGGATTGCAGGAAGACGATGATGACGATGACAACCAGAAGGATCGCTTCGGCGATCGTCTTGTAGACCTCGTTGATGGATTCGGCGATGAACTCGGTCGGGTTGTAGACGATCTCGTAGGCGAGACCTTTCGGGAAATCCGCCGCCAGATCGGCAACGGTTTTCTGGATTTCGTCGGCCGCTGCCAGCGCATTCGTGCCGGGCCGCTGGAAAATGCCGAGCGCCACGGCCTGCTTGCCGTTGAGATAGGAATTGGTGACGTAGTCCTTGGCGCCGAGTTCGATGCGCGCGACATCCTCTAGCGAGATCAGGCGGCCCTCAGTCGACTTGACGATGACGTAGCGAAAGTCGCGCGCATCTTCAAAGCGCCCTTGCGTCGTCACCGTGTATTGAAAGGCCGATCCGCCCGTGACTGGTGGTGCGCCGATCGAACCGCCGGAAACCTGCACGTTCTGCTCGCGCAATGCCTCGACCACATCGCCGGCCGTCATGCCATATGCCGACAGTTTCTCCGGGTCGAGCCAGATGCGCAGCGCATACTCGCGTTCGCCGAAGATGATGACGTCGCCGACGCCATCCAGCCGCAACAGCACGTCGCGAATGCGCGTGCGCGCATAGTTCGAGACGTAGAGCTGGTCGTAGGTATCGTCCGGCGACAGCATGTGCACGACCATCATCAGGTCTGGCGAGCTCTTCGCGGTCGTCACGCCGAGGCGCCGCACTTCTTCCGGCAGGCGCGGCTCAGCCACCGAGACGCGGTTCTGCACCAGCACCTGGGCCTGATCGAGGTCGGTGCCGATCTCGAAGGTGATGGTCAATGCCATTGCGCCGTCCTCCGACGAGTAGGACGACATGTAGAGCATGTTCTCGACGCCGTTGATTTCCTGCTCGATCGGCGTGGCAACCGTTGCGGCGACTGTTTCGGCATCGGCGCCGGGATAGGCGGCGCGCACCACGATCGTTGGCGGGGCGATCTCGGGATACTGGGCGACCGGAAGCTGCGTGTAGGCAATGCCGCCGACAATCAGAAGCACGATCGAAAGGACCGCAGCGAAGATCGGGCGGTCGACGAAGAAATGAGAGAACCTCATTGCGGTTGCCCTTCGGCCTTGGGCGGCAAGGTGATCGTTTCGGGCTTGACGGTGACGCCCGGGCGCACACGCACGAGCCCATTGACCACCACGGTTTCATCGCCCGTCAGGCCTTCGCGGATGACACGGTAGCCATCGATGCGCGGGCCGGTGCGTACAGGCTTGGTCGAAACCAGCCCCGCCTGATCCACCACGAAGACGATGCGACGGTTCTGGTCGGCGCCGATCGCCTCGTCCGGCAGCAAAACGCCGGGATGCGGCAACGAGCCCGGCACATTGATGCGGCCGAACATGCCCGGCTGCAGCATCCCTTCCTTGTTGTCGAAGCGGGCGCGGGCGCGCATCGTGCCGGTTGCCTCATCCAGCCGGTTCTCGGCAAAGTCCAGCTTGCCTTTGACGGCAGCCTCGTTCTGGTCGGCCACGCGCACCGAAACGTCTATGCCGCCTCCCCCTTCCTGAATGGAGCCGCCGCGCTGACGCGCATCGCGGGCATAGGAAAAGTACGCCCGCTCATCGATGTCGAAATAGAAGTCGATGGGGTCAAGTGCGACGATCGTGGTGAGCAGGGTCGAGTCCGGCTGGACGAGATTGCCTTGCGAGACCAGTCTCCGGCCGATGCGGCCTGATAGCGGCGATTTGATCTCGGTGAATTCCATGTTGAGGCTGGCGGTGCGCAATGCGGCCTCGGCGCCCTGATGCTGGGCCTGCGCGGAGAGGAACTCGCGCCGGCGGTCGTCGAGTATGGAGGCGGAAAGATTGCCGGACTTTGCCAGTTGCTCGGCCCGGTCCAGTTGCGTCTTGGAGAATTCGAGCAGGCTCGTCGCCACATCCACCTGCGACTTCGCCGCGTCATAGGCGGCCTGGTAAGGTCGCTGGTCGATGGTGAAAAGCGGGTCGCCTTTCGCCACTATCTGGCCGTCGCGGAAATGCACGTCGGCCAGATAGCCGGCGACGCGCGAGCGGATCGCGACATCGTCGATTGCATCGAAGCGCCCGACGAATTCGTCGTCTTCGACGATATCGCGTACAACCGGCTTGGCGACGGTTACCGTCGGCGGTTCCTGCTGCTGGGCAGAGGCGCCGGTTACGCAGAGAAGCAAGCCCGCGCCCATCAAAGCCCCCAGCGCATCGCGCCATGACGGCCTTCCTCGACACGCAGTGGAAAGGGAGGACAATCTGCCTGCTATGCTTTCCATCGGACACCCCTCATGTGACCTCTGCAAGTTATATCGATTTAAATAGCAAGAGAGGCGCAAAGCAAGTGCCTGCCCGCAAGACAAGCATAGTTCCCGGCAACGGCTGCAGCGCAATCCCCGATTGCGGTTTAACTCCTCTGTCGAAAAAGATGATGGGCGGGGCCCGGCCGCCCCCTGACTATCGCTTCTGAAGCGGGATGTTCAGGCTCGAACAACGGAAGTTCTTCCGGCCGACAATGATCGAGGCGACCTGGCAGATTTCATATTCTGCAGGATCAGACATGGTGGCTGGCGAGCGCCACGCCGAGTCCGATGAGGATCGTACCGCAGGCTTTCTGGACCATCCATCCGGCCCCGCCGCCCATCAAGCGTCCAACTGTAATCGAGGCGATGCCGACCGCGGCGAGGTCGGCCATCGAGAAGATGAGATTGACGATGATGCCGAGGATGAGGAATTGCAGCCCCACGGGAATGCTGGCCGACGGGTCCACGAATTGCGGCAGGAAGGTCAGGAAGAACAGCGCGGTCTTGGGATTGAGGATTTCGACGACCATGCTATCGCGAAATGTGTTCGGCGCCGGACGGGCACCGTCCTCACCGTTGCGGCTCCAGCCCAGGAACATGGCAAGGCCGAGCGTGATGAGGTAAGCGGCACCCGCAAATCGGATTATCGAAAAAACGACCGGCGCATGCTCCATCAGTGCGGCGAGACCCAATGCGGCGGCTACGATATGCACGTAACAACCGAGATGAACGCCAAGTGCCGCCATCAAGCCTGCCTGCCGGCCATGGGCGAGAGTCTGCGCTGTCATATAGAGAATTGCAGGCCCCGGCACGCAAGCGAAGGCAAGCGTTGCGATGGCAAACGGAATCCACAGATCCAGCGATGGCATGATGGCTCCTCCCACATGTTTCAACCGTGGGAGGGATAGGCTCGGCTCCAAGGGGAAGACATACGGCAGATGCCGTATTTGAACCGCCGTCGCTGTCCGATAGTCAGTTGATGGTTAAGAAAATACTACCCTGAACCCCTGCCCGGTCCTGTCAGCCGGCGGGCAATCCAAGGCGAACCGCATAGGCGGTCAGTTCGGCGGCACTATGGAGATTAAGCTTTCGCATCAGGTTTTCCCGATGCTTGCGGGCGGTCAAAGGACTGATGCCCAGCCGCTCTGCAATTTCCCGCGCGGTCATGCCTTGCGCCACCAGCGCCAGGATTTGATGTTCGCGCCGCGTCAGCGGAATCGGCGACAGGATTTCCTGCGCCGCCGCCGGCCTGCTGTTTCGCGCCGGCTCGCTGATCGCAAAGCGAACGGTCTGCGCCAGATAGGTTCCGCCGTTCTTCACCGCTTCGATGGCCGCACCAAGCTCCTCGGGGTCGCCATCCTTGGTGAGATAGGCACTGGCGCCAGCCTCGAGAGCGGCGCGCACCGTTCTCGGCTCGATATTGGCTGTCAGGACCAGGATCTTCAGTCGAGGAGCCAGAAGCCTTATGTCGGAGATGAACTGGATTCCGGCAACGCCCGGCATGCCGAGATCGAGGATCAGCAAGTCGGCGCGCGTACCCCGCACATGCCCCAGCAAGGCTTCGCCGTCCGCCGCCTCGGCAACGACAGACACATTTTCCATCACAGAGATGAGCAGCTTCAGTCCTTCACGGACAATGGCATGGTCATCGGCAAGAATGGCGGTGAGCGGGCGAATCATTTGGTCAGCGGAAATTCCCTTGGCGCCAACTTATGGGAAACAAGTTGCCTATAGATCAATCGTTTTTGGGTAAGGACCGTTCGGACGATGTTCGCGCGGCGCTTGGAGGGGCCTGATGCAGGAAGACAAGATACGCCAGGCTCTCATCGAGCTTCTGTATCGCAACTCCTACGGCGTGGTTATCTCCAACATCGTCATTTCTCTCGCTGCGGTATATGTGCTGAAGAATGCCGTTTCCGCGAACTGGCTGACCGGATGGCTTGGCGCGCTTTATCTGCTTACCGCCATCCGGGTTCTTGCCTCCCGCCGGTTTTTCAGCCGCAAAAGAGATGCCGGGGCGATCATGCGATGGGCATGGCTCGCTGCAGGCTTTTCCTGGGTGTCGGGCCTGTTGTGGGGCGCGCTCGGCTGGGCGGGCTTCCTTCCCGAGGCGCCCATCGTGCTTTCCTTCACCGTTATTGTGCTGACGGGCCTCGTCTGTGGCACGGTGCCGTCGCTTTCGGCTTTTCCGCCGGCTCTCATCGGCTCGATTCTCGCGACCGTCCTGCCGATTGCAGCCCGTTGCATCATGACCGAAAGCGACATTTCCGGCGCCTTCCTGTTCCTGCTCGCGTCCCTTGTGGCGATCAATTTCTACTACTGCCGCATCACCTACCGCATGCTGCGCGAAACCGTCAGCCTGCGACTGGAAAACGAGAATCTGGTCGATCACCTGCAGGAAGAACGCGACCGGGCACAGACGGCAGACCGCGCCAAGACACGTTTTCTGGCGGCGGCCAGTCACGATCTGCGCCAGCCGATCCATGCCTTGAGCTTGCTGGTTTCCACGCTTGCCATAATGGGGCAGCGCGGCAATGTACCCTCCGGCGAGGCGCGAGACCTGGCAAGCAGGGCGAAATCCGTCGTCGGAAACCTGAGCGGGCTCCTCAACGCATTGCTCGATATCTCCCGGCTCGACGCGGGGATCGTCACGGTTGCGAACGAAGCGGTGGAGTTGCGCGAACTGTTCCGCGACCTTCGCAACGAATTCGCCGCGGAAGCGAAACAGCGCGGCCTTGAATGGCGCGTCGTCGACAGCGACCTGCGGGTCGATAGCGACCCCATGATGCTCAAGCGAATCCTCAACAACCTTGTGTCGAACGCTTTTCGCTACACCAAGGAAGGCGGCGTTCTGCTCGGCTGCCGCAGGCGCGGCGATCTGGTGGAAATACAGGTCCTGGACACAGGCCCCGGCATCCCCGCCGATCAGCAAGCAATGGTCTTCGAGGAATTCGTGCAGCTGCAGAACCCGGCAAGGGATCGCACGCAAGGTCTGGGGCTTGGCCTCGCCATCGTTCGCCGTACGACCGAGCTGCTCGGACATCCGCTGAGGCTGGTTTCCGTGCCCGGGCGCGGCTCGATGTTCTCCGTGACGGTTCCGAAAGCCGGAGCGGTGGAGGCCACTTTGCATGGCAGCGAGACACTACCCGCCGGTATCGCCGCACCCGTCGGCATCATGGTCGTGGAGGACGAGAATGACGTTCTCGACGCCATGGTTCGGCTGCTCACCCTGGAAGGGCATCGTGTCTATGCCGGCCGATCTGCTGCGGAGGTACGAAAAATCCATGCGGGAGCGTTGAAGACCGGCGACGCGCCGGTCGATCTCATCATCGCCGACTACCGGCTGGGTCGCGGCGCCACCGGCCTGGAAGCGATCCAGACGCTTTGCGGCCACGTCGGCCGTCATGTCCCGGCCATCATCGTTACCGGCGACACCTCGCCATCGCGCCTCAAGGAAGTCAGCGCGAGCGGCGTTCGTATCCTGCACAAGCCGATCGCCGGCGAGGAACTGCGTGAAGCGATCGCCGCAGCCTGCCTTCAAGGCAATGAGAACAACCCTCGGCGCTGATATTGCAACGTAACGCTGATTGAACTGGAACATTGCGGCTTGACCGGACTGCCCATACGCTAGGGCATGGCGACATCGAAGCTGCAGCCCTATCGCAAAAAGCGGGACTTCTCGAAAACGCTTGAGCCCGCCGGCAATCTTTCGGGCGATACGGGTAGCCGTTTCGTCGTCCACAAGCATCACGCGACCGCAGATCACTACGATCTGAGGCTGCAGGTCGGCGACGTGCTGAAAAGCTGGGCCGTGCCGAAAGGGCCGTCGCTCAACCCCGCGGACAAGCGGCTTGCCGTCGAAACCGAGGACCATCCGCTGGAATATATCGACTTCGAGGGCGTCATACCCGAAGGCGAATATGGCGGCGGCCCGATGATCGTCTGGGATACCGGCGTCTGGGCGCCAATGGACGATATCGAGAAAAGCCTGAAGACCGGCGCGTTCAAGTTTCGCCTGGCCGGCGAAAAACTCAATGGCGGCTGGATGCTGGCGCGGCTGAAGCCAAAGCCAGGCGATGACGATCAGCGCAACTGGCTCCTGTTCAAGGAGCGCGACCTCTCCGCCGACACGAAGATCGACATCCTCGCAAAGCGCCCGGAAAGCGTGAAATCCGGCCGGCGGATCGAGGAACTGGTGCAGAAGCCCAAGCCGGTGCGTAAGGCCGCCAAGCTCGATCCTGGTTCTCTCGCCGGTGCCGTGAAGGGAGACGCCCCGACGCGCATCGAGCCTCAACTCGCGACCCAGATAGCCGCTCCGCCCGGCGGGGACGACACCCGAGAGGTCTGGCTGCATGAGATCAAGTTCGACGGCTACCGGACGATGGCGCATGTGTCCGGCGACACCGTGCGGCTGATTACCCGGGGCGGACTGGACTGGACGAAGCGCTACGGCGACCTGCCGGATCAATTTCGGCGATTGCCGAGCCGCGACGTCGTCATCGACGGCGAAATCGTCGTGCTGGACGACAAGGGCATCAGCCGTTTCTCGCTGCTGCAGGATGCGCTGTCGGAAGGACCCGGCAAGAAGCTTGTGTTCTATGCCTTCGACCTTCTCCATCTCGATGGCTGGAACCTTGCCAAGGTTGCGCTGGAAAAGCGCAAGGAGCTGCTTTCCCAATTCCTCGCGGGGCACATAACCGCAAATTCGGCAATCCAGTTAAGTGACCATGTCGATGGCGACGGGCGCGCGTTCTACGAAAAGGTCTCGGAGCTGGGGCTCGAAGGGGTCGTCTCGAAACGTGCGTCAGCGCCCTACCAGAGTGGCCGCTCAAAAACCTGGACCAAGAGCAAGGCGTTGATGGCAGGCGATTTCGTCATCGCCGGATACACTGTTTCAGAAGCGGCCGAAGGCCTCGCCGCCCTTGCCGCGGCCGAATGGGTGGACGGCGAACTGCAATATCGCGGCAAGATCGGCACGGGATTCGATGCTGACATGCAGGAAGAACTGCTTGCCCGGCTGGAGCCCCTGCATGACGGCGCAACGAAGCTCGAGGGTGCGCCGAAGGAGATCATCTGGGTCCGCCCGGTACTGTCGGCGCATGTCCACTATGCCAACCGCACGGCCGACAACGCGCTTCGTCACGCGGTGTTCAAGAGCCTGCGCGACGTGGAGCTTACCACGCCTGTCTCGACAAAGCGCAAACGGCTGATTTCGGATGCCGATCTCGCAAGCATCTCCGTCACCAATGCAACGCGCCGGCTGTTCGGCAAGTCCGGCCCGACCAAGCTCGACATAGCGCTTTACTATGCCATGGTCGGAGACTTCATGCTGCCGCATATTCTCGCCCGTCCGGTTTCGCTGTTCCGCTGTCCGACGGGAAAGCTTACGGATTGCTTCTTCCAGCGCCATGCCTTCACCGGCATGCCGTCCTCGATGGCGACCTTCGACACCACCAATTCGGAAGGCGAGACGAAGTCCTATATCTCGGTGGAAGACGCCAGAGGCTATCTCGCGCTGGCGCAGTTCGGCGTCATCGAGTTCCACAGCTGGGGATCATACCGGAAGCGCCTCGACAAGCCGGATCGCGTCGTCTTCGATCTCGATCCCGGCGAAGGCATCGCCTGGCGGGAAGTGGTCGAGGCGGCCGTTCACATCCGCGGCGAGCTTGAGGAGCTGGGTCTCGCCCCGTTCGTGAAGACGTCAGGCGGCAAGGGCATCCACGTCGTCGTGCCGATCTCACCCAAGCTCATCTGGAAAAAAGTACATCAGGCAACCAGCGCCATAGCCAGCCATCTTGCCGCCACAGCACCCCAAACCTTCACCACGACGATGGGCAAGGACAATCGCGTAAAGCGGATTTTCATCGACTATCACCGCAATGCGCGCGGGCACACTGCGGTCGCCCCCTACTCTCTTCGGGCGCGCACCAACCTGCCCGCATCGACCCCGGTAAGCTGGACCGATCTCGAAACCATCGACGCTCCGGAGGATTTGAACTATTCTTCGCTGCCTGGCCTCTTGGCCACGTCAGGCGATCCTTGGGCCGATATAGAAGATTTCGCTAGGGATTTGCCGTTATTGTCTGAAAGCAGGAAGTCATCGTAGTACCGCGTAGGAGACGATCATGGCGCCCAGGGCAAGCTGGAAAGGTTACCTTAAACTCAGTCTCGTGAGCTGTCCGGTCAGGCTCTATCCCGCCACGAGCACGAGCGAACGCATCAGCTTCAATCAACTTCACAAGAAGACCCACAACCGGATCAATATTAAGCCTGTCGATCCTGAACTGGGCCTGGTCGAACGATCCGATCTGGTGAAGGGATATGAATACGAAGACAAGAAATACATCATCATCGAGGATAGCGATCTCGAAAGCATCAAGATCGAATCCACGCACACGATGAACATCGAAGCCTTTGTGGACGAAGGCTCTGTCGACGTCATCTATCAGGACGCGCCCTATTATCTGGCGCCGGACGGCGCAATGGCCGAAGAGACGTTCGTGGTGCTTCGGGAAGCATTGCGGAAGACCGGCAAGCTGGCGATTGCACGCCTCGTCCTGTCCAGCCGGGAACGCGTGATCACCATTGGCGCTCGCGAAACCGGCATGTTCGTCTGTACGCTGCGAAATCCGAGTGAAGTGCGCGGTACGGCTGAATATTTCGGCAACATCCCGGTCGGAAAACCGGATGCCGAGATGCTGCAACTCGCCGAAGCGCTCATCCAACAGAAACAGACGACTTTCGATCCCAAGAACTACGAGGATCGCTACGAGGTCGCCTTGATGCAGATGATCCGCGAGAAGCTCAAGGGCCACAAGCCGATCGTCGCGGCAGCTCCCGATCGCGGCAATGTCATCAACCTCATGGATGCCCTGAAGGCGAGCCTGTCGCAATCGAAACCGGCAGCCAAGAGCAAGACCAAGGCCGAACCGGCAGCCAAGTCCAAGGAAAAGGCCGCCGCCGCAGCGGCCAAACCGGCAGCCAAGAAAAAAGCCTGATGGCGGCTGCCGGCCAGATATTCGGCATCGTGGGCGCGCTCTCCGCGTTTCCAAGGCGAATGGCCGCCCGCGAGGTCGAACGGCAACATGGCCATCTCCGGCGGGGGTTAACCCGCCGAATGTCGCATCTGGTCTTCGGTCGCGGGCTGCTTACGCGGGCAAGCGAGACCGAGATCGATACGCTGTTCGATGCTGGAATGAGCCAGGGCACACGGCTCCTGAGCGAGAAGGGCTTTCTTCGGCTGCTGGGGCTGATGCCCTCGCCGGAGGCATCAGCACTCACGGAACAGTCGTTGGTCGACCAGTCCGGGCTGTCCCCGCGGATGCTAAAGCTTCTTTCCCTATTCGACGCTTTCGAGCATGACGCCGAGCCTTACTCTTTCCGGGATCTGATCCTGGCCAGGAAATACGCCGGGCTGGTTTCCAGCGGTGCTTCCTGGAGCGCCATTGCAAGATCGGTGCATCGATCCGGTCCGGTGAAGTCGCTTACCGCGTTGTCGCTCCACCACGAAGGTTCGGACGCAATCTACGCGCGCCGCGCGGAAGGCTTGAGCGAACTCGACGGCCAAATGCTGTTCGAACTTGGAATTCCCGGCGAAGCCGAACTTGAGGATATCTTCCTGCAGGCCGAAGCGGCAGAGCATGAAGGCCAATATGCGGATGCTGCAGCCTTCTACCAGCGCTATCTCGCAATCGATCCGAACGACCCCGTCGCCGCTTTCAACCGTGCGAACTGCCTGAAGGCGGCAGGCCTGCCGTTGGATGCCGCGCAGGACTATGCCCGCGCTATCAAGCTCGATCCCAGCTTCGTCGAGGCGTGGTTCAACCTCGCCGGGCTGATGAGCGAAGATGGACGGGTCGATTCCGCGCGCCGCCACCTTCTCAAGGCGATCGAACTCGACAGCGCATACGAAGACGCAATCTTCAATCTGGCGAAGCTCGAATTCGACGCCGGCAATCTCGGCGAAGCGCGGCGCTGGTGGGAGCGCTATCTCGAACTCGACGGCGATTCCGAATGGGCGCGAACGGCTGCCCGCGGCATCCAGTTCGTCGACCTTCAGCTTGCCCAAAGAACGGCAGGCTGAGATGTTCCTGTTCGATGGACCGGATGATGCTCCCGTCACCATCCTCCTCGCCCACGGTGCCGGCGCGCCGATGGATTCCGCATCGATGACGGCTACCGCCAAGGCTATCGCACAGGCAGGGTTTCGCGTCGCGCGCTTCGAGTTCGGTTACATGGCCGCACGCCGGACCTCGGACAGCCGCAAACCCCCTCCCCGTGCCGAGACGCTCAATCCGGAATACGAGGCGGCCGTGGCCGAACTTGGCGCGAAAGGGCCGCTCATCATCGGCGGAAAATCCATGGGCGGACGGGTCGCCAGCATGGTTGCGGACGAACTTCATGCAGACGGTAAGATCGCCGGGCTTCTGTGCCTCGGCTACCCCTTTCACCCGCCCGGCAAGCCCGAACAACTGCGCACCAAGCATCTTGCCGGGCTGAAAACGCCGACCTTGATCTGCCAGGGAACACGCGACGAGTTCGGCACTCGCGAGGAAGTTCCAGCCTATCAGCTCTCCGACAGGATCGAGATCCTGTGGCTCGAGGATGGAGATCACGACCTCAAGCCTCGCAAGAGCATATCCGGCTTCTCGGCTGCAGATCACCTGAAGACGCTTGCCGATGCGGTCACCGCATGGGTGGGCAAACTAGCTCCCTGACCATGCGACCGGCATGAAGATCGCGACCTTCAACGTCAATGGCATCAACCGCCGGCTCGAAAACCTGCTGGCGTGGCTGGCATCGGCCAAACCCGATATCGTCTGCCTGCAGGAACTGAAGGCGCCCGACAAGCAGTTTCCAAAAAGTGCGATCGAGGCGGCGGGTTACGGCGCGGTCTGGCGCGGACAATCGGCCTGGAACGGCGTCGCCATCCTGGCGCTCGGCAGCGAACCGGTACTCACCCGCACCGAACTGCCGGGCGATCCATCCGATTCACAGAGCCGCTATATCGAGGCTGCAGTGAATGGCATCCTGATCGCGTCGCTCTATGCACCCAACGGCAACCCCCAGCCTGGCCCGAAATTCGACTATAAACTTGCCTGGCACGATCGCCTGATCAGTCACGCCACGGAGCTTCTGGCGACAGGGCTGCCTGTCGTGCTCGCCGGCGACTACAACGTCGTCCCCGAGCCGCGTGACATCTATCCGACACGATCCTACGACGACAACGCGCTGGTCCAGCCTGAGAGCCGCGCGGCTTTTCGCAGTCTTATCGAACAGGGCTGGCTAGATGCACTCCGCAAGGTCCATCCCAAGGAGACCCTTTACACATTCTGGGACTATCGGCGAAACCGCTGGCCGCGAGATGCCGGCCTGCGCCTCGACCATATTCTTCTAAGCAAGAAGCTGGCTCGGCGGCTCAGCGGAGCCGGCATCGACAGGGATGCTCGAGGAATGGACAGCGCAAGCGACCATGCCCCGGCATGGATCACGCTTCGGAAATGAGAGTTAAGTTGCGTTCAACAGCCCGAGGCCCCTGCTCGGCTCAGGCGTCGCGAACCGGTTCAAGAGCCAGATCACGTTCAGGACGCGCACCGGCCTCCAGCCGTGAAAGTTCACGCTCGTTGACGTCGTAATACTCGCCATCGATCAGGACGCGAGCGGACATGCCGGAATCGGAAAAACGCCGGCTGACGACATAGACCTTGTGCCGTTCAAGCGCACGCCGAACCGCCGCGCGCGACTTTCGCTGGTTTTCGACAGCTGTCGATCTGCGTTTTTCCGCCATGGACATAGCACCACGTCAGTCGAGTGCAATTTTCCGATCTCATTCGAAGGATGATATCGCACGCGACTTTCTTGGCAAGGGTTAGCTCAGATTTCATCCCGGACGCGCTACCGCGGCCCTATTGTGCTGGCAGCCCGCGCCGCTTCCATTCGCTGCGGGGAACCGGATCCCCTACATTGAAGGCGAATGACACGACTTTCATCGCGTCTGCGTCGACCTCGCAACGATAGCTCAGGTTGAACCACTGCCCATTCGCGCGGAAGGCCTCCCGGGGGATTTCAATGACTGTGCCGTCCTTCAGCCGCTCGGAAGGCAGGAGGTCCGGAAAATAGGGCGGCGAAGCATTGAGCAACTGCTCGCGCAGCTCCGTGACGCAGAGCCGTCCCGCACGCACGTCGCGCGGAACGTTACGCATCGCAGTTGTCGCAGTCGGATTACCGCTTGCTGCCTGCGAGAATAATTTCTTCGCCTTCTGAAGCTTCACGGCACTTTGCACTTTGGCAACGTCCGTCGGCTTGGGTGTCGGCACCTCGGGCGCCTCAGACTGCGGAGCTGGGCCTATTGCATCGAGCGCTGTCACCGGCGGTGGTTCTGCGAGATCCTTTTTGTCTGGTTCGAGCCGCGCCACGGGCGACGCCGAACCCTCGTCCGCACTGTTGCCATCCGGAGCTTCCCGTGGACCGGTGTCCTTCTCACCGAATTGGAAAACGGGCCTCAGAGCGGACGGCGGCGGCTCACCGGCGGAATCATTGCCCGTTGGTGACGATGCCTCGGCACTTGCTTCCTGCGCCTTCTCGGACTTGGCCTCTTTCGCAGGCGGCGGAGGTTCAACCTTTGCTTTCTCAGGTGGTTTGGGCGGCGGCACAAGTTCAACCGCTATCGCCTGCTCCTCCTGCGACGGCGAGAGCGATACCGGCAGTCCGAAGATCAGAAGCGCTGCAATGAGCAAATGCGTGACGACGGAGGCAGGCAAGGCCCACCACCTGAACATCCAACGCTGATCCCATATGTCATCCCGCATCGGGACTGATGTGGAATGAAATGTTGGCGGCATCAAGCATTCATGCCGCCAATGCCGAAATAGTCATCCCGCTTCGCGAAACGATGAAGATCGCCGCGACAGGCAAGGACTGTCAAACGGCCCTACCCGTCTTCATTACTCGGTGATCGGATCGCCACATGGCTCGTAGAGCAGGTTGATCCACCAGGAGCGGTTGACCAAACCCTTGGCGCCGTCTCGCTCAGACAGCGTATCGACGCCGACGCACCATTGAACCAGGCTCGGCGAAAGGCCGTACTGCTCGGCCAGATAAGACGCCGCCTCGTCGATACCTTCGCTGCATCCAACCGTCTTGCAAAGCTGCGCCTGCGTGGCGATGTCGCGCAGCGCCTCATGGCCGAGCGCGGTGGTGCGGTACCAGATCATGAACGCAAACACGGCAAGCAGAAGCAGAAACCCGGCTGCGATCTTTAGATAGAACTTCACGCGTCAATGCCCGCCTTCGGTGCCGTACAATCGGCCCGACATCTAGCGATGAAGGTGAAGCAAGTCAAAACTATGAGCCGCCACTCGCCCCTAACCGGGCGTTATCGACCCGCCTCCCACAAGGGCTTATCCTCTCAAGCGGGTTGCAGACGAAGGGGAAAGCTCTTTCTCAGGCTTTATACGATGAAGAAATCGGCATTGGTCATTGCAAGGCCATGCGCGACCGTGGCGAACTGCACTGCCGCAGTTCCCCCTGCTCCGTCCTTGTCGTAGCTGAGTGCGCCGGTCGCGCTGTTGTAGATGATGCGGTCGGATGCGTCGGCTGCAGCAGTTCCGATATGGAAGGCGGCGGCGGCAAGCGTACCCGTGACAGTCAAGGCGGCGAAGATGGCATTCTCCAGCCGGACCGTGTCGTTCACCACCGCGAAATCGCTGATCGTATCGATGTTGGTCGCGCCAAGCGCGCCGTTGAAGAAAAACGTGTCGTTGCCGGCCCCGCCGATCAGAACATCATTGCCTAATCCGCCGTTGATCACATCGTTGCCGGCGCCGCCGGAAAGCCTGTTGGCATGATTGCCACCGTAGATCTGGTCGTTGAACTGGGTCCCGATGACATTCGGAATGTTTGTGACGGTATCGGTGTTGCCGAAACCGTCCTTCGCGGTATCTGCCGGCAGGCCAGCCTGCGAACCATTGCCGAGCAGATTGACGATGACGCCCAGCGTTCCTCCGCCCGCGGCGTCCTTGCTGTAATCGACCGTATCAAGGCCGGAATTGCCATTGAGGAAATCGTTGCCCCGCCCGCCGATAAGCGTATCGGCACCGCCTCCGCCCCGGATGGTGTCGTTGCCGGCACCGCCGTTCAGGACATTGGCAAGACCGTCGCCGGTCAATGTATCGGCCCCGGAACCGCCTGTGACGTTCTCGACGTTGCGGATCGTATCCTCGGCCACGCCTGCGACAGTAACCGTCGCATTGTTGGCGCCCACGAGGGTCACCACAACGGCACCCGTCTTATCGCTGTAGACTACGGTATCAAGTCCCGTCCCGCCATCGAGCACATCCTTGCCCGATCCGCCGATGAGCACGTCATTGCCGGCAGCGCCCCGGAGTATATCGTTGCCGCCACCGCCGCTGAGCGTATTGGCGAGGCCATCGCCGGTCAGCGTGTCAGCCCCTGAGCCGCCGGTGACATTCTCAATGTTGCGAATGGTGTCTTCGGCAATGCCTGCGACGGTGACCGTCGCGTTGATAGCACCGTTGAGAGTGACCACGACGGCACCCGCCTTGTCGTTGTAGAGCGCAGTGTCGACGCCAGTCCCACCGTCGAGCACATCCTTGCCCCCGGCGCCCTTCAGAATATCGTTGCCGCCATAGCCGCGAAGGACGTCGGCCAGCGGCGTCCCGGTCAGCGTGTCAGCGCCAGCCAGTACAAGGCCAAGCAGGCCCTGAGTGTTGTTTTGTGACGCGTAGGTGTGGACTGTGGTGGCGGCTATGCTCGCGCCGCTGATCAGCA
The DNA here is from genome assembly GCF_037153935.1 of Mesorhizobium sp. CCNWLY176. Classification (NCBI taxonomy): domain Bacteria; kingdom Pseudomonadati; phylum Pseudomonadota; class Alphaproteobacteria; order Hyphomicrobiales; family Phyllobacteriaceae; genus Mesorhizobium; species Mesorhizobium sp. CCNWLY176. Next base: position 227,890 of record NZ_JBBBDZ010000007.1, read on the forward strand.
GAGCCGTGCTGTTGTTTATCACATACCGCGCCGACGTAACCGTCCCGCCGGTAGGCACATGCGAGGCGTTGAAGGTGAAGCCACTGCCCTGGAACAGCGTATAATTCGTCGCATTGTCGTAGTACTTCGCGGACGTGGAGGACACCGCCGAAAAATCATAGTCGTAGAGTTTGTTGACCTGAAGCGTGTCGAAATTTATCGGAACTAACGTCCCACCACTTACAACGGCCATCTCACCCTCCCGTGCGAACGACGTCAAGGCGAGAAATATTAGTTTTTTCTAAGAAATTTACTATTAGCTCAAAGTGAGTACCGAAGAAAGTTTCTTTAGTTATCACAATAGAATCATATTCATTATATTTAGGTACTTAAATCTATATCGACCGAAACAAACAAATTTCTCCGAGTGAACCCGACCAGTAACAAGCACAAAAAAGGGGCCGTAGCGGCCCCCTTTTCTCAGCTTTGCAGATCAATCAGGCGTTGGCATCCGCCACCGCGCGCCTGGCCATGACCACGATCAGGTTGGCGCGATACTCTGCCGAAGCATGCATATCCGTCATCAGGTTCTTCGACGGCACGGTGACGCCTTCAAGTGCTGAGGCGTCGAATTTTTTCGTCAGCGCCGCCTCGATCTCCTTGGAGCGGAAGACGCCGTCATCGCCTGAGCCGGTAACCGCCACCCGCACGCCGTCGCTGCCCTTGACCACGAACACGCCGGTGATGGCATAGCGCGAAGCCGGGTTGCGGAATTTCTGGTAGGCCGCCTTGGCAGGTGCAGTGAAGGTTACAGCGGTTACGATCTCGTCGTCCTTCAACGGCGTTTCGAACTGGCCCTTGAAGAACTTGTCAGCCGCGATCTGACGCTTGTTGGTGACGATGGTGGCCCCAAGCGCCAGAAGGGCGGCGGGGTAGTCGGCTGCCGGGTCGTTGTTGGCGATCGAGCCGCCGATCGTGCCGCGATGGCGCACCGCCGGGTCGCCGATAAGGCTGGCGAGATGCGCGACCGCAGGCGCGACCTTCTTCAGCTTCTCGTCATTGGCAACCTCGTAATGCGTCGTGCCGGCGCCGATGGTGACGGTCTTGCCCGAAACCTTGATGCCCTTCATTTCCTTGATGTGGCCGAGATCGACCAGATCTGAGGGTGCGGCGAGCCGGGTCTTCATCGCCGGGATCAGCGTCATGCCGCCGGACAGGAATTTGGCGTCGCCCTTTTTGATCTGCTTGGCCGCGTCAGCGACCGAGGAAGCGCGGTGGTAATTGACTGAGTACATTGTCACCTCCGTTAAGAGAGAATGGGAATAAGGGAGTAGGGCAGTAAGGGAGTAGGGGAAGAACATCAGGGGAAGGAACTTATTGTCGAACCCTACTGCCCTACTCCCTTATTCCCCTACTCCCCTGATCCTCAGTGCTTCGTTGCCGACCGCAGCGCTGCCCAGACCTTCTGGGGCGTTGCCGGCATGGTCAGTTCATTGGTGCCGATGGCATCGGTAATCGCGTTGATGACCGCCGGCGGCGAGCCGATGGCGCCGGCCTCGCCGCAGCCCTTGATGCCGAGCGGGTTGGACGGGCATGGCGTGTTCGAGGTCGAAACCTGGAACGAAGGCAGGTCTCCGGCGCGCGGCATGGTGTAGTCCATATAGCTCGCCGTCAGAAGCTGGCCGTTGCCGGGGTCATAGTGCGCGCCCTCCAGCAGCGCTTGCCCAACGCCCTGCGCAATGCCGCCATGCACCTGGCCTTCGACGATCATCGGATTGATGATGTTGCCGAAATCATCGGCGGCGACGAACTGGATGATCTCGGTCGTGCCGGTATCCGGATCGACCTCGACCTCGCAGATGTAGCAGCCGGCCGGGAAAGTAAAATTGGCCGGGTCGTAGAAGGCGGTTTCCTTGAGGCCGGGCTCCATGCCGCCGGGCAGATTGTGTGCGGTGTAGGCGGCAAGCGCCACCTGGAACCACGGCACGTTCTTGTCGGTGCCGGCAACTTTCAGCGAGCCGTTCTCGATGACGATGTCGCCCTCGTCCGCTTCCATCAGATGGGCAGCGATCTTCTTGGCCTTGGCCTCGACCTTGTCGAGCGCCTTCACGACGGCGCTCATGCCGACGGCGCCCGAACGCGAGCCATAGGTGCCCATGCCCATCTGCACCTTGTCGGTGTCGCCGTGGACGATCGACACGGAGTCGATCGGCACGCCGAAGCGCTGGGTGACGAGCTGGGCAAACGTCGTCTCATGCCCCTGCCCGTGGCTGTGCGAACCGGTGAGCACTTCGATGGTGCCAACTGCGTTGACGCGCACCTCAGCCGATTCCCAAAGGCCGACGCCGGCGCCGAGCGAGCCTACCGCCGCCGACGGCGCGATGCCGCAGGCCTCGATGTAGCAGCTCATGCCGATGCCGCGCAGCTTGCCCGCCTTCTTGGCCTTGGCGCGGCGCTTTTCGAAGCCGGCATAATCTGAGGCTTTCAGGGCCGCATCGAGCGAGGCACCGAAATCGCCGGCGTCGTAGCACATGATGACCGGCGTCTGATGCGGGAAGGAGGTGATGAAGTTCTTGCGGCGAAGCTCTGCCGGCGAGACGCCGAACTCGCGCGCCGCCGTCTCCATCATCCGCTCCATGACATAGGTGGCTTCCGGCCGCCCTGCCCCGCGATAGGCATCGACGGGCGCGGTGTTGGTGTAGATCGCCTTCACATTGGCGTGGATTGCCGGGATGTTGTACTGGCCCGACAGAAGCGTCGCGTAGAGATAGGTCGGCGTCGCCGAGGAGAACAGCGACATGTAGGCGCCGAGATTGGCCTTGGTCTCGACCTTCAGGCCAAGAATCTTGTGATCCTTGTCGAAGGCCATTTCGGCATGGGTGGCGTGGTCGCGGCCATGCGCGTCGGTGAGGAAGGCTTCCGTGCGGTCGCCGACCCATTTCACCGGCACACCGGTCTTCTTCGACGCCCACAGGCAAACGATCTCTTCCGGGTAGATGTAGATTTTGGAGCCGAAGCCACCGCCAACATCTGGCGCGATGACGCGCAGCTTGTTCTCAGGGGCGACATTGTAGAACGCGCTCATGACAAGGCGCGCGACGTGCGGGTTCTGCGACGTCGTCCAGCAGGTGTAGTGATCTTCCGCCTTGTCGTAATGGCCGAGTGCTGCGCGCGGCTCCATGGCGTTGGGAACGAGGCGGTTGTTGATGATGTCGAGCTTCACGACATGCGCCGCCTTGCCAAAGGCAGCATTCGTGGCTTCGGCATCGCCCAGATCCCAGTCGAAGATCAGATTGTCGTCGGCTTCCGGATGGATCTGCGGCGCGCCTTTCTTCACGGCGTCCACCGCGCTGGTGACGGCCTTGCGTTCCTTGAAGGTGATCTCGACCGCTTCGGCCGCATCGCGTGCCTGCGCCTTGGTGTCGGCCACGACAATGACGATCGCATCGCCGACATAGCGGACGCGATCGACCGCCAGCGGCGACCAGGCGCCCATCTTCATCGGCGTGCCGTCCTTGGAATGGATCATCCAGCCGCAGATGAGATTGCCGATGCCGTCGGCCTTGAGTTCCTTGCCGGTCAACACGCCGACGACGCCCGGCATAGCCTGCGCTGCTTTGACGTCGATCTTCTTGATGTCGGCATGTGCGTAAGGACTGCGCACGAATGCCGCATGCTTCATTCCCGGAACCACCATGTCGTCGACATAGCGCCCCGCGCCTGTAATGAACCGTCTGTCTTCCTTGCGCGCAACCCGTGCGCCGACGCCTTCAATGCCCATGAACGTTCTCCTCCAGAACTTTTTAGGGGAGTAGGGGAATAAGGCAGTAAGGAAGTAGGGAAGAAATTATAGGGTTTGGGCGTTTCGGATTTCGCGTTCTCAATCCCTACTGCCCTACTCCCTTATTCCCCTACTCCCTCAAGCTGCCTTTTTCGCCTTGCCCTTGCTTTTCGACATCGTCTTTGACGCCGCCAGAATGGCTTTCACGATGTTGTGATAGCCGGTGCAGCGGCAGATGTTGCCTTCGAGCTCCGCGCGCACCGTCGCCTCGTCGAGGCCCTCCGGATGGCGATTGATCATATCCGTCGCCGACATGATCATGCCCGGCGTGCAGAAGCCGCATTGCAGCCCGTGATGTTCCTTGAACGCCGCCTGCACCGGATGCAGGTCGGCGCCATTCGCCAGGCCTTCGATGGTGACCACCGTCGAGCCTGATGCCTGAGCGGCCAGCATTGTGCAGGATTTGACAGCCTTGCCGTCGACATGGACGACGCAGGCGCCGCATTGCGACGTGTCGCAACCGACATGCGTGCCGGTGAGCCCGACATGCTCGCGCAGGAACTGGACCAGCAGCGTGCGGTCCTCGACCACGCCGCCGACGCGCCGGCCGTTCACAACCAACGATACTTCCGACATGAAACCTCCCTCGGTGCCGTTCCCGTCACAGCCGAAGGCCGGACGGTCTGAATTCTGTCGCCGCGAACGCGCAGCAAAATGCATTTATTATTCCCGACGATGCGAGAATGCAGGCGGCCCAGATGCCCGTATATTGTACTTTCGGACACGAGTTCTGCACGCAGGCATTGCCAAACTAACGCCTGGGGGCAAGAATGCACAAGACGCGTGTGCCTTCGACATAAGATGAGGACGTCGAAGGTGGGTTTTGGGAGGAACTGCGCTGGTCTGTTCACGGACAAGCTACGCCTGCGGCCTGTCGGCCTTGACTTCCGACATGGCCGACGCCGATGAATTTGCCCGGGCGGTCGCCGAAGAAGCGGCCGCTATCGATGCCGGCTTTGCACTTCTCTTCTTTTCGCAGCAGGTGATGGATGCCGAATCGCTTTCCGCTGCCTTGAAGGTTCACGCGCCGGGCCTGAGCTACGCCGGTTGCTCCACTGCCGGGGAGATAACGCCTGCAGGGCTCGAAGACGGTCACGTCCTGGCAATGCTGTTTCCGCAGCGCTCCTTCACCGCCGTCAGCACAATGATCGGGAACCTTTCTTCCTCCGGCATGGATGATATCGCCGGCGAAGTCGAAGCCTTGAGGCGTACGCTCTATTCCCGCACCGGGTCGACCTATTCGGCCAATGTCTTCGCGCTTTGCCTGATCGATGGCCTCTCCTACACGGAGGAGGCCGTAACCTCGGCGATCCACTGGGGGCTCGACGACATTCCCCTGATCGGCGGCTCCGCCGGCGACGACCTGAAATTCCAGACGACCGCGCTGATCTCGAACGGCCATGTCGACAGCGACTGCGCCGTCATCATCCTGATGTCGACCGAAATCCCGTTCCACGTCTTCAAGACGGAAAACTTCGTGCCGACCGAAGACAAGCTCGTCGTCACCTCTTCCGATCCTGAGCGGCGTATCGTCTATGAATTCAATGCCGGTGTGGCAGCCGAGGAATTCGCAGCCGCCGTCGGCATCGTGCACGGTGCCATGACGCCGCTGAGCTTTGCCTCGCATCCGGTCGTGGTGCGTGTCGGCGGCGAATATTACTGCCGGTCGATCCAGAAGATGAATTCCGACGGCTCGCTATCCTTCTTCTGCGCCATCGACGACGGCATCGTGCTGTCCATCGCCAAGCCGACCGGCATGGTCGAATCGACCCGCACCGCGCTGAAGAACGTCAGCGAACGGCTCGGCGGCATCGACATGATTCTCGGCTTCGACTGTGTCTTGAGACGGCTCGACGCTCGCAACCGCCAGGTGTTCCGCGACATTTCGGAACTCTACCGCGCCAACAATGTTATCGGCTTCGGCACGTATGGCGAGCAGTATCGCTCCATGCATCTCAACCAGACCTTCATCGGCATCGCCTTCGGCCAGCGACAGGCGGCGGAATAAGAGCCAGGGAAATGTCCGTGCGCCAGATCGATGACATCGAGAAGCTGAAGAAAATCAATCAGGCGCTGATCTCCCGCGTCGAGCGCTCTATGGACCAGCAGGGCAACGCCTTTTCGCTGTTCCAGACCGCGATAAACCTGGAAAACCGGGTACGCAGCCGCACGGAAGAACTGCGCGCCACGATGCGCCGGCTCGAAGTGTCCAACATCGATCTCGTCGCCGCCAAGGAGAATGCCGAGCGCGCCAACCTTTCCAAGACGCGCTTTCTCGCCGCCGCCAGCCACGACATTCTTCAACCGCTCAATGCGGCACATCTGTCGGTGTCGGCGCTGGCCGAGGTGCAGGCCGGCGAAGAAGGCCGCAAGCTGGTTCGGCAAGTCGAGCGCTCGCTGGAGACTATGGAGGATCTGCTCCACACCCTGCTCGACATTTCCAAGCTGGATGCTGGCGTTGTCGAACCGGAGATCAGCGATGTGTCGCTTGATCAATTGTTCTCGTCGCTGAAATCCGATTTCCAGCCGCTGGCCGCACAGAAGGGCTTAAGGCTCAAGTTCCATGCCGGAAACGCAGTGGTGCGTTCCGACCGAACGCTGCTGCGCCGCATCCTGCAGAACATCGTTTCCAACGCCATACGCTACACCCGCAAGGGCGGCGTTCTGGTCGGCATCCGGCACCGCGGCGACAGGATAAGGATCGCAATCGTCGACACCGGCTGCGGCATTCCCGAAGACCAGCACGAGGCCGTGTTCGAGGAATTCCACCGCGGTACGGGTTCCGCCGACGCCGATCTTTCCGGCGGCGGGCTTGGCCTCGGCCTGTCGATCGTGCGCCGCATGACCAGCGCGCTCGGCCATCCCATCGCCTTTTCCTCGATCGTCGGACGCGGAACGGTTTTCCATCTCGACGTGCCTGTCGTTGCCGGCACCTTTACCGATCCCATGGCATTGCTTGGCGAGCCCGAACGGCCACGCGGTTACGGCCTGTTCGGAACCAAAGTGTTGCTGATCGAGAACGACATCGAGGTTCTGGAGGCGATGACCGTACTGCTTGAGCGTTGGCAGTGCACGGTCAAGACTGCGACCTCGACCGCGCTGGCAATGCAGGCGCTGGGCGATACGGACTGGATTCCCGATATCATCATTGCCGACCAGCATCTCGACGGCGGAGATCTCGGCAGCGCAACCATCGCCGAAATTCGCGACTATCTCGGACGCGGGGTGCCCGCGCTGATCGTCACCGGAGACAGCTCCGACGCCGTAGTACGCCTGGCGCGCGAAGCCGGCGTGGAACTCATGCGCAAACCGCTGAAGCCGGCGCAACTCAGGGCGCTGCTGGCGCATTTGTTGGCTTAGGGGAGTAGGGGAATAAGGCAGTAGGGCAGTAAGGCAGTAGGGAATTAAGTTCCGCGCGAGGCTCTGGAAACCCAATCCCCTACTGCCTTACTGCCCTACTGCCTTATTCCCCTACTCCCCTAGAAACCCGATTGCTCCCGAAACAGCTCCGCATTGTCGAGCTTCGAAACCTCGATCACCGCCTGGGTGCGGCTGTAGACGTTGAGCTTGCGCAGGATTTCCGAGACATGCGCTTTCACGGTCGTCTCGCCGACCTGAAGCTCGAAGGCGATCTGCTTGTTGAGAAGGCCCTGCCGCAGCATCTGCAGCACACGCAACTGCTGTGGTGTCAGCTTGGCGAGCCGGCGCACCATTTCGGCACGGTCGGCACTTTCGGCGTCAGGTGCCTGGCCCTCATAGTTTTCCGGCACATGGATCGCACCTTCCATCACCGAGCGGATGGCGTTGGCGAGATCTGTCTTGCGCACGGATTTCGGGATGAAGCCGGCGGCACCGTAAGACAGTGCCTCGGATATGATCTTCGGCTCCTCGTGACCGGAAACCACGACCACCGGCAGGCGCGGGTAGCGCGTACGCAGTTGCAGCAGCCCGTCGAAACCGTGAACGTCGGGCATAGAGAGGTCCAGCAGCGCCAGATCGAAAGGCTTGGGCCCGGCCAGATGTTCCAGCGCTTCGGTGATGGAGCGCGCCTCCACCGTATCGACATCCGGATAGGCCATGCGCACCGCGCTGTGCAGCGCCTCGCGAAACAGGGGGTGATCGTCGATTATCAGGAACCGGGCAGTTTCGTTGGCAGAGCTCATGGCCAACTCTCCGTCATGCAAGTGCGGACGTCGAGGGATGCCGTGGTCCGGCCAGACCAGCCAAAGAAGACATTTTTTCTAATTCCCTGATTCATTCCGCATCATTCAAGAGTAGCCGAGCGCAGCGCAAGCGATTATTGGCAAATAGTACATCGGCCGCTTTTCGACACGCGACGCATTCGCCGTGCGAAAACGACCCGCAAGATGCACTGGGAGGAACGTTGGTGAGCGAAATCATCCTGCATAATTATTTCCGTTCCTCCACCTCCTACCGGGTGCGCATCGCACTGGAGATGAAGGGGCTGGACTACACTTATGTGCCCCATCACCTGCGCTTCGGCGAACATCTCGAACCGTCCTATCTCGCCGTAAATCCGCAGGGGTTCGTCCCTGCCCTGATCTGGAACGACGGCACGCTTCTGGTGCAATCGCTGGCGATCATCGAATTCCTGGATGAAACAGTGCCGCAGCCGCCCCTGTTGCCGGCCGATGCGCTCGGCCGCGCCCGCGTGCGCATGCTCTCCCAGATGATCGCCTGCGACATCCACCCGATAAACAATCTGCGGGTGCTGACCTCGTTGCGCACGCTCTATGGCGCCGGCGACGACGATGTCGCCAACTGGTTCCGGCACTGGGTCAACGAAACCTTCCAACCGCTTGAAAAGATTCTCACTGAGAGCAAGGATACCGGCACGTTTTGTCACGGCGACCGGCCCGGCCTCGCCGACATCTGCCTTGTCGCGCAGGTCGTCAACAACGCCCGCTACAATGTCGATATGGAGCCCTACCCCGTGATTTCGCGGATCGCGGCGGCCTGCATGGAGCTGCCGGCCTTCATCAAGGCCGCACCGAAGAACCAGCCGGACGCCGAATAGGGTACCCGGGCTTAGCAGACAACCTTCTTCTGCCGACGCTCATAAAGCATGATCAGCGTGTCGGCGATCAGTGCGGGCCGCTCGTCGCCCTCGATCTCGATGACGTTGCTCGCCTTCATCAGGTATTGGCCCGGCCCACGATCCTCAAGCGATATCAAGGTCGAGCGCAGCCGAACGCGCGTGCCTGCCCGGACCGGGGCGACGAACCGGACCCTGTCGAGCCCGTAGTTGAATGCGGCTTGCGTATTTTCGGGGATTGCGCCGATCTCCTGGCCGAGCGAGCCGATGATCGACAGCGTCAGGAAGCCGTGCGCGATCGTCGCGCGGAAAGGACTTTCGCGCCTTGCCCGCTCCGCATCGACATGGATCCACTGATGGTCGCCGGTGCAGTCGGCAAATTGGTCGATCCGGGTCTGGTCGACGGTGGTCCATTGCGAGACGCCGAGTTCCTGCCCGACGGCTTCCTTGAGCGTGGCGAATGTCAAAGCCGGTTTCGACATCGGTTTCTCCGTTTTCCGACGCTTACGCGCGCAGGTTTTCGGCACAAACAGGTACGCTCACTGGATCAGACGCTCCCCGCAAACGGACCACTTCTGCCCGGAACTAGCAGTTTATGACGCTCTGCAAAAGACCTTCGTGACAGACTTTGGCAATCAGCCGAACAGATGATGGCCGTTCGAACGCACCTGCCCCAGGCCAACTATGCGCCGAAACAACTACTTCCGCTGGTCGTATCCCTCCCGGATTTCCGCCATTGCCTCACGGATGCGATTGCGCAGGATATCCAGCGACTCCGTACCGGATTTGCGCATGATTTCGGCGGATTCGCTGGCGTTCTTGACCGTGGTCTCGAAGGAACGGCGCACAAAATCAGCCTGTTTCGACATCATCTCCTGCGGGTTGCCCGGCGTGCGGAAACCCTGCGCCATCTCCGTGATCTCGCGCACCGTGTCCTGCATGATCTCGCGCTGCCGCGACATGAGGCTTGATGCGCCCGATGCACCGGCCGAGGCGGATTTCTGCAGGGCTTCCAGGTTCTTGCGGTGATGGGCGAGAATGGAGTCGACATGGAAGCGCGGCAGCTTCAGCTCCTCGCCAAGCCGCTTGAACATGTCCATGAAGGTATCGGTCTCGGGTGTCTTGGCCATCATTTCCTCCCTTTCGCGCGCCGGTGTCGAACGCGGTCAAGGAGAAGATAGGCCGATGACCGCGCGGGTCAATTCACGAGAAAGACGAGCTCGATCACGTAAAGCGCCAGCCCCGCCATGCCGCCGATGAGCATGCCGTTGAAGCGGATATATTGCAGGTCGCGCCCGATGTTCATTTCGATGAGGCGCGTGAGTTGGCCGAGATCCCAGCGCTTCACCTGCTCGGCGATGAAGCTCGAGACACCGCTTTTCTGGCTTTCGACGAAGGAGGCCAGCGCCACGACAAAACCCTGGTTCATGTCGGCGCGGATTTTTTCGTCGCCGGCAAGCTGGCGGCCGACCTCGACGAACATGCCAGCGAGATGGCTGCGGATCATCGAGTTTTCGGCGCGCGCATCCTGTTCGATCAGGTTGCGCAGGCTTTCCCACATGTCGCCGGCCAAAGCCTTGAGCTCGGGCCGGGCGAGAAAATCACGCTTCAGCTTTTCGGCGCGTTTCGCATATGTCTTGGAATTGCGCAGGTCGGTGATGAATTTTTCGACGAAACGGTCGAACTCCTGCCGCATCGGATGATCCTGATCGGCCCGCACCTCTTCCAGCAGCGAACCAGCGGAAGCGACGATCTTCTTGAGCAGATAGGCGTCGGCGCGGAACAGATTGAACAGCGAAGGCAGTTCCTCGCGGATCTTTTCGCGCATCGTGGCAAGCGCTTCCTCGTCGGAAAGGAATTTGCCGACGACCTTGGTGAACTGCTCGAACAGTTTCTGGTGACGGCGATCATCGGTGAATGCAGATAGAAGTTCGGCGGCCAGAGGTGCAAGCGGCACCTTTTCCACCTGCTCCAGCATGCGGTCCGAAACAAAACTGCGCAGGCCGGACTGATCGATGGCCGCGAGTGTCTGTGGCACAAGGCGGGCGACAAAACGGGACAGCCCTTCGGCGCGCTGCCGGTCGGACAGCCAGTCGGCGACGAGAGCGGAGAAATCCACCTCGCCAAGCTTTTCGCGCACCGGACCCGGCGCCAGGAAATTGACCTCGATGAAGCGACCAAGATTGTCGGCGATACGCTCCTGATTGGACGGAATGATCGCCGTATGCGGGATCGGCAGGCCCAGCGGCCGCTTGAACAGTGCCACCACCGCATACCAGTCGGCCAGGCCGCCGATGGTGGCGGCCTCGGCGAAAGCCGCTACAAAGCCGAGCCACGGAAAACGCGGCTGCAACAGCTTCGCCGTGGCGAAGACGGCAACGCAGAGGCACAAAGCGCCGGTGGCGACGAACTTGGTACGGCGCAAGGCCGTGAGTTTTTCCGCGTTTTCCGGGCTGATTGCCGATGCCTGATTCATATATTCATCCGGTTCTCGAAAGGGCCGCACACTATCATCCATGAACGGTCCCGCCATTCGGTTCGCCAGACATATGGGGCTTTACCTAATGGAAGACATGAAAAAGGCCCGCTTGCGCGGGCCTTTGCTACAGGCAGGATCAAGGGCGAACGCGGGACAGACGCCCTCACCTGCCGGCAAGCATCTTGGGAACATCGCGCAGCGGCGACAGGCCGAACGGTTTGGGAGCGACGAGATCGAGCGCGGCAAAGGAACGCTGGCCGAGGTCGATAACGCCTACGGTCTCGCCGTCCTCGAAGGAAAGCGCTGCGTTGAACTTGCGCGCCAAGGCCTTCATCGCGACATTCTGCGGATGGGTCGTCACCAGAAGTTTGGTGTAGCCCAGCCCGCGCGCATTGGCGATCAGGCGCTCGAACAGGCGCCCGCCGATATGGCGGTGCTGAAGATGGCGCTCGACGCTGAAGGCGATCTCGCCGGTCGGCTCGGCAATTTCAGGCCGTTCGTGCAGTTCGGCCGCACCGAAGACCTTGTCGTCTTCGACATAGCCGATGACGGTAGTGCCTTGTGCGAAGCTGCGATCGGCATAGCTGGCGATGAAATCGTCGTCCGTCGCGCCATTGAAGCGGTCACGCCGGCTCACGGCATCGAGCCTGAGAAGATGTTCGCGGAAGCGCGGGAGGTCGGAAGGCCGGAGCTGCCTGATGATGCCGGTCAGCGGGAGATGATTGATCGTATTGTTCTGCATTGTCGTACTTCTCGTGGGTTCCTCCCCGAGTCTACGACTCTCGACAGCGGTTATATTGTGCACCGCACCATGAAATGCAATCCCTTTACGTAAAGGTCAGCATTGCAAAAATGGAATACCGGATGCAGCCACACCCATCAATGCCGAAAATATGACCAAAAAGAGAAGGTATTTTTCGCTTCTTGTCTGGAATTATTCTAGACTGTAGGCCATATTCAGGAATAAAAGCGATCCAACGACTCGAGAGATCGCGCCTGTCTTGGCTTGAGCCGTTCGGAAATCGGTTTCAGCCGGTGCTGCGAAGGAAACGACCATGCGGCTCACCCGCCAGACGAACTACGCCATGCGCATCCTCATGTATTGCGCTGCCAATGACGACCGGCTGAGCCGGATTCCCGAAATCGCCGCTGCCTATTCCGTGTCGGAACTATTCCTGTTCAAGATCCTGCAGCCGCTGGTCGAAAACGGCCTGGTGGAAACCGTGCGCGGCCGCAATGGTGGCGTCCGGCTCGGTCGCGCTGCCGACAAGATCAATCTGTTCGACGTAGTGCGCGTGACGGAAGAGAATTTCGCCATGGCCGAATGCTTCGAGAACGATGCGGCCGAATGCCCGCTGGTCGACAGCTGCGCGTTGAACTCGGCGCTGCGAGAAGCACTGAACGCCTTCTTCGAAGTGCTGGCAGGCTACACGATTGCCGACCTGGTCAAGGCACGGCCTAATGTGCGCAACCTGCTCGGCATCGATCTTCTGGTCGAGCGCCGCGCGCCTGCTGCTTAGCAGTCGAGCCTAAAGCCCCGCCGATTGCGGGAGCACGAACGGCACGTTGCCGGCAGGCAGCGCGCCAACCTTCAGCTTGCATTCGAACACCTTCGAGATCAGCTCGTCGCTGAGCACATCCTGCGGCGAGCCGGCGGCTGCCAGTCTGCCGCGATGCATGACGAAGATGCGGTCGGCAAACATCGCCGTCAGGTTGAGGTCGTGCAGGATCGCCACCACCCCGCCGCCGCGCCGGGCGAAATCGCGGGCGATGTTCATGATGATGAGCTGGTGCTTGATATCGAGGCTGGAAACCGGCTCGTCGAGGAACAGATAGCGCGGCTTGCCATCCAGCACCGGCGCCCAGACCTGGCAGAGCACGCGGGCAAGCTGGACCCGTTGCTGCTCGCCGCCGGAAAGCTCCTGATAGTAGCGCCCAGCGAAGCCGTCGAGATCGACGCGCGACAGCGCCCGCTCCGGCAGGCGGTCGTCCTCACCCGGCAGCGCGCCGGAACGTCCACCCAGAAGCCCGAGCTTGACGATTTCACGCACCGTGAACGGGAACGAAAGTGCCGTCGCCTGCGGCAGCACCGCGCGCATGGCAGCGGCCTCCCAGGATTTCAAACCAGAGAGGTTGCGATTGTTGAGGGCGATTTTGCCGCTGTAGGGCAACTCTCCCGTAAGAGCCTTCAGAAAAGTCGTCTTGCCCGAACCGTTCGGCCCGACGATCGCCGCCACCTCGCCCGGCCTCATATCGAAATCGACATTCGAGATGATGCGCTTGGCACCTATGGATACGGAGACGTCGCGGGCTTCGATCATGATCTTCGCCTCTAGAGATCCAGGAGGCCGCGCTTGCGCAGCAATATCCATAGGAAGAACGGCCCGCCGACGGACGCCGTGATGATGCCGATCGGCAGCTCCGCCGGCGCGACGATGGTGCGGCTGATGGCATCGGCAACGAGCAGCATGGACGCGCCCAGCAGTGCGGAAGCCGGCAGCAGATAGCGGTTGTCCGGCCCGATCAGCAGGCGCAGCAGATGCGGCACGACGATGCCGACGAAGCCGATGCCGCCGCTGACGGCAACCGAAGCGCCGGTGGCCGCAGCGACCGCGACGATCGCTACATTCTTGAAGCGTTGAACCGGAATGCCAAGATGGTTGGCAGTCGCCTCACCCAGCGCCAGCGCGTTGAGCGCGCGCGCCAGGAACGGCGAGACGATCAGCACAAGCACGATGATCGGCCCGGCCGCTGCAATCTTGGTCCAGGTCGCGCCCGCCAGTGAGCCGAGCCCCCAGAAGGTCAGATCACGAAGCTGCCGGTCGTCGGCGAGATAGACGAGGATGCCGGACAGCGCCCCCGTCAACGCGCCAAGTGCGATGCCTGCAAGCAGCATCGTGGCGATGGATGTCTGGCCGCGCCTGGTCGCAACGCGATAGAGCAGCAAGGTTGTCGCCAGGCCACCGAAGAAGGCGGCAAGCGGCAGCGTGTAGATGCCGAATATCGCCAGCACCGGCCCGAGCACCGTGCCGCCGAGCACGATGATGACGATCGCGCCAAGGCCGGCACCCGATGAGACACCGACGAGGCCGGGATCGGCCAGCGGATTGCGGAACAGGCCCTGCATGACCGTCCCGGACACAGCAAGGGCAGCCCCGATCAGCACGCCGAGAATGACGCGCGGCAGGCGGATGTCATAGACGATGATGCGGTCGCGCGCGGACAAGGCAGAACCGTCCGACAGCGACGGAAACAGCCAGTCGCGCACGACGGTGATGGCCGAAGCATCCGATGCGCCGGAGGCAAGGCTGAACAATACGGTCAGCGCAAGCAAGAGGCACAGAAGACCGATCGCAAACTTTGCGCGCGCCGAGCGGTCGCCCGCTGCGGCTCGTTTTTCAATGTTGCCGAACCTGTCGGCCAATGTATCCGCCACGGTCTTTCCGTTCAGTCCTTGATCGCGTCGCCATAAAGGGCGACGGCAAGATCACGAATGGCGCCAGCGGTGCGCGGGCCGAAGCCGAGCAGGTAGCTGCCATCCATCTGCACCAGTCTCTTGTTCTCGGCCGCCGGCGTAGACGCGATGCCCGGATGGGCAAAGAGATCGTCAGCGGCGGCCGAATGATCACCGCCGCGGTTCATCATCAAAATGATGTCCGGCTTGGCGGTCACCACCGCTTCCTCGGAAAGCTGCTTGTAACCCGGCACACCTTCGACGGCATTGACGCCGCCCGCCAGCTTGATGATGCCGTCTGCGGCATTGTCGCTGCCGGCAGCCAGTATCTTGCCGCCCTGCATGCTGAGGATGAACAGCACGCGTTTGCGCTCTTTCACATCGGCGGTGAGTTTTTCGGCCTCCTTGAGATCGGCATCGACAGAGGCTTCGAGAGCGTCGGCCTTGGCGTCGGCACCCAGCGCCTTGCCGACGACCCGGATTTTTTCCAGGATTCCAGTATGATCGAAAGTTTCAGGCACTTCGATGAAGGTGACGCTGGCTTTCCTCAGGACATCAACGGCTTCCTTCGGACCGCTGCCGGCAAGCGCCAGAATGCCGGATGGATTGACCGACAGCACGCCTTCGGGAGACAGCGCCCGCATATAGCCGACATCTGGCAGCGCTTTCGCCGCCTCGGGGTACGTGCCGGTCGAATCGCGGGCGATCAGCTTGCCCTCCTCGCCCAGCGCATAGACGATTTCCGTTATCGATCCACCGATGGAAACGAGCCGCGACGTGTCGGGAAATACGGCCTTGCCTTCTTCCGCGGATGCGACTGTCGCTGCGCCGATGACGGACGCAGCCACGAAAGCAGCACATGCGCCGCGGGCAATACGATTGAAGATGGTCATGGAACTGCCCCTCAGGCCGCCGTCGAAGCCGGAATGCGCGGCAGGTTCTCGGCAATGAAGCGCCAGTCCTCGCGCTCGCTCTGCCCTTCGTGCCGCTTGCCGAAGAACTGTATGATCATCTTCCCGTCGGCACCGTAGGCCTCGAGCGAGGTGACGTGACCGTCCTTGGTCGGCTTGCGCACCGCCCAGACCTCGGCAAGGTGGTCCATCCTGAGATGCATATGGAAGGTTTCATCGAGAATGTTGATCCACGGCCCCATCGGCTTGATGTTTTTCACCGGGCCGGAATGGATCTGGATGCAGCCGCGATTGCCGACAAAGCACATGATCGGCGTCTCGCCCTCGGCGGCATGATGCAGCATCGCGGCCAACGCATCGTTGTCGACCAGCCAGGCATAGTCCTGCCCCACCATCCGAACGGCCTGCTGGCGCGACAGTTTCAATGTGCGCAACATGCCGAAGAACTGATGCGTGTCGGTAAGCTTGCTCCAGCGATCGCGCAAATCGTCGATGCTGGTTGAAACCTCCGCCGAGGCAGCCTCGGTTTCTGTGTTATCTTCATAGCTAAGGTTCACCGTCTCGCTCTGATCGACGGAGGCGAGATCGGCCACGAGCTTCTGATAGGCATAGAGATTGGAGGTGCCGCGCAGATGCACCTTGTGCACCGCCTCGCCTTCCTTGTCGAAGAATTGCAGGCTGCGGCGGATTTCGCCGCCATCGCGCTTCTCAACGGCAAAACCATGCGCCCAGACATTCGGGAAGATGCGCAGGTCGATGTTTTCGCCGAGCACCATGGCATTGTGGTTGCCGGTTACGACCTTGTCGTAGATGCCGATTTTTTCATGGACGGCACTTTCATTGCGGGTCAGCGCCATCACCTCGCCGACGGACTCGAGGCCGGTCAGCAGGTCATTGACGCGGGGCTCCACGCGAACGACCCCCTCGCCGCAATGCGCCGCAACCAACTCGGCCTCGGAGATGCCGAGTTGGCTTGCGAGATCGCGTTCGCGCATTTTGGGATTGTCGGCTCTCGCCAGACGGATTGCTTGTGGCGCGGGTTTAACGCGAGCGTCCATGGAAAAGTCCTGAGCTTACTTGTTGAGGATGAGCTTGCCCTGGCGGGTGATCTTCAGCCGGTAGAGCGATCCGCCATGGTCGATGCCGATCTCGTGGTCACCGTTGAAGAGCGATGAACTCAAGACTGTGCGTGTCGGAAAATGCTGCGGTTCGGGACGCCGCGGCGCTTCGTTGAAAGGCCGCCGGTTGCGGTGGTGGAAGTCCTGGTGATTGTGGCTGTTCATGGTCGTCGGACCCTTTCGTTTTGGAACTTGGCCTCCCCTGTCGGACGACCTCTGTTCCGGCCTTGAAATCAATCTTGACTCAAAACATCATGTTCAATAGTCAGTGCAATACCGGAGTAAACTAGTCAAGATTTAAATCACTCCGGCATCAATGAAAAAATGCCAGCAAGCACCGAGCCAGCACGCATGAAACACATACCGGAGAGCTTTGGGACATGGGGCTGGTGGCACGAAATATGGCTGTTCTGCTTGGCGGAGCGGCAGTGACCGTATTGGTCGGAACAATCGGGGCAAGAGCCCAGGAAACGAACGAGGCCGAAAAGCAGGATCGCGTGACGCAGCTTGAGCGCGTTGTCATCACCAGCGGGCGAGCAGGTGCCGGAGACGGCACTGGCGAGCCGGAGGACGTCCCGGCGAGCGTCGGCAAAGTCGACAAGAAGACGCTCGAAAAGCTCGGGCGTGAAAACCTCGACGACGTTCTGCGCTCGGTGCCAGGGACGTTTACCCGCGAAAACCCGCAGCAGCCGGGCATTGCCGTCAACATTCGCGGCTTCGAAGGTTCGGGCCGCGTCAATTCGATGATCGACGGCGTGCGCCAGAGCTTCCGCTTCACCGGCCATGAGGCCGGCGGCTTCACCTATGTCGATCCCAACTTCCTGACAGAGATCGATGTCGAGCGCGGCGCTGTTTCAACGGCGGGCGGCGGCGGCTTGGCCGGCTCTGTCAATTTCCGCACCATCGGCGTCGAGGACATCGTGCGTGACGGCCAGGAATACGGCCTGCTCGGCCGCGCCTCCTGGGGCAGCAACGGCGTCGGCTTCTCCGAAATGCTGGCGGGCGGTGTGAAGCGGGATGCGGTCGGACTTGCAGCGGCAATCAGCAAGCGCGATTCCAACGACTTCAAGAACGGTGACGGTGAGACTGTGCCATATACCGGGCAGGATCTGGTGTCGGGCCTGTTGAAGGCCGATTTCGGCTTCGGCGAGGATCACCGCCTCTCGCTCGGCGGCATCTTCTACCAGAATGATTTCACCGCCAACTCCTACGAGCAGCAGGTCAAGAATCGCACGGCGACTGCCAATTATCGTTACGACCCGACAGGAAACGACCTGATCCATCTCAAGGTCAACGGCTACTACAACGACATCCAGATGGAATATCTAAAAAGTACATCGCCATTTGCGACCTCCGTAGGACGCAAGATCAATGACCGCGGTGTCGGGTTCGACGTGTCCAACACCTCGCTGATGGATTTCGGTGAGATCGCGGTGAAGTCCGAAAACGGCGTTGAATATTTTACGGACAAGGTCACCTCGATCAATGGCGGCGTGAACCCCGCCAATGCCCACAGCCGCACCGGTGCGGTGTTTTCGGAAAACACCTTCACCTACGGCATGTTCGAACTGGTCGGCGCGCTGCGTTACGACTTCTACAATCTGGACGGAACAGCCGATGCAGGGCCCCGTGCGGGTGGCGCCTATACCGTCGACCAGTCGAAGGGGGCGCTCAATCCGAAGGTAACGCTGGCGGTCAAACCACTCGACTGGTTTCAGCCCTATGTCACCTATTCGCAGTCGATGCGCGCACCAACCGTGCAGGAAACCATGGTCGGCGGCGATCATCCCGGCGGCACTTCGGCAAGCTTCCTGCCCAATCCAGACCTGAAGCCCGAATCGCAAAAGGGATGGGAAGTCGGCGTCAATGTGAAACGCGACGGCCTGTTCACTGCCGATGACAGCCTGCGGGTCAAGGCCAGCTACTACAACATGAAGGTCGAGGATTTCATCGCGGCCCGCTTCAATCCGCAGTTCTTCATGTTCGAATATGTGAATGTTCCGGGTGAAGCACGCCAGAGCGGCATCGAGCTTGCCGCTACCTATGATCTCGGCCTGGCTTTCGGTGGTATCGCCTACACGCACACCGACACCAAGCTGCCGAGCCAGCAGCCGGGCCTTGGGGCGCTGAGCTACCTGCCGGACGACATCGTCGCTCTGACACTCGGTGGGCGCTTCCTCAAGCAGAAGCTGGAGGTCGGCACACGGGTCAACTATGTCTCGAACGGGGTGACGAATGTCGGCAATGCCAATGATCCGACCTTCACGCCGATCAACGTGAAGACGCCGAGCTACACGACCGTCGACCTGTTCACGAACTACAAGGTCAACGAGAATGTGGATGTGGCTTTCAAGGTCACCAACCTGTTCGACAAGCAATACACACCGGCGCTGAGCACCATCGGCTCCGGCCAGGGCCGGACATTCCACGTGTCGACGCAGTTCCAGTTCTGACCTCCCGGAACGAGGCGACACTCCAGCGCTCACCGGCGAAGCCATTCGCCGGTGAGTTTTTTGAAACGACCAGACCAGCCAATTGGGGATATCCATGAACACCACCCTGACTTCAGCCCGTCTCATCGTCGCAGCCGCGGCGATTTCATGCCTGCCGATTGCCTCAGCGCATTCTCAGGAAACCGCGCCGGCGCCTGCCCTGACCCTCGAACTGAACGGCGCCCAGCCCTCCGACAAGGGCTGCCGGCTGACCTTCGTGGTCAATAACGCGCTCGGCTCCGAACTCTCCAGGGCGGCCTTCGAGATCGCGCTGTTCAATGAAAGCGGCGTCGTTGACCGCCTGACAGTCCTCGATTTCAAGGAACTGCCGGTAGGCAAGACCAAGGTGACCCGCTTCGATCTCACTGGGGCCGATTGCGGCAAGATCAGCCGGGTGCTGATCAATCACGCGACGGAGTGCGCCGGCGAAGGCGTCGAGCCCGCCGCCTGCATGCGCCAGCTCAAGACAGAAACGAAAACCGGAATAGCCTTCGGCGTGTGACGGCTCTTCCCGCTGCCGGGCTCTATGGCCGCATGCCGAACTTCAATGAGGAAAGACCTTCATGCTGCCATTGACCGGACTTCACAGCCTCGCCACCTCACGCGGCGACGGCCTTAGACCTGAATTGCTCGCGCTTCTGCGCGGGCGCGAAAATGTGACCGCACAGAATTCAAATGTCGTGGATATTGGCCACCATCAGGACACGGGATCGGTTCAGGCAGGTCCGAACCCGGTCACGAAACTTGGCTCCGAGACGCCGGATGGGGTAATCAGGTTTCCGACCACCGACGAAGCGCGCAATGCGCCAAGAGAACATGCGCCTTCCCGGCGCAACATCTGAAAGAGACGAAAATGTATATCGCAATGAACCGCTTCAAGGTGCAGGCAGGCTCGGAAGAGGCTTTCGAGAATGTCTGGAAAGGCCGGGATTCGAAGCTTTCGGAAATGACCGGGTTCAAGGAGTTTCATCTCCTGCGCGGGTCTTTGAACGAGGCTGAAGGCTATACCCTGTTTGCCTCGCACACGGTCTGGGCAAGCTACGAGGATTTTGTCGCCTGGACGAAGTCGGAAAACTTCCGCGCCGCCCACAAGAACGCCGGTGCGACCAAACCCGCCTATATCGGCCATCCTCAGTTCGAGGGATTCTCGGTCGTCGAAGGCGCCTGAAATGGCCGAAGCCATCGATTTCGCACGGACGATCCCGGTCCTGCCCTCGCCCGACATCAGGGCGAGCCGGGATTTCTATCGCGACCGGCTTGGCTTCGAGGTCATCCAGCCGGAAATGGAAGACTATCTGATCGTCCGGCGCGGCGAGATGGAAATTCATTTCTGGTATACCGCCGACCGCGCGCTGCCTGAGGTTTCGTCCTGCTACATTCGCGGCGGCGAGGTGCCGGCGTTGCATGCCGAGTTTTCACGCCGCGGCGTGGAGAAACTGAGCCCGTTCACTGTCAGGCCGTGGAACATGAAGGAATTCTACGTCCACGACCCGCACGGCAACCTGCTGCGTTTTGGTTGCGCGCCGGAAGAAGTGTAATCACGCTCCCGCCAACAAGCTCGCATTGCCGCCGGCAGCAGTCGTGTCGACGCATACGGCGCGCTCATGCGCGTAGGCTGCGGGATAAAGCACTTCGCTGATCAAGGGCACGATCGGCCCTTTCCGCGCCGCCAGCGCCTGCCGGATTTCCCGCGCCCGCTCCGGCGAACCGGAAAAGGCGACGACATCGACGCCGAGTGACTTCAACGAAGCCGCAGACGCCACGCCGTCGATTGCCATGATCGGCAAGCCCTTGCCGGTAAGCGCATTGACGGCCACCGAAGCACCGGGCGCGACCGCCAGCACGGCATTACCGGCGGCAAGCGCCTGGATGACCTGTGCAAGAAGTGTTTCGCCGTCCGGGCCAAGACACAGGACACGGCCGCGCGGGTTCAGCGCCAGCGTGTTGGCCTCGCCCGTCGGTCCAGGCAGATCGATCTGCCCGTAGTCGATGGCCGCAGCTGCCGCGATGCCGGCCGAACCCTTGCCGCGCAGGTGCTTCCGCAGAACCATGATGCGGTCGGCAGCAACATTCCAGCCGCCCAGCGTTGCATCGGGAAACTGCTCGGCAAGATCGGCGGCTGAAAGCAGCTTGCCTTCGGCCTCGACGGCAGAGGCACCTTCCGCTTTGCGGAAACGGCGCAGATAATGCGGCCCGCCAGCCTTGGGTCCAGTGCCAGAAAGCCCCTCGCCGCCGAAAGGCTGGGAGCCGACGACTGCGCCGATCTGGTTGCGGTTGACATAGATATTGCCGGCATGAATGCGATCGACAAGATGCTGCACGCGCCCTTCGATGCGTGTGTGCAGGCCGAAGGTCAGGCCGTAACCCTTTGCATTGATGGCGGAAATGACCTTGTCGAGATCGTCGGCTTCGAATGTCGCAACATGCAGCACCGGCCCGAAAATCTCGCGCTCCATCTCCTCGATGCCTTTTACGCGGAAGACGTGTGGCGCAACGAAACGGCCACTTGCCGGCGCATCGAGCTTGGCGATCAGGCGGCCTTTGCCTTCCATCTTGCCGCAATAATCGCGGATGGAATTCTGCGCCTCCTCATCGATGACCGGCCCGACATCGGTCGAGATCGACCACGGATCGCCGACGCTCAGCGCCTTCATCGCGCCTTCCAGCATTTCCAGCATCTTCTTCTCGACGTCCTTCTGGACATAGAGAATGCGCAGCGCCGAACAACGCTGGCCCGCACTCTGGAAAGCGGAGGCGACGATGTCGCGCACTGCCTGCTCGGGCAAAGCGGTGGAATCGACGATCATCGCATTCATGCCGCCGGTTTCGGCAAGCAGCATGGCGTCGGGTGCCGCCGTCTCGGCCAGTTGCTTCTCGATCAGCTTGGCGACCTCGGTCGAGCCGGTGAAGCAGACGCCGGCAATGCGCGGATCGGCAGTCAGCGGCGCACCGACCGACGGGCCGTCGCCCGGCAGAAGCTGGATGACATCTTC
Organism: Mesorhizobium sp. CCNWLY176; assembly: GCF_037153935.1. Classification (NCBI taxonomy): domain Bacteria; kingdom Pseudomonadati; phylum Pseudomonadota; class Alphaproteobacteria; order Hyphomicrobiales; family Phyllobacteriaceae; genus Mesorhizobium; species Mesorhizobium sp. CCNWLY176. The sequence continues at coordinate 250,213 of NZ_JBBBDZ010000007.1, forward strand.
GGGAATGCCGGCCTTGCGCAGCAGTTCAACCGCGCGCGCAGCGATCAGCGGCGTCTGCTCGGCCGGCTTGGCAACCACGCTGTTGCCAGTGACCAGCGCTGCCGCAATCTGGCCGGTGAAGATCGCCAGCGGGAAATTCCATGGCGAGATGCAGGCGATGACGCCGCGCGCGACCGTGCCCGCCTCGGCCTTTTCGGCCTCGGCAGCGTAATAGCGCAGGAAGTCGACTGCCTCGCGCACTTCCGCCACGCCATCGGCGAGCGACTTGCCGGCCTCGCGCGTCGCCAGCGCGAAGAACTCGACGGCATTGGTCTCGTAGAGATCGGCGGCACGGCGCAGGATCGCTGCCCGCTCGCCAACCGGGCGCTTTGCCCAGGCCGGCTGCACTTCCACCGCGATGCGCACGGCCGTTGACACCTGCTTGGCAGCAGCTTCGTGCACCGTGCCGACAATATCGCCCGGCTTGGCCGGATTGACGAGCTTGCGCTGGCTGCCATAGCCGGCAGCGCGCGTGACAGGCTTTGCCGCCCAGCGCTCAGGCGTGGCGAAGTCCAGCCTGGCCTTGTCGATAGCCGCCAGCGTCACCGGGTCGGTGATATCAAACCCCTTGGCGTTGAGCCGCCCTGCTCCGAAAATCTCGGAGGGCCGCGCAATGGCCGGGTTCGCCGCCAGACCCTGCGTTTCAACAGCCTCGATCGGATCGCGCGCGATGTCTTCGGGCTTCACGTCCTCGTCGGTCAATTGATGCACGAAGGAGGAATTGGCGCCGTTTTCGAGCAGGCGGCGGACGAGATAGGCGAGCAGATCGGAATGTGCACCGACGGGCGCATAGATGCGGCAGCGGCTGCCCTCGGTCTTGCGCACAGTCTCGTGCAGGGATTCGCCCATGCCGTGCAGACGCTGGAACTCGAAGCAATCGCGGTCGGGCGCCATCGCCAGGATCGCCGCAACCGTATGCGCATTGTGGGTGGCGAATTGCGGGTAGATGCGGTCAGTCATCGACAGCAGCTTCTTGGCGCAGCCGATGTAGGAAACGTCGGTATTGACCTTGCGCGTGAACACCGGATAGCCATCGAGGCCGAGTGTCTGCGCGCGCTTGATCTCGGTGTCCCAGTAAGCGCCCTTGACCAGCCGCACCATGATGCGGCGGTCGAGCCGCTTGGCCAGCGCATGGAGCCAGTCGATGACGAAGGCGCAGCGCGGGCCATAGGCCTGTACGACCACGCCGAAACCATCCCAATCTTCCAGTTCCGGATCGGCCAGAACGCGCTCGATGACATCGAGGGACAGGTCGAGCCGGTCGGCCTCTTCAGCGTCGATGTTGAGCCCCATGCGGGCGTGACGCGCCGCGACCGCCAGCGACAGCAGGCGCTTGGCCATCACCGGCAGCATGGTCTCCTTCTGCGCCACTTCGTAGCGTGGATGGAGCGCCGACAGCTTCACCGAAATGCCCGGATTGGTGCGGATATCCGGGCTGTTCGAGCCGCTGTTGAGCGACGAGATCGCGTCGGCATAGGCGCGATGATAGCGCAGCGCATCGGCCTCGGTGCGAGCCGCCTCGCCCAGCATGTCGTAGGAATAGAGATAGCCCTTGGCGGTCATCGAGCGGCCGCGCTTGACGGCCTCGGCGATGGTGCGGCCAAGCACGAACTGCTCGCCCATTTCGCGCATGGCCGCTGCCACAGCCTTGCGGATGACCGGCTCGCCAAGCCGGCGCACCATGTTGTGCAGCGTGCCGGCAATGCCGTCCTCGCCCTCGTCCAGCACCCGGCCGGTCAGCATCAGCGCCCATGTCGAGGCGTTGACGAAGATCGAGCTCGACCCGCCCGAATGTGCCGACCAGTCATGCGGGGCGATCTTGTCCTGGATCAGGTCGTCCATGGTCTGCGTGTCGGGCACGCGCAGCAGCGCTTCGGCCAGGCACATCAGCGCCACGCCTTCCTTGGTGGAGAGGCCGTAGGCGGACAGAAACACTTCCATCAGCCGCGGATCGGTGGAGCCGCGCACCGCCTTGACCAGTTGCACCGCCCGCGCCGTGATCGCCTTGCGCTCGGTCTTGCTCAGCCTCGCCGTCTCGACAAGCCGGGCCAGAGCCTCGTCTTCGTCGGGCAGATAGTTGGCGCGTATCTGGGTACGAATGGTGTCGAGCAATGGAGCGGTCATGGACATCCTGCTGGCGCTGAAACGGTTTGGAGACGGCTTCGAGATCTATCATAACCCCGTTTTTCAATCGGTCCAAAATATTGCGCTAGAAAGCCTAAATAGACTATAGATTAGTCAGTTTCCTACATCTCTGGACTTCATTTCGAATGTCAAAAGACCAACTGGACCGCATCGACCGCAACATCCTGGCAGCACTTTCGCGCGACGGCCGGCTTTCCATGGCCGAACTTGCCGCGCAGGTCGGCCTCTCGAAAACGCCGGTGCAGGCACGCGTGCGGCGGCTGGAGCAGGACGGCTTCATCCGCGGCTATTCGGCGGTGATCGACCGCGAACGCATGGGCGAAGGCCATGTCGCCTTCGTGCAGGTGAAATTGTCGGACACGCGCTCTGCAGCACTCGATGCCTTCAACCGTTCGGTGCAAGCCGTGCGCGAGATCGAGCAATGCCACATGATGGCGGCAAGTTTCGACTACCTGCTGAAAGTCCGCACCACCGACATCGCCGCCTATCGCCGCGTGCTGGGCGAGCGCATTTCGGCCTTGCCCCACGTCGCGCAGACATCGACCTTCGTGGCCATGGAGACGGTGAAGGATCGTTAGTCGGAGATCGTCTTCAGGAAAGCGATCAACGCCGCCCGCTCGCGCTCCGAGATCGACAGCGGCACGACTTCCGATTTTCCGCTCGGGCTTGCCGGCGCGCGGACATAGTGGTCGATGACATCCTCGAGCCGCTTGATCTGGCCGGCATGCATATAAGGCGGCCTCCCTCCGGCACCCCGCAGCGATGGCGTCTTGTAGGCGCGCGTGAGTTGCGGGCCGGAGGTCACCATGAAGCGAAGCTCGCCGCAGGCTTCCGGGCCGGCATCGCTGTAGGCGCCGAGGCAGTTGAACGGGTCGTCCTGAACCTGCTTCACCGCCGTCTCGCGACCCAGATCTTCCGGCAGGCCGGCGACGGCGGGAATGCCGGTATTGTGGAAATGGTCGTCGGTGAAGCGCGGGCCGTTATGACACTCGATGCAGTTCGCCTTGCCGGTGAAAAGCCGCAAGCCATAGATTTCTTCGTCGGAAAGTGCCGCATCGCTTTCGGGCGTCTTCCTGGCGGCAATGGCATCGGCAAAGCGGTCGAAGCGCGTTTTTTCATGAACGATCGTGCGCTCGAAAGCGGCTATCGCCTTGCCGAGATTGGAGAATACGCGGTTGACCGCCTGCCGCTGGTCCTCGCTCATTTCAGCCCAGGCAGCCTTTTCGGCATCGTTGCCGAGAGGCCCGGCATTTGCCGGCAAGGCGGAAAGATCGGGCAACGGTCCGAAAATCCGCTCGTAGCGGTCGGCGAGATGAGCCTTGATGAAATGCGCATGGAAGGTGCGGTTGCCGCCGTGCTCGCGGGGCTCCTCCAGCGGCGTCAGCGCCTGCGCCCACAGGCTGTCGCGTCGGCCATCCCAAAACAGGAACGGGCTGCGCGCCACATCGGCCAGCGGCATTGTGCGGCGATCGGTGGTGCCGATGGCCTTGGCCAGCGGCAGGTCGTCCTGGAACTGCCGGTCGAGCTGATGGCAGGTGGCGCATGACACCACGCCATCGATGCTCATCCGCTGTTCGAAGAACAACGTCGCCCCGAAGGCGGCGGCGGCCGGCAGATCGGCATATTTGTTGGTCGGATCAGGCGGTAGCGGCGGCAGTGCCGAAAGCGACAGGGAGGCAACCGTCTTCTTCTCCGCCTCGGTCAACTCCGGCGGCTTGCACGCTGTCAGCAACCCAGCCGCGACAATCACGGCGATGGAAACTGACGAAAGGAGACGGCGCATGGCTAGAGCACCAGATTGAACACCACGTGATCATCACCTTGCGGCGCAGCAATGGCGAATTTCAGCTCCCACCAGCCGCCCATGTTGAATTTCACGCCTTCAATGCGGTAGCGGCCCTCACCAAGCTCGCCGGTCATTTGCGGCGCCGTCGGCAGGCCGTGACCATGCTGCGGCATGCCGCCATCGACCGCGATCTTCGCACCGTCGACGGCCTTCCCGTCCGGCGTTTTCAACGCAACGATCCAGTTGTGAAGCTCGCCCTGCTTCACCTCCCCCGCCTCCGGGTCAATCGAGACGGCATAAATACCCTTTTCGCTCGGTTTGGAGCGTGCAAGGTCGAGTTCGGACGGCGGCGGCTCCATGTGCATCTTGGAGAAAGCGATGGCAGCGATGGCCGCAATGCCGATGATCGCGACGAGATAACGCCAGTTGGAAATCATTTTCGCACTCCTCGCCGAATCCCGTTTGCGCAAGCGGCACGTTAGTCTGTGAAGACAGTAACGAAAAGCAGCCAAATATCCTTCCATATCAGGGAAGTAGCCAGTACACCCTCGACACGCTAAAACGTCGGAGCGGCGAGAGGAGATAGGGATGACAAACGGCATTGCAGCGATCGGCGAATGCATGATCGAACTGTCGGGGCAAAGCTCGCAGGTCTGGCGCATGGGTTTCGCCGGCGACACGTTCAACACGCTGTGGGCGATGCGCGCCTTGAGCCCGGGCCATCACGTCGACTTCGTCTCGGCCTTCGGCGACGACCCCTTCTCGACCGACCAGATCGCCTTCTTTCGCGAGCACGATATCGGCATCGCTTCGAGCCCGGTCATTCCCGGCGCCCGCCCCGGCCTCTATGCGATCAAGCTGACGGGGGCGGAGCGATCCTTCACCTATTGGCGGGGTGACGCCGCCGCGCGCCAGCTCGCCAGCAATGCCGCCGCATTGGCAAAAAGCCTTGAAAATCGGTCACTTGCGTACTTTTCCGGAATCACTTTGGCAATTCTGGAGCCCGCAGCCAGGCGCACGCTGCTGCAGGCCATCGCGACGGCGCGGGCGCATGGCTGCCATATCGCCTTCGATCCAAACTATCGCGCACGCCTCTGGCCGGACGTTGCCACCGCTCGCGAAGCGATCGGCGAAGCGCTGAAAGTGACGGATATCGCCCTGCCGACCTTTCCCGACGAGCAGGAACTTTACGGGGATGCTTCGCCCGAAGTCACTATCGCGCGGCTAGAGAAGGCCGGCGTCGCGGAGATCGTCGTCAAGAACGGCGAGCACGACGCCCTCATCTCGCATTACGAGAACACCGTCTCGGTCCCAGCGGTCTCCGTCCTGCCGGTCGACACGACCGGTGCGGGCGACAGCTTCAACGGCGCCTACCTGTCGGCCCGCCTGCTCGGCATTGCGCCGACAGACGCCGTGAAGCGCGCCCATCGCGTGGCTGGAGCGGTCGTGCAGGTGCGCGGCGCGCTGGCGCCCTTCGATATTTTGAAACTGGCATTCGATCGGTAAGATCAGCCTGCCCGGAACCGGTATTCTGTCACCTGCCGGTAGGTTTCCCCCGGCCGCAGCACGGCCTGTGGGAAGTACGGCCGATTGGGCGAATCCGGCCAGGTCTGTGCCTCAAGGCACAGACCTGAATAGGCCTTGTAGCGGCGTCCGCCGAGCCCCTTGGCTTCGGGCGCGACGAACTGACCGATATAGAGCTGGATGCCTGGCTCAGTCGTCCAGACCTCCATCTCGACGCCCGAGGAAGCGCCTTGCAGCCACGCAGCCTGTTTTAACGGCCCACGCGCCGCGGCAAGGCAGAAATTGTTGTCGTAGTCGATCTGCGCCTCACCCTTGGTGGCGCACAATGGGCGGGCCTGCCGGAAATCGAATTGCGTGCCTTCGACTGGCTGCACAACCCCAGTGGGGATGAGTTTCTGATCCACCGGAAGATAGGCAGCAGCGCCGAGCATCAGGCGATGATCGAGAATGTCGCCGCTGCCGCCATTGTCGAGATTGAAATAGGAATGCTGCGCCAGATTGCACAGCGTCGGCTCGTCGCTGGTCGCCGTGAGTTCGACCGAAAGTGTGCCGGACCCCTTGATGCGATAGGTGCAGCGCGCGTCCAGTGAACCAGGAAAGCCCATCGCGCCGTCGGGATCGTGCAGGCCGAGCGTGACGAAATCCCGCCCATTATCAATCACATCCCAGACTCTGGTGAAGTACCCTTCCGAGCCGCCATGCAGGCCATGCGCCTCGGGCTTGCCCTGATCGATCTGGAAACGCTTGCCATCAAGCATGAAGCGCCCGTCGCGGATGCGGTTGGCATGACGCCCGGCTATGGCGCCGAAGTAACCGGGCGATGCGAGATAATCCTCGAAACGCTCAAAACCGAGCACCAGCGGCGCATCGTGATCGGCCAGGCGCAGGTCCTGAACGACCGCGCCCCAGGTGATGATGTTTGCCGTAAGCCCGCCCGAAGCGATCGAAAGCCGCTGAACAGGCTTGCCGTCGCCCGTTGTGCCGAAGACTTCGCCGTTCGCCATATCCCCTCCGATCAGGCACGAATCCGGCCGCCTGGATGGCTATGCCAGACAAGCGCTCTAACAAACAACCCCAGAAACCGGAACCGGTTTCTGGGGTTGTCGATCGATTTCAATTATCGAGGCACCATGCGTCCCATCGGACGGTCAATGCCTGACGCAGATCAGAGGCCGAGGCCGCCGATGCAGACATATTTGGTGTCGAGATAGTCATCCATGCCCTGATGGCCACCTTCGCGGCCGAGGCCCGATTCCTTGACGCCGCCGAACGGCGCTTCCGGTGTGGTGATCAGGCCTTCATTGACGCCGACCATGCCGTATTTCAGGCCTTCCATCACGCGGAAGGCGCGACCCAGATCGCCGGTGTAGAAGTAGGAAGCGAGACCGAATTCGGTATCGTTGGCGAGCGCCACGCCTTCTTCTTCGGTTTCGAACTTGAAGACGGGTGCGACGGGACCAAAAATCTCGTCCTTCATGAACTTCATTTTCGGCGTGGCGTTGGCAATGACGGTCGGCTGGAAGAAGGAACCGCCCAACGCATGGCGTTTGCCGCCGGCAACGACCTTGCCGCCATTAGCGGTCGCGTCCGCGATGAATTCCTCGACCTTCTCGACAGCCTTTTCGTCGATCAGCGGGCCCTGCTGCACGCCGGCCTCCAGGCCGGGACCGACCTTGAGGTTGTTGGAGGCAGCGGCCAGTTTCTCGACGAACTTGTCATAGATGCCTGCCTGCACAAAGAAGCGGTTGGTGCAAACGCAGGTCTGGCCCGAATTGCGGAACTTCGCGGTGATGGCGCCTTCGACCGCGCGGTCGAGATCGGCATCGTCGAAGACCAGGAACGGCGCGTTGCCGCCGAGTTCCATCGAAACCTTCTTGACCGTCGAGGCCGACTTCTCGATCAGCATCTTGCCGACCTCAGTCGAGCCGGTGAAGGTAATTTTCTTGACCAGCGGATTGGCGCAGATCTCGTCGCCGATCTCGCCTGCCGAGCCGGTGATGATGTTAACGACGCCCTTCGGGATGCCGACTTCTTCGCACAGCGCACCCCAGGCAAGACCGGAGTAAGGCGTCTGCGAGGCAGGCTTGACCACCGCGGTGCAGCCGGCGGCGAGTGCGGGTCCGATCTTGCGCGACAGCATCGAGGACGGAAAATTCCACGGCGTGATCGCGGCGATGACGCCGACGGGCTCCTTGGTTACAAGGATGCGGCGGTCTGCCCATGGCGACGGCACGACATCGCCATAGGCGCGGCGTGCTTCTTCGGCGAACCACAGCACGTAAGCCGCCGACGAACCGACTTCGCCCTTGGCTTCGGTCAGCGACTTGCCCTGCTCGAGCGTAAGCAGTTCGGCAAGTGCGTCCTGATTATCCATGATGGCGTCATGCAGCTTGCGGAGCCACTTGGAGCGCTCGAGCGCCGAGGTCTTGCGGAAGGTCTTGAAGGCCTCGCTGGCAGCCTCGATGGCGCGGCGAGTTTCAGCAGCGCCAGAGCGCGGAACGGTGCCGATCTTGAGGCCCGTCGCCGGGTTGATCACGTCGATGGTGTTGCCGGAATCGGCCTGCACCCATTCGCCGTTGATGAGGTTTGCCTGCTTCATGAAGTGGCTGGTTTTCTGCAACATCGTTCTCGCCTCTCGTGCAGCGCGTCAGAGCACGCTGATCCTCTGGAATTCGATGAACCGGACGAACGCAGCGCCCGGCGGGCCGTCGTGTCTGGCCTTGAATATAGGCTCGATCGACGATCGCGCCACCTCTTACCTTAGGGAGTGCTGCTGGATCAATCGCCTTGGCCCATGGACCGAGTGGTCCAGCGCTATCCGAAAACTATCTGGGCGATCGTCAGCCACAGCGCCGTTGTAACGACGGCGCAGGCAGTGGCGATGGTCATCTGGTTCGAGGCAAGCGCCTGCCCGGTGCCGAACTGGGTGGCAATGAGGTAGGAGTTGACGCCAGCCGGCAGGCTGGCAGTCGCAACTGCCACCTTCGCAGTCAGCGGTGGCAGTCCAAAAAGCCAGGCGGCGCCGAGCGCCACTGCGGGCATGAGAAAGAGTTTCAGCGTCGAAAGGACGAGCGCGGGTCGGACATTTCCCGAAATGCCGAACTTGCGCAGGCCAAGCCCCATCGAGAACAAAGCAATCGGGCCGGCAATATCAGCCAGTGCGTCGATCAAATGAGCCGCAAGACTAGGCAGCGGCGCGCCAGTTATGCGCCACACCAGACCTGCAAAAATGCCGACTATCAGTGGATTCTTGTAAAGCCTGCGCAAAAAATGACGAACCGCCCGCCATGGATGGACACGCCCATCTTTCTTTTCGCCGAAAACCTCAAAGAGGATGATCGAGGCGGCAAGCATTGTCGGCAGATGCACCGAGATGATCAGAGACAATATCTCAAAACCCTCCTGCCCGAACACGCCGAGCATGAACGGAATGCCAAGCAGAAGAACGTTGGAAAAGGACGCGGCGACGCCGCCAACGACGCCAGCCTGGGAATCGCGGCCGAATATTCTGGTCATAACGAGATGGCCGGCAGTCCAGACGACCGCCACCGCTGTAAAATATGTCGCCCAAAGCGCCCATGGCGCCGAGCCATGGAAATCGGCACTCACCATCGTGCGGAACAACAGGATCGGCAGAGCGACCCCGACCGCGAACTGCGAAAGCGCGTCGCCCACCTCAGACTTCAAATAGCCGGTCAGCCCGGCGAGATAGCCGAGCGCGACAAGTCCGAATACGAAAAGGACGGTTTCGACGAGAGGAGACATTTTTTCCGTGATAGGCGAGCGAAGGCTCTAGCGCAATCGCCACCGACATCTCGCCCGGCTTGCCTTTCATGATGGTTTCGCATCCCTATATCCCTCTTGTGGGGTTAGGGTTACGCATGCAGAAATTCGTCATCGCCTTGTTTTTATTGTTTTCGCTATCGTCGGCACAAGCCACGGAAGCGGGCTGGGCATTGCTGCGCGACGGCGGCCATGTCGTGCTTCTTCGCCACGCAATGACGCCCGGAACCGGCGAGCCAACCAGTTTCGACATCGAGAAATGCGGCACGCAACGAAATCTGTCGGATCGCGGCAAGCAGCAGGCGCGCAAGATCGGCGCACTTTTCGCAGCCCGCGCCGACACCACCGACCGCGTATTGTCCAGCCGCTACTGCAACGCGCTTGAAACCGCCCGCTTGGCGTTCGGCGACCGTATCGTCGAACCCTTCGCCGCACTCGACCGCCCCACCCCGGATGGTTCAACGCTCAAGGCACAGGACGAGGCGGTCATGCAGGAAATCCGCTCATACAGTGGCTCTGGCAACCTTATTCTCGTCACACATCTGGAAAATATCACCGCACTTACCGGCGGGCCAGCGCGAGAAGGCGAGGCCGTGATCGTGCGCCCGGAGGGTGAGGGACTGCATATTCTGGGGCGAATCGTCTTCAATTGATGGCATGGGAATTGCTCATGCTTCCCCTGCGCCTAGCCGGTAAAGGCCGATTTGGTCTTTTCCTGCCCGGAAAAACGGATTAGAGAGCCGAACAAACATGCGCGGATGGAATCCGCCCGCACTTGAAGGAAAAGCCGTGTCCACGACATTCGAGAAAGTTGCCAAGATCATCGCCGACACGAGCGAGATCGACATCGACACCATCACCCCGGAAAGCCACACGATCGACGATCTAGGCATCGACAGCCTTGATTTCCTCGACATCGTGTTCGCGATCGACAAGGAATTCGGCATCAAGGTGCCGCTGGAAAAGTGGACGCAGGACGTCAATGACGGCAAGGCATCCACCGACGAATATTTCCTGATGAAGAACCTCTGCGCCAAGATCGACGGCCTCGTCGCGGCAAAGGCAGCAGTCTGACCCCCTTGACGGGGACAGGCCGCCCGACCGACAACAACCGCCCATGAGCGCACACGACGTCGTCATCACCGGTATCGGCCTTGTCTCTTCGCTTGGCGAAGGCACCGATGCGCATTGGCAGAAATTGACCGCAGCCGGCGCTGAGCCGGTTGTCGATTCGTCGCGCTATGCGCCTTATTCCATCCATCCCCTGCCGGAGATCGACTGGGGCCTGCAGATCGCCAAGCGCGGTGACCAGCGCCAGATGGAAACCTGGCAGCGGCTCGGCACCTATACGGCCGGCCTTGCGCTGGACGACGCCGGTATCAAAGCCGATGAAGCGCTCTGCGCGACCATGGACATGGTGGTGGCTGCCGGCGGCGGTGAGCGCGACGAGACGGTCGACAACGCCATCCTCGCCGCTTCCGAAAGCCGCAACGACCGCGACGTGCTGCTCAACGAAAAACTGACGACCGAACTGCGCCCGACGCTGTTCCTGGCGCAGCTTTCCAATCTGCTCGCCGGCAACATCTCCATCGTCCACAAGGTGACCGGCTCGTCCCGCACCTTCATGGGCGAGGAAGGTGCTGGCGTCTCGGCCGTGGAAACGGCTGCGGCGCGCATCCGCTCGGGCCAGTCGACTCACATGCTGGTCGGCGGCGCATTCCAGACCGAGCATTCCGACATGCTGCTCGGCTACGAACTCGGCGGCTATCTGCATCGCGGCCCGTGGAAGCCGGTATGGCAGCGCGATGGTTCGGAAGGCGGCGGCGTCGTCAGCGGATCGGGTGCTGCCTTCCTCGTGCTCGAATCACGCGAACACGCCAAGGCGCGCGGACGCCATATCTACGCACAGCTCGGCCCGGTGATTTCCGGCCGTGCCCGGCGCAGCAAGGAAGACCTCGCCGAGATCGTCGGCGCGATGCTTGAAAAAACCGCCCTGCTGGTCGGCCCGTTGCTGACCCTATCGGGCGCATCGGGTGCGCATGCCGCGACAAAGGCCGAGAAGGCCGCATTCGAAAAGAACGCCGCCCTCGCCGCGCGTGCCTTCGGAACGCTTACGGGCCACATGAAGGAAGCGCAGTTTCCTTTCGCCGTTGCACTGGCAGCGCTCGCCATCGACCGCAAGGCCGCCTACCCGGCCTTTGACGCGACGGTGGAAAAACCTTTCGAAGGAATTCCGCACACCGTTCTGGCAACGGCGGTCGGCTATCACTATTTCGAGGGCATGGCGCTCGTCGCCGCTTCTGATTGAACCGCCGGGAAACGGACATGGCTAAATACAACGACCATCTCGGCAGGCCGATCGTCGCCGTAACCGGCATTGGCGTTGTCACCTCGCTTGGCGTCGGCAAGGCCGACAACTGGGCAGCACTCACCTCCGGCCGCTCCGGCATTCACCCGATCACGCGCTTCCCCATCGATCATCTCAACACACGCATTGCCGGCACCGTCGATTTCCTGCCGTCGAGCGACAAGGGCGCCAGCGCCCTGACCTATGAGCTGGCCGAGACCGCCGGCCGCGAGGCGATCGCGGAATCCGGCCTCGACCCCGATGATTTCGGCGGCCCGCTGTTCCTCGCCTCCCCGCCGGTCGAACTCGACTGGCGCGAGCGCTTCTCGCTCTACAACACCGGCACGGAAGGCAGCGCCTCCGACCGCCTGCTGACGGTTGCCCGCAACCTGCCGACACTCGACATTTTCGAAACCTCGCAGTTCGGCTCGATCGCAGCCCGCCTCGCAGACGAATTCGGCACGCGCGGCCTGCCGATCACGCTATCGACCGCCTGCGCCTCTGGTGCGACCGCGATCCAGCTCGGCGTCGAAGCGATCCGGCGCGGCGAATGCGACCGCGCGCTGTCGATCGGCGCGGATGGCTCGGTTACCGCCGAAGCGCTGATCCGCTTCTCGCTGCTGTCGGCCCTGTCGACGCATAACGACATTCCCGAAAAGGCATCGAAGCCGTTCTCCAAGGATCGCGACGGCTTCGTGATCGCCGAAGGTTCGGCAGCCCTCGTACTCGAATCGCTCGAAAGCGCGCTGGCGCGCGGCGCGACCGTGCTCGGCATTCTGCAGGGCTGCGGCGAAAAGGCCGACGACTTCCACCGCACCCGCTCCAAGCCGGACGGGTCGCCGGCGATCGGTGCGGTCAAGGCGGCACTTTCCGATGCAGGGCTTGGCGAGAACGGCATTGCCTACGTCAACGCGCACGGCACTTCGACGCCGGAAAACGACAAGATGGAGCATATGTCGCTTTCGACGGTCTTCGGCGAGCGCATGCGCTCCATGCCAATCTCGTCCAACAAGTCGATGATCGGCCATACGCTGTCTGCCGCCGGCGCCATCGAGGCGGCATTCTCGCTCCTGACGATGCGCGAAGGCGTCATCCCGCCGACGATCAATTACGACAATCCCGACCCGGCGATCGAACTCGATGTCGTGCCGAACAGGAAGCGCGATGCCGAGGTCGCCACGGTGCTTTCCAATTCCTTCGGCTTCGGCGGCCAGAACACCTGCCTTGTCATGGCGCGGGAACCGGTCTAAGCGACGCCTTCAACATTTGAAGGACCGCCGATGCGCGCATTGCAACTCGTCGAGGATCGCAAACTCGAAACCGTGGATATCGCACCGCCGCCGGCACCGGCGCTCGGCGAGGTCACGCTGCGCATCAAGGCCGTTGCGCTCAACCACATCGATGTCTGGGGCTGGCGCGGCATGGCGTTTGCCAAGCGCAAGCTGCCGCTGGTCGTCGGCGCCGAAGCGTCGGGCGAAGTCGAGGCCGTCGGCCCCGGCGTTTCGAACCTTGCACCGGGTCAGCTCGTCTCGATCTATGGCGCGCGCACCTGCGGCCTCTGCCGCCCCTGCCGCGAAGGCCGTGACAATCTCTGCGAGCACGTTTCCGGCGTGCATGGCTTCCATCTCGACGGTTTTGCGCAGGAGAAGATCAATCTGCCGGCGCGCCTGTTGGTCCCTGCCCCTCCCGGCGTCAGCGATATCGGCGCGGCGGTCGCTCCCGTCACCTTCGGCACGGTCGAGCACATGCTGTTCGACAACGCCAGGCTCCAGCCCGGCGAGACGATCCTCGTCCATGCCGGCGGCTCGGGCATCGGCTCTGCCGCGATCCAGCTTGCCAAGAAGATGGGCTGCACGGTCATCACCACCGTCGGCTCCGACGACAAGATCGAGAAGGCGAAGGCGCTCGGCGCCGATCACGTCATCAACTACCGCGAGGACCGTTTTGAGGGCGTCGTGCGCAAGCTGACGAAGAAGAAGGGCGTCGACGTCGTCTTCGAGCATGTCGGCAAGGACACGTGGGCCGGATCGATGTTTAGCCTGAAGCGCGGCGGGCGCCTCGTCACCTGCGGCTCTACCTCGGGCGTTTCGACAGAAATCAACCTGATGATGCTGTTCCAGCAGCAGTTGAAACTGCTCGGCTCCTTCGGCTGCCGCATGGAAAACATGGCTGATGCCATGCAGAAGATGGCCGCCGGTCTGGTCGCGCCCGTGATCGACACGGAAGTCGATTTCGATTCCATCGACGCTGCGTTGAAGCGCATGGAAGGCCGCGATGTGTTCGGCAAGATCATCCTGCGCGTCAATTGATGCAGTCACTCAAGCTACAGGCCCGGTGAGACCGTGAAAGCCTTTCTCTACCGCCTGTCGCAACGGCTGAAGATGGCCAATTACTGGCTGGTTGCGCAGCTTGCCAAGGCGCTGCTTTCCATCCTGCGCCTGCTGCCCACCGACAAGGCGCTGAATTTCGCCGACCGCGCCGGCCGCCGTGTCGGCCCGCTGGTCGGGCGTCATCAGGTCGCGCTCGACAATCTGCGCCAGGCCTTTCCGGAAAAGTCCGAAGAGGAAATCAGCGCCATTGCGCTCGACATGTGGGGCAACATGGCCCGGCTGGCGGCGGAATACATCTTCCTCGACCAGCTCTTCGACTACGATCCGAAAGCCACGGAACCCGGCCGCGTCGAGGTGCAGGGCGAGCGCATTTTCGAGCACATTGCGGCAGAGCAGAGACCGCATATCCTGTTCACCGGCCATTTCGGCAATTTCGAGCTGCTGCCGATCGCGGGTGCTACCTTTGGCATGAAGGTGACGGCGCTGTTTCGGCCGCCCAACAATCCCTACGTCGCCGACTACATCCTCTCGACGCGGCGCTCGACCATGGGCGACCTGCTCGCTTCCAAGACGGGCGCGTCCTTCACGCTGGCCCGCATCCTGGAAAACAACGGCACCATCGGCGTGCTCGTCGACCAGAAATTCACGCGTGGTCTGCGCACGACGTTTTTCGGTCGCGAGTGCGAGACAAGCCCGCTGCTGTCGAAACTTGCGCGGCAATATGATTGCGACGTTTACCCTGCCCGCTGCATCCGCCTGCCGAACAACCGGTTCAAGCTGGTTATCGAGAACAAGCTCGAACTGCCGCGCGAAGCCGATGGTTCCGTCGATCTGACCGCCACGGCTCAGCTCGTCAACGACGTCGTCGAGCGCTGGGTGCGCGAGGACCCCGGCCAGTGGATGTGGTTCCACAAGCGCTGGGTGCTGTCGAAGAAGAAGCGTGGCCGTGGACGCAAACAGGCACCTGCCCAAACGCCGAACACGTCCGCGTGATAGAGGTTTTCCGGTCGTAACAAAGTCGGATTTCAGCCGTTCATATTTCGTGATAATGAGAATGGCTATGGAAAACCGCACGGAAAAACCTCAGACTACCTCCGCAGGAGCGGCACTCTGGACCCCGTGGGGCATCCAGCACCGCCCCGAGCGCAACGCGCAGAAGCTTGCAATTCAACGGCTGATAAAGCGCCTCGCCGCGCTCAACAGACGCGGCAAGCTGAAACCGGCCGGATAGGTCCGCACGAAAGGCAGCCTCCGCCTTCAACCGCCGTAGTAATTCATCACCGCATGCCGGGCTTCCGCAAAAAACAGCCAGCGCTCCGTAAGCATGCCAAGCGCGTGCACTGCGACGGCAAGCGTAGCAACGAAGGCGGTGAGCGGACCGCCCTCCGCACCAGTCAGCAGCAAGCCGAGAAACAGCACGGCAGGAATTACACCCCCCGCAATCAAGGCGACAAACCAAAGCTTGGCCGCATGCTTGCGCGCGACCTTGAAGCCCATTTCGCTGGTCAGGTAGTTTTCCGTGACATGCGGCCGCTCGAACAGGCGAACATGGCCGATATTGCCGAGACCCGTCGCGCTTTCGGGTGTCGATAGCGGCACCATCCTTTTCATGTGATCACGCCACAGCGCCTTCGCCGCCCAGGCGGCAATCAGGAAGATGATAGCCAGGACCGGAACAAGAACGGTCCTGCCGCTGCCACAGAAGGCAAAGAACCCAGCCAGGACAAAACCGCCGGCAACGGCAAACAGCAGATAGCAGAGCGGCGTCAGCGGCGTGTGCCACGTCTGGACGGATTTCAGCGAAGCGTAGATCATGCCGGTGCAGTAGACCGTCACGAGGCACAGCACCGTGCCGAGCAGGCCGGGAAGCAGCAGATAGCGGCTTTCGAAGATCGCCATCCACGCCGAGAAGACGAGCGGCAGGAAGGTGAGGATAGCCATCACGCCCTCGCGCGACAGCCAGCTCGACCGCCACTGAGACAGCGCCCGCCAGGCGCGCTGCGGATTGCCGAGATGCAGCGTTGAGGACAAGAGCCCGCCGCCGATCAGCGCCAGTGCCAGCACATGGGCGAATTTCGTGGCGATTGCGGCAGGGTCGAGCAGTCCGAGGCCGAGAACGGCAGCGAGGCCGTAGCCAAGGCCGGAAAGCGTCGTGAAGAGGATGATCGAGGGGGCTGGATGCATGAGATCAGATACGGTCCAGCATGCCGTCGAGCCAGGCAAAGAAACCCTTGGCACCTTCGGTATTTTCCGCCAACGGCAAACCTCTCGCACTATCCGCCAGCGATTTTCGCGGGCGCGGCGGAAGGTATTTGTTGACTGGCCGCGTGCCCTGCTCCGGCATCAGGTCCATGCCGCCGCGCTGCGCGACCATGATCGAAACGTCGGATTGCGGATCGGCGATATCGCCGAAATGGCGGGCATTGGCCGGGCATGTGCGCACGCAGGACGGCACGCGGTCCACTTCCTCGAAGGTCTCATTGTAGATGCGGTCGATGCAGAGCGTGCATTTCTTCATGACGCCGGCGGCAAGGTCCATTTCGCGCGCGCCATAGGGGCAGGCCCAGGCGCAGAGCCCGCAGCCGATGCACTTGTCCTCATCGACCAGCACGATGCCGTCGGCCGAGCGTTTGTAGGACGCACCGGTGGGGCACACGGTGACGCAGGGTGCATCCTCGCAATGCAGGCAGGATTTCGGGAAGTGCACGATGCGCGCATCACCCGCCTCACCGACGAGTTCGCCGCCTTCCGGCATCACCTCGAATGTATGCACGCGGTTCAGCCAGGCGCCGGAAACGTCGGCACCGTACGGATCCTGATCGGACAGCGCCGAGCCGTAGCCGCCGGTGTTCCATTCCTTGCAACTGACGACGCAGGCATGACATCCGACGCAGACGTCGAGGTCGATGACGAGCCCGAGTTTCTTCGGCGTCGAGTGCGCGGGCAGCATGGTCATTTCGCCCACTCCTGTCCGTAGCGCAGTTCCTCGACATGGACATGCGCCCTGCCCGGCTCCGATACAGCCGGAAAATGCGGCTCGCTGATCTGCGCCTTTTCCGCCTTCTCGATGCGCACGCGCAGATCGTACCAGGCCGCCTGCCCGGTGACCGGATCGGAATTCGACCAGCGCATGCCGTCGCCCTTCGGCGGCAGAAGTTCGTGGATCAAGTGATTCATCAGGAAGCCTTTTTTGGCTTCCGGCGCGTCCTCGTCCAGCCCCCAGGCGCCCTTGCGCTTGCCGATGGCGTTCCAGGTCCAGATCGTCGAGGAATTGACCGCCTCCATCCGCGCGATCTCGACCTTGATGCGCCCGTGATGCGAAATGACCCAGACCCAATCGCCATCCACAAGTCCATGCTCGTCGCAGATCGGCCCCGGCACATAGAGCGGGTTGCGGGTATGAATCTGGCGCAGCCAGGCGTTCATCGAGCCCCAGGAATGATACATCGCCGCCGGCCGCTGGGTGATGGCATGGTAGGGGTAGGTATCGCGGTTGACCAGCGCTTCCTCGAAAGGCCGATACCAGTCGGGCAGCGGCGTAAAGCTGTCCAGAATGCGCTGGCGATGCGTTTCCGGCGCAAACGGCGCGCGCAGGCCCTCGGCGGACAGGCGGAACTTCTGCAGCGGCTCGCTGTAGAGCTGGAACGTCACCGGCTGCGGCGTGTCGAAGAAGCCCATGCGCACGGCAAAATCCTGATAGGCCTGGTTCGCATGCTTGAAGAACTGCGCTTCGAGCGGGATATGCGCCGAGAAGAACGAGCCGTTCTCGATGTAGCGCTTGAGCTGGTCGGGATTGGCGGCCCCACGCCCTGCCTTGTCGCCATTCAGGCCGCGAAAGCCGGCGAGCGGCCCAATGCCCGGACGGCGCTCGTGGCGCACGATGTAGTCGGCGTAATCCTTGTAGATCGCCGTGCCGCGCGAATCGACGAAGGCCGGCAGCTTCAGCCGTGCGCCGAGATCGATAAGCACGCTCTGGAACCCGCGCACGTCACGGTCCGGCTCGACCACCGGCCAGCGGATGGCGTCCTGCACGGCGTCGGGCTCGGAGATCGGCCGGTCGAGCAGCGAAATACAGTCATGCCGTTCGAGATAAGTCGTGTCGGGCAAAACGAGATCGGCATAGGCGACCATTTCGGAAGCATAGGCGTCGGAATAGATGATCTTCGGTATGCGGTATTCGCCGGTCTCCGGGTCCTTGTCCTCCAGCATCTTCATGACGCCGGCGGTGTTCATGGAGGAATTCCAGGCCATGTTGGCCATGTAGAGGAACAGAACGTCGATCGGATACGGATCGCCGGCATGGGCATTGGCGATGACCATATGCATCAGGCCATGCGCGGAAATCGGCGCGTCCCATGAAAACGCCTTGTCGATGCGCGTCGGCTTACCCTCGGCGTCGATCAGCAGATCCTCCGGCCCGCGCGGGAAACCGAGATGCGGACCCGACAGCGGCTTGGCCGAGCCGAAATGCTCGGCCTTGCCATGCGGTGTCGGATGCGCTTCCAGCGGCTTCGGATAAGGCGGCTCGAAGCGGAATGCGCCGGGGCAATCGACAGCACCTATCAGCACCTGCAGCATGTGCAGCGCGCGCGCTGTCTGAAAGCCGTTAGAATGGGCCGAAAGGCCGCGCATGGCATGGAACGATACCGGCCTGCCAACGAAATGATCATGGCGTTCGCCGTGCACATCGGTCCACGGCTGCTCGATGGTGATTGCCTCGTCGAAAGCAACGCGGGCGATCTCGGCAGCAAGGCCGCGAATGACATCGACCGCCACCCCGGTTTCGACAGACGCCGCTTCCGGCGCATATTTCGGATCGAGATATTTTTCGGCCAGAAGCTGGAAGGACGGCACGGCAAAACGCCCGTCCGGAAGCTCATGCCGGCCTGACAACGCCGGTCGTGCGCCTTTCGTGCCGACGGGCACGGCGCGCTCGGTGACCGTTTCGAAGATCAGCGGCTTGCCATCGGCATCGCGCGCGAACAGGCCATGCTCGGCAGTGCCGGGTGCATCGATGACCAGCCAGGGCGCATTGGAGTAGCGGACGAGGTAATCGACATCGATCCTGCGCGCTTTCAGCAGTTCGTGCACGACCGCAAGGATCAGCAGCCCGTCCGTGCCGGGGCGGATGCCGATCCAGTTGTCGGCGACCGCCGAATAGCCGGTGCGCACGGGATTGACCGAGACGAAGCGCGCGCCGTTCTTCTTGACCTTGGCGATGCCCATCTTGATCGGATTGGAATCGTGGTCTTCCGCGACCCCGAACATGACGAACAGCTTGGTCCTGTCCCAGTCCGGCGCGCCGAACTCCCAGAAGGCGCCGCCGATGGTCATGATGCCGCCCGCTGCCATGTTCACTGAGCAGAAGCCACCGTGGGCTGCATAGTTCGGCGTGCCGAATTGCTGCGCCCAGAAGCCGGTGAGCGACTGCGACTGGTCGCGCCCAGTGAAGAAGGCGAGCTTCTTCGGATCGTCGTGGCGCACGCCGTCGAGCCAGCCGGTGGCGATGGAGAGCGCTTCTTCCCACGAGATTTCCTGGAATTCGCCCGAACCACGCGGGCCGGTGCGCTTCAGCGGCGCACGCAGCCTTGCCGGCGCATAGTGCTGCATGATGCCGGCCGAACCCTTGGCGCAGAGCACCCCGCGATTGACCGGATGGTCGCGGTTGCCCTCGATGTAGCGGATCTTGCCGTCCTTGATGTGCACATTGATGCCGCAGCGGCACGCGCACATGTAGCAGGTGGTCTTGCGGACCTCGTCGGCAACGGGTGTCGATAGCGCAAGACGCGGCTCGGATGTCATCGGCAGTGCTCCTCTGCCGATTCCTACAGAGCACGCGCCTGAAATGAAATGCCCGAAGGCGTCATTTCACGGCAATTTTCGTCTAGACATAAACAACATGCCGCAAAGTGATTGCGGGATATGGTCGGAACTTGGAATATCGAATCGATCAGTTGGTGACGATGATCCGCGTGTTGCCTGGGCCCATTTCCCTGACCAGGGAATAGAACTGCGCCGCATTCGATGTCGCCAGACGCACGCAACCATGCGATGCGGGCCGTCCGAGTTGCTTGACGTAGCCGGTTCCATGGATGGCATAGCCGCCGCGGAAGAATACCGAATAGGGCATCGGCGACATCTCGTATTTGCGCGAGTACCACATGCGGTGCATGCGCGTCGGCCGCCAGCTTCCGCGCGGCGTGGAATACCCCCTGCGCGCGGTCGATACTTTCCAGGTGTGGATCACACGGCCCTGTTTACTGACCGTCATCGTCTGCGACGAAACACTGACCCTGGCCACAAGATTATCCGCCATGGTCTGAACTGGCGTACCAGAAAGAATCAGCGTAATTGCGAAAATCATTGCTTTGTACATGTGAATAGCCCCCTTCTTTTCGAGGCTTTACAGCTCGCAACTCAAGAAGACTGTGAAATTCTATACACGGGGTAAATTTGCTGTGGCCAATACGTCACAGCAACGATACAACCCGACAGTCTTGCGAGCAGCAGTCCCGCGGTGCTGCCAAAATTGCGCCAGAACCCTTGGACCATTGCTCCATCGGGAGTGCCTCCGTTGACACTTGGAGTCATCGGCATAGGTTCATCCCTGCGACTGGAGCGGACCAATCGCACTCCAGTACGAAACGGCGCGACTGCCTGTGCAAGCCGCCGCCACGGAGGGATGAAAAATGCAACAATATTCCCAACTTACCGGCTTGAGCCGGCGCAAACTGCTATCCCTGATCGGCATGACAGCCGGCAGTGCGGCCATGTATCAGGCCATGACCAGCATGGGGCTGGCGAGTGAGTCCGGCTACAAGGGGCCAGTCAAGCTGGAAGGCGACCCGAAGGGAGCCTCGGTGCTTATCCTGGGTTCGGGACTTGCCGGAATGACGGCCGCGCTCGAATTGAGGCAAGCCGGCTACAAGGTGCAGATACTTGAATATAACGCCCGCCCCGGCGGCCGTAACTGGACTATCCGCGGCGGCGACAGTTTTACCGACATCGCCGGTGCGACGCAGAAATGCGAGTTCGACGAAGGGCTTTACGTCAATCCGGGCCCGTGGCGCATCCCCTATCACCACAACGGCCTGCTCGCCTATTGCAAGCGGCTTGGCGTGACGTTGCAGCCTTTCCAGCAGATCAACCACAACGCCTTCCTGCATTCAACGAAAGGCTTCGGCGGCAAGCCGCAGCGCATCCGCGACATCAAGACGGATTTCCAGGGTCACGTCTCCGAACTGCTCGCCAAGGTAACCCAGAAGGGCAAGCTCGAAGGCGACGTCACCAAGGAAGACCAGGAAATGCTGCTCGAAGCGCTCAAGTCGTGGGGCGCGCTCGACAGCGACTATTCCTACAAGCAGAGCCTGCATACGAGCGAATATCGCGGCTATGAGAAAGACCCCGGCGGTGGCCTTACCGCGGTTCCGGTGCCCGGCAAGCCGATAGATCTGTCGGACATACTGAGCTCAGGCCTCTGGGGTAGCCTGGAGAACTTTGCGCTTTATGAGTTCCAGACGACGATGTTTCAGCCGGTCGGCGGCATCGACATGATCGGCAAGGCCTTCGCCAAGGAAGTCGGCGACCTCATCACCTACAATGCCAAGGTCACCAAGATCGCGCAGGACGACAAGGGCGTCACCGTGACCTATGAGGACACGCAGAAGCCCGGCACGACCCAGCAGGCCAGCGCCGACTGGTGCGTCTGCACGATCCCGCTGACCATCCTCAGCCAGATCGAGATCAATGTCGGCGCGCCGATGCAGGCGGCGATCGAGGCGGTGCCCTATGCCTCCTCGGTCAAGGTCGGGCTGCAGTTCAAGCGTCGCTTCTGGGAAGAGGACGATTTGATCTTCGGCGGCGTCAGCTACACCGACCTGCCGATCACGCAGATTTCCTATCCCAGCACCGACTTCAACAAGGCCGGCAAGGGCGTGCTTCTCGGCTGCTACACCTGGAACGGGCCGAATTCCTACGAATTCACCTCGATGTCGCTGGAAGAACGGGTCAAGCGCGCGGTCGAATACGGCTCGCAGATCCATCCGCAATACAAGGATGAGTTCGAGAACGGCGTCTCCTGGGCATGGCACCGGTCGCCCTTCACGCTGGGCTGCGCCGGCGACTGGACCGACGAGGCGCGCAAGGAGCACTACGAAAACCTGTGCAAGATCGACGGGCGCATCGTGCTAGCCGGCGAACACGCATCCTACATCCCGGCTTGGATGGAGGGCGCGATACTGTCCTCGCTGGATGCGATCACCCGGTTGCATCAACGCGTGGTTGCGGGGTGATGGCCATGACGATCCATCCCTCTCCCCTCAATTCCGGAAGGCATGTCATCATGACCACGCAATCTTCCCGGCCGCTCGGCCGCCTCGCCGCCACCGTGGCATTCAGCCTGTTCGCCGTTTCGGGCGCGCTTGCCGATTCGGCAGGGGTCACCTTCAGCTCCGGCAACAACTTCACCGAAAAGACCGGTGAAGAACTCTACGCCAATGTCTGCGCCGCCTGCCACATGAGCGAAGGCCAGGGCGCGGTCGGCGCCGGCCATTATCCGGCGCTGGCCAAGAATGCCAATCTGGAGTCCAGCGGCTATCCCATCTACGTGCTGTTGAACGGTCTGAAGGGCATGCCCCCGGTCGGCAAGATGATGGACGACGATCAGATCGCTGCCGTGGTCAATTATGTCAGGACCAATTTCGGCAACGACTACAAGGATGCTGTGACGGCTGCGGACGTCGCCGGCACCCGATAATAAACGAGAGGCGGCGGAATTCTGTCTTCCGCCGCCTCTCCAATTACCGAATGAAGGAGAATGCGATGAAAAAGATGCGGATCGGCGCCGCCACGCTTGTGGCTGGCTTGGTGATTGCGGGAAGCGCGCTGGCGGAAGATGTCGTGCGCCACAAGATACCCAATTCCGACTTCCCGATCGCCCAGGCCGTCGAAGTGCCGGCAGGCAAGACGACCGTCTATGTCAGCGGCGCGGTGCCGTCGGTCGTCGATGAAAAGGCCGAGAAGGGCTCGCTGGCCGCCTATGGCGACACCAAGACCCAGACCGAAACAGTGCTGAAATCCATCGAGAAGACCCTCACCGGCCTCAACCTGAAAATGAGCGACGTCATCAAGATGCAGGTGTTCCTCGTCGGCGATCCGGCCAAGGACGGCAAGATGGATTTCTCAGGCTTCATGGAAGGCTACACCCAATTCTTCGGCACCAAGGAACAGCCGAACCTGCCGACGCGCTCGGTGTTTCAAGTTGCCGGCCTCGCAGCCCCGGGTTTCCTGGTGGAGATCGAGGTGACGGCGGTGCGTCCGTAAAAGCCTTTCCACCGCTCCGGTCCGCCGGAGCGGTTTTTCCTTCCTCGACTTCACGCAAGCGATGCGCAACACTGGATGCGATCATCAAAAAGGTTCCGGTTCGCGTCGCCCGCATGAATGAAAAGCTGCTGAAAACAATCGAGGGCCGGGTCGACGATCTTGTCGAACTCACCGCCGACCTGATCCGCTTTCCGACCATCAACCCGCCCGGCGAGGCCTATCGCCCCTGCGCCGAATATATCGGCGAACGGTTGAAGAAACGCAGCTTCGGCGTTGAATATATTCGCGGCGAAGGCACGCCGGGAGATACCGACCGCTATCCGCG
The DNA here is from genome assembly GCF_037153935.1 of Mesorhizobium sp. CCNWLY176. NCBI lineage: Bacteria > Pseudomonadati > Pseudomonadota > Alphaproteobacteria > Hyphomicrobiales > Phyllobacteriaceae > Mesorhizobium > Mesorhizobium sp. CCNWLY176. Next base: position 273,813 of record NZ_JBBBDZ010000007.1, read on the forward strand.
CGTCAATGTCGTCGCCCGTTTCGACGGCCGCAGCCCCGGCCCGACCGTGCATTTCAACTCGCATATCGATGTGGTCGAGGCCGGCGAAGGCTGGACGGTCGATCCCTTCGCCGGCGTGGTCAAGGACGGGCGGGTCTATGGCCGTGGCGCCTGCGACATGAAGGGCGGACTGGCCGCATCGATCATCGCGGTCGAAGCCTTCATGGATGTCTACCCCGACTTTCCCGGCGCGATCGAGATTTCCGGCACGGTGGACGAGGAATCGGGCGGCTATGGCGGCGTCGCCTATCTCGCCGGCAAGGGCTATTTCTCCAAGCCGCGCGTCGATCACGTCATCATTCCCGAACCGCTCAACAAGGACCGCATCTGCCTCGGCCATCGCGGCGTGTGGTGGGCGGAAATCGAGACCAAGGGCGAGATCGCGCACGGTTCGATGCCGTTCCTCGGCGACAATGCCGTGCGCCATATGGGCGCCGTGCTGCAGGCCTTCGAGGGCGAGCTGTTCCCCGCACTCGACCGCAAGCAGACAAAAATGCCGGTGGTGCCGGAAGGCGCGCGGCGCTCGACCATGAACATCAATTCCATCCATGGCGGCCAGACCGAGGATTTCCGCCCCGGCCTGCCCTCGCCCAACGTGCCTGACTGGTGCCGGCTGACCATCGACCGGCGCTTTCTGCTGGAAGAAAACATCGCCGAGGTGAAGAGCGAGGTTACGTCGATCCTCGATCGGCTGAAGCGCGAGCGGCCGAAATTCGACTACGACATACGCGACATCATGGAAGTGCAGCCGACTATGACCGAGCGCGATGCGCCGGTGGTGAAGGCCATAGCGCAAGGCATCCATGAGATTTTCGACCGCGAGCCGGACTACGTCATCTCCCCCGGCACCTACGACCAGAAGCACGTCGCCCGCATTGGCCATATCTATGACTGCATCGCCTACGGCCCCGGCATTCTCGACCTCGCCCATCGTCCCGACGAGTGGGTCGGCATCGAGGACATGGTGCAATCGGCCAAGGTGATGGCGATCGGTCTCGACCTGCTGCTACGCGGCAAGGCGCGTTGATTTTTGCGCGAATTGCCGCCGCGATGGTTTTGAAAGGAAAAAAGATTTCCGTTTGAGGCGTTCGCCAGCAACAAACGTGATTTACTCGGCTGCGAATTCACGCTTCTATCCGTCGATTTCGAACGAACGGGAACCGGTTCGACCGGCAGACAACTGAGGGCAATGGGAGTTGGCGACGATGAAATCCTGGAAGACGATCCTGGCGGCAGCAGCACTCGCGCTGGCTTCAAGCACGGCGGCAATGGCCGCGCGCACCGATCTCGTGCTCGGCGTGGTCCTTGAGCCGCCGCATCTCGACCCGACGGCGGGTGCTGCCGCAGCCATCGACGAAGTCGTCTACGCCAACGTCTTCGAAGGTCTGACTCGCATCGGCTCCAAGGGCGAAGTGCTGCCTGACCTCGCCGAAAGCTGGACCGTCTCCGACGACGGCAAGGTCTATACCTTCAAGTTGCACACCGGCGTGAAATTTCATGACGGCACCGACTTCAACGCCGACGACGTGAAATTCTCGCTCGACCGCGCCCGCGCCGAAAATTCGACCAATGCGCAGAAGACCCTGTTCGCTGCGATCGACACGGTGGAAGTCGTTGATCCGGCAACCGTGAAGGTGACGCTGAAGCAGCCGCAGGGCTCCTTCCTCTACAATCTCGGCTGGGGCGACGCGGTAATCGTCGCGCCGGAATCGGCGGAAACCAACAAGGAAAAGCCGATCGGCACCGGGCCGTTCAAATTCGAAAGCTGGGCTAAGGGTTCTTCGATCAAGCTCGTCAAGGCTGACGGCTATTGGGGCGATCCCGTATTCCTCGACAAGGCCGAGTTCCGCATCATCCCCGATGCCGCAGCCGCAATCCCTGCCTTGCTTTCGGGCGACGTTCAGGCGTTCCCCAACATGCCGCTCGGCGATGGCCTGCCGCAGATCCAGTCCGATCCACGCTTCAAGGTGGTGATCGGCTCGACGGAGGGCGAAACCATCCTGTCGATGAACAACAAGAAGCCGCCCTTCGACAATCTCAAGGTGCGTCAGGCGATCTCTTATGCGCTCGACCGCAAGGCGATCATCGACGGCGCCTCGAACGGTTTCGGCACACCGATCGGCTCGCATTTCGCCCCGCACAATCCGGCCTATGTCGATCTCACCGGCACCTATCCGCACGATGTCGCCAAGGCCAAGGAACTACTGAAGGAGGCAGGTCTCGAAAACGGCTTCAAGACGACACTGAAGCTGCCGCCTCCCCCTTACGCGCGAGATGGCGGCCAGATCATCGCTTCAGAGCTGCGCGAAATCGGCATCGATGCCGAAATCATCCCGCTCGAATGGGCCGACTGGCTGAAGCAGGTCTTCACCGAGAAGGACTACGACATGTCTATCGTCTCGCACACCGAGCCGAACGACATCGATATCTATTCGCGCAAGGACTATTACTTCAACTACGACAATCCGGCCTTCGATAAGGTCATCGAGGAACTGAACCTGACCTCCGACGAGGCCAAGCGCAAGGAACTCTACGGCCAGGCGCAAAAAATCCTCGCCGACGACGCCGTGGTCGGCTTCCTGTTCGAACTGCCCAAGATCGGCGTCTGGGATGCCAAGGTCGAAGGCTTGTGGGACAATGCGCCGATCCAGGCGACGGATCTGACCAAGGTGAAGTGGGCGGAGTGACCCTCTTACCCTCCCCCTTGCGGGGAGGGTCGGCGAGCGGCCATTGCACAGCAATGGCGGTGAGACGGGGTGGGGGTCTAGACCTTTCACCGTCGTCACCGAGTGTAGCCACCCCCACCCCGCTCCGCTTCGCGGATCGACCCTCCCCGCAAGGGGGAGGGTAAGCCGCACCATGACTGCCTACCTCCTAAAACGCCTGCTGATCGGCATCGCGACGCTCGCAGTCGCCTCTATCGTCGTGTTCTCAATGCTGGAGATCGTGCCGGGCGACCCTGCCCGGCTGATGCTCGGCATGAATGCCACGCCGGACGCGGTGCAGGCGCTGCGCGACCAGATGGGTCTCGACCAGCCGGTGATCGTCCGCTATTTCGAATGGATCGGCGGCTTGCTGACGCTGGATTTCGGCAAGTCCTACACCTATTCGGTGCCGGTCATCGATCTCGTCGCCGAGCGCGTCGTGGTATCGCTTCCGCTAGCCCTGATCGCGCTGACGCTGTCGACGCTGATCGCCATTCCGGTCGGCATTTTCTCGGCCGAACGGCGTGGCCGCGCCGCCGACACCATCTCGATGGGCGCAGCGCAGATCGGCGTCGCGGTTCCCAATTTCTGGTTCGCGCTGCTGCTCATCTACATCTTCGCCGTCTGGCTGCGGCTGGTGCCTGCCGGTGGCTTTCCCGGCTGGAGCGCAGGCGTCTGGCCGGCACTGAAGGCCCTGATCCTGCCCGCGATTGCGCTCGCGCTGCCGCAGGCCGCGATCCTCGCCCGCGTCACGCGCTCAGCCATGCTGGAGGTGCTCGGCGAAGACTATATCCGCACCGCCCGCGCAAAAGGGATGCCGCGCCGCACGGTTCTGTGGCGGCACGCGCTGCGCAATGCGATGATCCCGGTGCTGACCATTCTCGGCCTGCAATTCGCCTTTCTGCTCGCCGGCACGATCATCATCGAAAACGTGTTTTATCTGCCCGGCCTTGGGCGGCTGATCTTCCAGGCCATCACCCAGCGCGACCTGATCGTCGTCGAAAGCGTCGTCATGCTGCTGGTCGCCGTTGTCGTCGTCGTCAACCTGCTGGTCGACCTCTCCTACGCCATCGTCGATCCTCGCCTGAGGACCAACCGATGACGATGCCGGCGACCGAACCAACCAGCCAACCAGAAGCCGGCTTCGTCGCGCAGGCCCTGCGCAACCGCTCCTTCGTGATTGGTTTCGTCATCACCGTGCTCATCGCCGGCATGGCGTTGGTGTCGTTCTTCTGGACGCCCTACGACGTGACGAAACTCATCGTCGCAAACCGCATGCTGCCGCCTTCGGCAACCCATTTGTTCGGCACCGACCAGTTCGGCCGCGACGTGCTGTCGATGATCATGGTCGGCGCGCGCAGTTCGATTGCGGTGGCACTTGTCGCGGTCGGCATCGGCATGGGGCTCGGCGTACCGCTCGGCTGCTGGGCAGCGGCGCGCGGCGGCATCGTCGATGATTTCCTGATGCGGTTCAACGATGTGGTCTTTGCCTTCCCTGCCCTGCTTTCGGCGATCATCATCACGGCCATCCTCGGGCCAAGCGCGACCAACGCCGTCATCGCCATCGGCATCTTCAACATCCCGGTCTTCGCCCGCGTCGCGCGTGCTGGTGCGCTGGCCATCTGGCCACGCGAATTCACCCTCGCCGCGCGCGCCGCCGGAAAGAACAGGACGCAGATCACCATCGAGCACATATTGCCCAACATCGCCAACCTGTTGCTGGTGCAGGGCACGATCCAGTTCGCGCTCGGCATATTGGCCGAAGCCGGCCTTTCTTATGTCGGGCTTGGCGTGCAGCCGCCAATGCCGAGCTGGGGGCGCATGCTGTTCGACGCGCAGACGCGCATGATGGTGGCGCCTTATCTGGCGCTGATCCCCGGCTTTGCCATCGTCATCACCGTCCTCGGCCTCAACCTGCTCGGCGACGGCATCAGCGACATCATCGACCCCAAACTGCGGCGGCAACGATGAGCCTGCTGGAAATCGAAAACCTGTCGCTGTCGATCGGCAACACCCCGATCCTTAGGAATATCGACCTGACGCTCGGTGCCGGCGAGGTCATGGGGCTGGTCGGCGAATCCGGTTCCGGCAAATCGATGACGGCGCTGACCATCATGCAGCTTCTGCCGCAGGCAGCTAGCGCGCAGGGCAAGGTCCGCTTCGATGGCATCGATATCCTTGCGGCGACCGAAGACCAGATGTGCGCCCTGCGCGGCGACGATATCGGCATGGTGTTCCAGGAGCCGATGACCGCGCTGAACCCGGTCAAGACGATCGGCGAGCAGGTCGCGGAAGGCATACGCTGGCACACCGGCGCGAACCGTGCGGAAGCCGAAGAACGCGCCCGAAAAATCCTCGACCGCGTCGGCCTGCCCGAGGCAAAATTCCCGCTGTCGCGCTATCCGCATGAACTGTCCGGCGGCCAGCGCCAGCGCGTGGTCATCGCGATTGCCTGCGCGCTGAAACCAAAACTGCTAATTGCCGACGAGCCGACCACCGCGCTCGATGTCGTTTTGCAGGCTCAAATCCTCGACCTGCTGCGCGATCTGGTCAATGAGAACCGCATGGCCCTGCTGCTGATCTCGCACGATCTGGCCGTCGTCACCGAAATGGCCGACCGCATCACCATCATGCGCCATGGCGAGGTGATGGAGGAAGGCGACACGGCGCGAACGCTGTCGGAGCAGTCGCATCCCTATACGCGCCAGCTTGCTTTGGCGTCGATGCACGTGCCAGTGCGCCGTCCCTTCTCCCCCCTCGAGGGGGGGATGTCGCCAAAGGCGACAGAAGGGGTTGCATCAGGAGGAACCGCCCATACGCCGAGCACTGCCGAGGTAACCCCCTCTGGCCGCTCCGCGGCCATCTCCCCCTCAAGGGGGGAGAGAGCGCCACTGCTCTCCGTCGAAAATATCACTCGCGACTATCCCGGCAGGCGCACATCCTGGCTCCGCAAGCCGGAACCGGTCCGTGCCGTGAACGACGTTTCGTTCTCTATGAAACTGGGCCAGTCGACCGCGCTGGTGGGACGTTCCGGCTGCGGAAAATCGACGCTTGCCCGCATGATCCTGGCGCTCGACAAGCCGACCGCCGGCGCGATCCGCTTCATGGGCGAGACGCTGACGGGCAAGGACGAGGCCCAGCTGAAACCGGCGCGCCGCAACATGCAGGTGGTGTTTCAGGACCCCTACGGCTCGTTTAATCCCCGCCACAAGGTGGAGCGGCTGGTGGCCGAGCCGTTGCATGTGCTGGAAAGACAGCCCGAGGCCAAAGAGCGGCGAGAACTGGTCGCCCGCGCGCTGCATGAAGTCGGCCTGAAGCCGGCCGATATGGACAAATATCCGCACGAATTTTCCGGCGGCCAGCGCCAGCGCCTGTCGATCGCCCGCGCCATCATCACCCGGCCAAAGCTGGTCGTGGCGGACGAGCCGGTGTCGGCGCTGGACGTATCGATCCGCGCGCAGATCCTCGATCTCTTCGCCGACCTCAACCAGCGGCTCGGCGTCGCCTACCTCTTCATCACGCACGACCTATCGGTCGCCCGCGCCATCACCGACGAGGTCATGGTCATGCATGAGGGAAAAATCGTCGAGCGCGGCAGGACGGGTGAGGTTCTCGACAATCCGCAGTCGGAGGCCGGAAAGGCGCTCGTTGCGGCAACGCCGGATTTGCGCCGGGCGATTGCGAAGAGATTGCAGGAACAGGGGTGAGCGGGCGGATGAAACTGGGCGACCCGCGTCTCACCCCTCCGGTTTCACCACGTCCACCGGGCTGATCCCCAGCATATCCAACGTGCGCCGCAGCAGTCGCACTTCGTTTTCCGCTAGCTGGTGGTCCGCCTTGGCAATCTCGGCCATATGGCGGGCCAGCAGCTTGCGCCGTTCGATATCCAGGTCGCGGAACAGCGCCACGGCCTGCGCGCCGGTGGTCTCGTAGCCATAATCGTTGAGATATTCGACGACCGCATCGAGGCTATCGCCCCCGATGCCGAAGGATTCCTCGCAGATGCGGCGGAACACCACCATCTCGCTCTCGCTGACAGTGCCGTCCGCGAGGATCATTCGAAACAGCAGAAGCAGTTCCGCCGACAGCACCGGATCGTCGGCAACCTTGCGGACACCGGGGTCGCCCTCGAAGAGATTGCGTATTTGCGTCAGCAAGCTGGCAGCCATGGAATCCTCGTTTCTCTCCCTCATGACGATGAGTAGCGTGAAATCCGCCTTGCGCAAACGGGTCTCCTGTGGTCGAAGCGGTTAATTCTTCCCACCAGCCAATCCCATGTTCGACATTGCTTCCGAAACAATCGCGCTTCTTGCTGCGGCGGCCTTCATTGCCGGCTTCATCGATTCGATCGCCGGCGGCGGTGGGCTGATCACCATCCCGGCGCTGTTGCTGGCCGGTTTCTCGCCGATCGAGACGCTCGGCACCAACAAGCTGCAAGGTCTGTTCGGCACGGGCTCGGCCACGATCACCTACGCCGCCAAGGGACATGTCGACCTGAAAAAGCAATTGCCGTCGGCGTTGCTGGCCTGTCTCGGCAGCGTTCTTGGGGCCCTTCTGGCAACCGTCCTGCCCAGCGACCTGCTGCGTCTCGTATTGCCCATCGTGTTGATTGCAATCGCGCTTTATTTTGCGCTGAAGCCGAATATGGATGATGTCGACCGCGTGCAGCGCCTGACGCCCTTCCTGTTCGGGCTGACGATCGTGCCGGCAATCGGCTTTTATGACGGCGTTTTCGGCCCCGGGACCGGCTCTTTCCTGATGCTTTCCTTCGTAGCACTGGCCGGCTACGGCATGCTCAAGGCGACGGCGCATACCAAGCTTCTCAACTTCGCGTCGAACATCGGCGGCTTTGCCGTGTTTGCAGTTGTCGGCGTTGTCTCGTGGAAGATCGGGCTGATGATGGGCGTCGCGCAGTTTCTCGGCGCGCGTGTAGGCGCCAGCCTGGCGATCAAGAGCGGTGCGAAGCTGATCAAACCGCTATTGGTCCTGACCTGCATAGCGCTCGCGATCAAGCTGCTGGCGGACCCGACCAACCCACTGCGGACGATGTTTGGTGTCTGAGCGCCCAGAGGTTACACTCTCATTGCACGAATCATGCGGAGGGAGACAACCATGAATCTCAGTGCGCCCACCCAAATCGTTTTCCTGATTTCACTCGTGATCGCCGTAATCGGTGTCATAGCCGCGCTCGGTGTTCTTGCGTTCATTCCTCTGGCGTCAGTCTGGATCTTGACCATCGCCTATATCGTCCTTGCGGCAGGCTGCCTGCTGAAGGGCGTCTAGAACTTTTACAAAAGCATCCGGCACATTGTCGGGTGCTTTTGGTCACCACACGGTTCTGCTAGATTCGGCGTGAAGGAAACGCCGAATGAGCGAAGTATCCGAAACGCGTTCGATACTGGCTGCGCCTCAAGCGGGCGCCTTCGAGATGGTGCAACATGCGCCGGACGCTGCTTTGACCGGTCTGGTCACGCGCATCACCGGCTATCGCGAACTCGTGGCCGGGCATTTTCGCCAGACCGAGGCCGCCTCGCTGACGGTGCCGCTGATCATCAGCTTCGGCGGTGCGTTTTCGATCGGGCTTGGCCGAACGCCAGGTTTCGAAGACAGGGTAACAAGCTTCGCCGCCGGCCTGTTTGCCGGACCGGTCGTCATCGACTCCTTCGGTGACGCCCATTGCATCCAGATCGATTTCACGCCGCTCGGTGCACGGCGGTTCTTCGGTATGCCTATGACCGAACTGACCGGTCGAATGATCGACCTCGGCGACGTGATGGGACGCGAAGGTCGCAACTTGCGCGAACGCTTGAGCGATGTGGCAACGTGGGATCAGCGTCTTGCAATGGCCCAGCGTTTTGTAACCCGACGCCTTGCCGGCGCGGCGCGAGCACCCTCCCCGGTTTCCTGGGCTTTCGACCGTCTGATGGCGAGTGGTGGGCGCATGCCGATCAGCAGGCTTGCGACGGAAATCGGCTGGAGCCGCAAACATCTTGCCAATCGCTTTGCCGCCGAGATCGGGATCGGACCCAAAACGCTGTCACGCATCGTCCGCTTCAACCACGTCCTGACCCTTTCCAAGAGCAGTCAGGGAGATGGATGGGCTGGCATTGCTGCCGAATGCGGCTATGCCGATCAGGCCCATATGGCCCGCGACTTTCACGAACTGGCCGGCACCACGCCTGCTGCTTGGCTGGCGCAAGCCGCATGAACGGGTAACATTTCTTCAAGACGGTGGAACGGCGCTTCGCCAGAATGGGTTCAATCCATTATCAATGGCGAAGGAGGAAACCATGCCTGCAACCGCTTCACTCGAACCGCCACGCATTTACCCGACCTTCCGCTATCGCGACGCCGCCGGGATGATCGACTGGCTGGGCAAAGCCTTCGGTTTTACTGTCCATGCCCGCTACGCCGACGACACGGGCATCGTCCAGCATGCCGAACTGGCACTGGGTTCCGCAATGATCATGCTTGGCACGGCGCGCGATGACGCCTATGGCAAGATGGTCGGCGAGCCGGGCCAGAATGGCGGAAAATCCACCTATGTCGCTGTCGATGACCCCGACGCCCTGTTTGCGCGCGCCAAGACCGCTGGCGCCAAAATTCTCGAAGGCCTGACCGACCGCGACTATAGCAGCCGCGACTTCATCTGCGCCGACCCCGAAGGCAATATCTGGTCCTTCGGCACCTACTGGCCCAAGGCGCACGAGAAAGCCGGCTGATCAGCGCGCGGCGGCAAGGATTGCGTCGACATCGAGATGTGTCTCGAGATGCCCGGCGATCTCGTCCAGTGCCCGCTCGACTTCGGAGCGATAATCGATGCCGCCGCCCTTGATGCCGAGGCTTTCGAGGAATTTCGCGCGGAAAGCATCAGAGCCGAAAAGTCCGTGCATATAGGTGCCGAAGACCTTGCCATCGGCAGATGTCGCACCATCGTCGGCATTGTTGATGATCGCCGTGGGGCGCAGGCAATCCGGCCCGCTGGTAGCACCAAGATGAATTTCGTACCCTGACAGCGGCACATCGAAATGGACCGAACGCGCGGTGACGTTGCGCACCGTCTTTTCCGGCTCCATCGCCGTCTCGATGTCGAGCAGGCCGAGCCCTTCGGCCTCCGTAACACTACCTTCGATGCCGTGCGGATCGCGCACGGTGCGGCCAAGCATCTGGTAGCCACCGCAGATGCCGACGACATGGCCGCCCCGCCGGCGATGGTCGAGCAGATCGCGATCCCAGCCGTTTTCCCGGAACATCAGCAGGTCGCCAATGGTGGATTTTGAGCCGGGGATCACAACGAGCCCGGCATCTTCCGGCAGCCTTTGGCCGGGCGGCACAAACACCACTTCGACCTGGGGTTCTGCGCGCAACGGGTCGAGATCGTCGAAATTGGCGATGCGGCCAAGCATGGGAACGGCGACCTTCAGCGCCCGCTTTTCGCCTGAGGTCAGCCGCTCGAGAATGACCGAATCCTCCGAAGGCAGCAGCGCCGCCGCCTTCAGCCACGGCACGACGCCGAAGCAGGGCCAGCCGGTGAAGCGCTCGATCGCGGCAATACCGTCGTCGAACAGGGTCACGTCGCCGCGGAACTTGTTGATGAGATAGCCGACGATCATGCGCCGGTCTTCCTCCGGCAGGATCAGATGCGTGCCGGCAACCGACGCGATCACTCCGCCGCGATCAATATCGCCGACGAGAATGACCGGCACATCGGCCCGCGTTGCAAAGCCCATATTGGCGATGTCGCGCGGCCTCAGATTGATTTCGGCGGGCGAACCGGCACCCTCGACTATAATGAGATCGGCGCCCTCCCCGAGCTTCTGCCAGGAATCGAGCACCGCGCCCATCAATCGCGGCTTCATCGCCTGGTAGTCGCGCGCCTTGGCCTCGCCAAACACCTTGCCCTGCACGACGACCTGCGCGCCGATATCGCTTTGCGGCTTGAGCAGCACCGGGTTCATATGAATGGATGGCGCGACGCCGCAGGCTATCGCCTGAAGCCATTGGGCACGGCCGATCTCGCCACCGCCCGCCTCGCCCGGAATATCGGCAACGGCGGCATTGTTGGACATGTTCTGCGGCTTGAACGGCCGCACCTTCAGCCCGCGCTTTTTCGCCGCCCGGCACAGGCCGGCAACAAGCACCGTCTTGCCGACATCCGAGCCCGTGCCCTGAAGCATGATCGCCTTAGCCATGATGCTCAGCCCTGCCCGCCGGTGACGGTCGGGCGCACCGCAAGCGGCCCGCCGCGCCACAAATAGAGCGCCAGCAGCGGCTCCTCCCCGGTCTTCATGGCGTGATTGACGTTGGACGGATGATGAATGAGTTCGCCGCCCTCCCTGATGACGAAATCGCCATCGCCCTTGCGCCACTCGGTGCCGCCTGTCAGCGGAATGTAGATTTCCTCGGCCTCGTGATGATGGTCGGGGTAGACGATGTTCGGGCCGAGAATGAGCAATCCGCCGGCCATAGCATCATTTTCAAAATGCCCGCGCGTGCCAAACACTTCCAGCCAGCCGTAATTGTCGATGAAATGCTGGCCGAAATCCTCTGCCGTGTAGGTCTGGCTCCACCGCAGCCCTGAGCGATGATCCGCGACGAACTTTGCCAAAGGTCTCGCCGTGGCCGCCGCAAGTTCGGCGGTGCGGTCGAGATGACTCAGACACGCAAGAGCGTTCGACTCCAGCGCGCGCGGCGCCATCGCCCAGTCGCACGAAGCCGTGAAATCACGCAGGCGCTCATCCTCGAATGTCGCCAGGAAGACGCGAAAATGGTCGAGCAGTTCCTCAAAAAATATCGTCACAACGGGCCTCGAGCATGTATTTGTGCACAGCCGCTCCGCATGGGGTCGGGTTGCGCGGGTGCATCATTGGTCTAGATTGATCGGCACGCCTAGAGCATGATCGCGAAAAGTCGCAGAGTTTTGGCACCAGATCATGCGGCAAAACCAACTTTTCGCGGACAAACCGTCCGGTGTCAAAAAGGTTCGGATGCCGGGAAACGTCAGGGAGGACGCCATGGACGCCGCAGTCGACCCGACCGCCGGTCAGTTCGATCTCAACGAGGATCAACGCGCCATCCAGGAGATGGCTGAGGCCTTCGCGCAGGATCGCGTCGCCCCCAACGCGCTCGAATGGGACAAGCAGCGCCATTTCCCCGCAGACGTGATTCGCGAGACCGGCCCGCTTGGGCTCGGTGGCATCTATGTGCGCGACGATGTCGGCGGCTCGGCGCTCGGTCGCCTCGACGCCGTGCTGGTGTTCGAGGCCCTGTCGAAAGCCTGCCCGGGCTTCGCCTCCTTCATCTCCATCCACAACATGGCGACGTGGATGATCGACCGCTTCGGCAACGAGGAACAGCGCCAGCGCTTCATTCCCAAGCTGACCTCGATGGAATGGCTGGCCAGCTACTGCCTGACCGAACCGGGTTCCGGCTCCGATGCCGCTGCCCTGAAAACCCGCGCAGTGCGCAACGGCAGCGACTATGTCGTGAACGGCGCCAAGCAGTTCATTTCGGGCGCCGGCGACAGCGATGTCTACGTCACCATGGTGCGCACGGGTCAGGACGGCCCGAAAGGCATCTCCACCCTCGTCGTACCCAAGGATGCGCCGGGCCTCTCCTTCGGCGCGGTCGAGAGCAAGATGGGCTGGCACATGCAGTCGACCCGCCAGGTCATCTTCGAGGACTGCAAGGTTCCCGCCGAGAACCTCCTGTCCGACGAAGGTGCAGGCTTCGGCATTGCGATGTCAGGGCTGGATGGCGGGCGCTTGAACATTGCCGCCTGCTCGCTCGGCGGTGCGCAATCGGCGCTCGACAAGGCGGTGAGCTATACGGCAGAACGCAAGGCTTTCGGCCAGGCGATCAACCAGTTCCAGGCGCTGCAGTTCAAGCTCGCCGACATGGAAACCGAATTGCAGGCAGCACGCATTTTCCTCTACACCGCCGCCTCCAAGCTCGACCGCAAGGCGCCGGATGCCGGCAAATGGTCGGCCATGGCCAAGCGCTTCGTCACCGACACCGGCTTCAACGTCGCCAACGACGCCCTACAACTGCATGGCGGCTACGGCTATCTGCACGACTATGGCATCGAGAAACTGGTGCGCGATTTGCGCGTTCACCAGATCCTCGAAGGCACCAACGAAATCATGCGGGTGATCATCGCGCGGGCTTTGATCGGAAGGCAGTAGGGGAATAGGGCAGTAAGGCAGTAGGGAAAGAACTCCCTGTCTACATACTGCCCCACTCCCTTACGGCCTTACTGCCCTACTCCCTTACTCCCCTAACACCCCGGAGGAACCTCAACATGACCACCATCGCCTTCATCGGCCTCGGCAATATGGGCAATCCGATGGCTGCCAATCTCGTCAAGGCGGGTCATGCGGTGCAGGGTTTCGACCTTATGCCCGAAAACCTGACCGTCGCGCGCGAGCATGGCATCACCGTCATGGCGAATGCTGTCACCGCTCTCAAGGACGCCGAGGTCATCATCACCATGCTGCCGGCCGGCAAGCATGTGTTGTCGGTCTATGAGGACATCGCCCCGAAAGCGGAAAAAGGCGCGCTGCTGATCGATTCCTCGACAATCGACGTGGAATCGGCGCGCAAGGCGCATGCCATCGCCGCGAAGCACGGCCTTCTCTCCATCGACGCGCCGGTTTCCGGCGGCACGGGCGGCGCGACCGCCGGCACGCTGACCTTCATGGCCGGCGGCGCGGCTGATGCTTTCGCCAAGGCCGAGCCGATCCTCAAGCCGATGGCCGGACGCATCGTCCATTGCGGCGATGCCGGTGCGGGTCAGGCGGCCAAGATCTGCAACAACATGATCCTCGGCATCTCTATGATCGGCGTGGCCGAGGCCTTCGTGCTGGCCGAAAAGCTCGGCCTGTCGCATCAGGCGCTGTTCGACGTCTCCTCGACGTCTTCGGGCCAGTGCTGGTCGCTGACGACCTACTGCCCCGTGCCCGGTCCGGTGCCGACCTCGCCAGCCAATCGCGACTACAAGCCCGGCTTTGCCGCAGCCCTGATGCTGAAGGACCTGAAGCTGGCGCAGGAGGCTGCACAGGGCGCCGGTGCAGTCACCCCGCTCGGTGCGGAAGCCGCTCAACTCTACGCGCTGTTCAACGCCCAGGGACAGGGCGGCGCCGACTTCTCCGGCATCATCAACTTCCTGCGCGGTGACGCCGCGTAAGCGAGCGGCAGAGGTTTTCGCCGTAAATTCGCCGAAAGATTCAAATTTTTAGATTTGATTAAGCTCTCGCTAACCACGCGGTAACGTTGTGCGGCTAGAACAGTGAGCAGGCGGTCTTCGCAGCCGCCCACCGCTCCGGATCAGGTCTTGCGTACCGGAGCCGTTACCTTCGCAGCGTATCTTCAGTGGCGAAGGGCCATGCGTATGAATGGCAAAGCCGTGCTCTTCCGCCTGGAGGACGCGGTTTTTGCCTTTAGACCGCGTGAAGTCTGCCTCAGCCCTTCGAAGACAATCGGCGGTAATTCGCCTTCACACGCTGGCTGGCCGGTTTCAGCGCCGCCTGAACGGCGCGGTCGGCAGCAACGCCGCTGAACAGAGACGGCGTCCTGCCGGAAAATACGTCGAACCAGAAACTCGATGCCGACTGCATCAGCGACATCTGCGCCGCCACCATGCCCTCGGCCATGGCCGCGTTCTTCTCGTTGATCGCGCGCAGCGTCTCCGTGCCCCACGGATTGGTGCTTCTGTCCTCGCTCAGCATCGTCGGCAGCCGCATGGCGGCCACCATCGGTGCGAGCATCAGGTTTCCGGCTATCGTGGCTGACCGGCGGTTGCTGCGGCTTTTCATGAAATTCTCCTAGCCGCGAGGCTCGAACTGAACGTCGACCGGCGGACGTAAAGCGTTGGCGAGGCGATTGGTTTCATTCGCCATGCCGACCACCGCCAGCAACTCCATGAGCTGAGCCTCGCTCATGCCCTTGGCGCGTGCCGATGCGGTGTGGGAATAGGTACAATACTCGCAGCCATTCGTCGCCGAGACCGCGATGTAAATCATTTCCTTGACCAGCGGATCGAGCGCGCCCTGCCCCATCACCTCGCGCAGCGTTTCCCAGGTGCGCTTCAGCAATGCAGGGTCATGCGCCAGAACCTTCCAGAAATTGTTGATCCAGTCGGTTTTGCGCGTCTGCATAATGTCGTCATAGACGGCACGAACGGCATCGTTCGCCATTTCGTATTCGATCAGAGGAACGATGGGTTTGCCGCTCATGCCGGTCTCCGGTGGTGAATGGACGGACGCGAATTCATCGCGCCCGCCCGTTTCAGTCTCAACTTGCCTTGCGAAGATCGGCTTCGGCGAGGTCGAGCGCCTTGGCGATGCGCTCGCCGGCCATGTCGATGGTTTCGCGGGTCCAGATCAAGGGCGGCGAGAGGATCATCGAGTCGCCCGTCGCACGCAGCATCATGCCTTGCGCAATCGCGTGGTCGCGCACGACGACCGCCGCACTGCCGACCGGCTGGAAACGCTCGCGCGTCGCCTTGTCCTTGACGATCTCGATCGCGCCCATCAGGCCGATGCTGCGAACCTCGCCAACCAATGGGTGGCCGGAAATACGCTCCCTCAGCATCTGTGCGAAGTAAGGCCCGGTGTCGGTCTTGACGCGCTCGATCAGCCCTTCCTTCTCGATGAGCTCGAGGTTCTTCAGCGCCACGGCACAGGCAACCGGATGGCCGGAATAGGTGTAGCCGTGGTTGAACTCGCCGCCCTTCTCCACCAGCGTGGTGGCGATACGGTCGCCGATCAGAAGCGCCGACAGCGGCTGGTAGCCGGAGGTCAGCGCCTTGGCGGTGGTGATCGTGTCGGCTTCGATGCCCATGGTCTGCGCGGCAAACCATTCGCCGGTGCGGCCATAGCCGGTGATGACCTCGTCGAGCATCAAAAGCACATCATATTTGCGGCAGATGCGCTGGATTTCCGGCCAGTAGCTTGCCGGCGGAATCTTTACGCCACCCGCGCCCATGATCGGCTCGCCGATGAAGGCAGCAACGTTTTCGGCACCGGCTTCAAGGATGGCGTCCTCGACGGCCTTTGCCGCGCGCAGGCCGAAATCGTGATCGCTTTCGCCCGGCAGCGCCAGTTCATAGGCGTAAGGCATCATGACATGAACGATGTTTGGCACCGCGCCGCCAAGCTGCTCGTGCATGCCCGACATGCCGCCAAGCGAGGCGCCGGTGATGGTCGAGCCGTGATAGGCCATGTTGCGCGAGATGATGCGGTTCTTCTGCGGCTTGCCTTCCAGCGCCCAATAGTGGCGCACGAGGCGCAGCGCGGTGTCATTCGATTCCGAACCGGACGAACCGTAGAAGACCTGGTTCATGTTCTTCGGCGCGATCTCGGCGAGCTTCTTGGAAAGCAGCACCGGCGTCGGCGTCGAACAGCGGAAGAAGGAGTTGTAGTAAGGCAGTTCCTTCATCTGCTCGTAGGCGGCTTCGGCGAGTTCGTTGCGGCCATAGCCGATATTGACGCACCACAGGCCGGCCATGCCGTCGAGCAGCTCGTTGCCTTCGGAATCATAGATGAACGGGCCGTTGGCGCGGGTGATCATGCGCGCGCCTGCGGCACGCAGATCCTTGTGGTCGGTGAAGGGATGGATGTGATGTGCGGAGTCGATCGCCTGCAGCTGCGCTAGCGAAAAATTCTGGTAAGTCATGGACTTGTTCCTTCCAGTTGAATCATTCCGGCAAGGCCGGCGCGAATTCAAGGGAAGGAAGGCGGCGAGTAGCCGATGCGGGCGCACAGGCGCAAAAGCTCGACGTGGCGCGTTCTGGAAGAAGGCGTCACGGCTATGTCGAGGGTTCGCGGGTGGATCGTGCCCATGGCCCACTCTAGCCGATGCGGACCTGAAGGTTCAAGCCGGCATGCATGGCCAGTGGCCACCTTCCGCTCCGGCATGTCGCTTTGCTCGCGCTAATGGTCGTCGCATCCGCACTAAGCGCGTTGGGCTCGGTCCATTATGCAGCCTGATTTTCGCATAATACGAGGCCCATCATGACTGCTGCCCTCAATCCCGCAGAACCGGTTCTCGCCACCGATCGCGCCCGTCGCGGCGGGCGGGCCGGAAAGCGCGCCGGCGGCTCGGCGGCCTTCGAGCAGCCGCCGTTCCGGCAGCTGAAAATCCCCTTTGCGCCGACGAAGATCATTTCCGACGACGAGCTGGAATCGATCCACCTCGCCTCGCTGCGCGTCTTGAAGGAAATCGGCGTCGACGTGCTGCATGACGAGGCGCGCGCCATCATGAAACGCCATGGTGCCGACGTTCGCGAAGGCACCGAGCGGGTACGCTTCGACAGCGACATGATCCTTGAGCTGATTTCACACGCACCGGCCGAATTCACGCTTCATGCCCGCAACCCGGCCCACAATGTCCGCTTCGGCGGCAACAATCTGGTCATTTCGCAGATGGCGTCCGCGCCAAACTGCTCCGATCTCGACAACGGCCGCCGCCCCGGCAATCAGGCGGACTATCGCAATTTCCTCAAACTCGCCCAGATGCACAACATCCTGCAGACGACAGGCGGATATCCGGTCGAGCCGGTCGATATCCACCCGTCGGTGCGACACCTGGAATGCATCCGCGATCTCGCGACGCTGACCGACAAGGTCTTTCACATCTACTCGCTCGGCAAGGAGCGCAATGTCGACGGCATCGAGATCGCCCGCATCGCGCGCGGCATTTCCCGCGAGCAGTTGCAGGATGAACCCTCGGTCTACACCATCATCAATACCAACTCACCGCTGAAGCTCGACGTTCCGATGATGGAAGGCATCATCCAGATGTCCGGCAGCGGCCAGGTCGTGATCGTCACGCCGTTCACGCTGGCCGGCGCCATGGCCCCGGTGACGGTGGCCGGCGCGCTGGTGCAGCAGAACGCCGAGGCGCTTTCGGGCATCGCCTTCACGCAGATGGTGAAGAAGGGCGCGCCGGTCGGCTATGGCGGCTTCACCTCCAATGTCGACATGAAATCGGGCGCTCCGGCCTTCGGCACGCCTGAATATATGAAGGCGCAGATGATCGGCGGCCAGCTCGCGCGCCGCTACCAGATCCCCTACCGCACCTCCAATGTCTGCGCCGCCAACACGGTCGATGCGCAGGCAGCCTATGAAAGCGTGTTTTCGCTATGGGGCGCAATCCAGGGCGGAGCCAACTTCATCCTGCACGGCGCCGGCTGGCTCGAAGGCGGGCTGCGCTGCTCCTATGAAAAAACGATCCTCGACATCGACCTTTTGCAGATGGTGGCGGAATTCCTGACACCGCTGGACCTCTCCGACGACGCGCTCGGCTTCAACGCCATCGAATCCGTCGGCCCCGGCGGCCATTTCTTCGGCACGCAGCACACCCAGGACCGCTACAAGACCGCCTTCTATTCGCCGATTATTTCGGACTGGCGCAATTTCGAGACCTGGGCCGAAGCCGGCAGCCCCACCGCCATGGAGCGGGCGAACCGCATCTGGAAAGAGCGCCTCGCCACCTACGAGAAGCCCTATATGGACCCGGCTATCACCGAGGAGATCGACGCCTTCGTCGCCAAGCGCCGGGCCGAAGGCGGCGCACCGACGGATTTTTGAGGGACATTATGAAACTGAAACCGATCAACGCACCCGACGCGCCGCAGCCCGCCGGCGGTTACGTGCAGGCCATGGAAGTTACCGGGGCCAGCCGAACGCTCTATATCAGCGGCCAAATTCCGGTAGCAGCCGACGGCAGCGTCCCCGAAAAATTCGAGGATCAGTCCCGGCTCGCCTGGCAGAACGTGATCGCCCAGTTGCGGGCTGCCGACATGACGCTCGACAATCTCGTCAAGGTGACGATCTTCCTTTCCGACCGAAAATACACCGCCGACTATCGCCGTGTCCGAAATGAGGTGCTGGAGGGTCGGCAGATCGGCCTGACCACCATCATTACCGGCATTTTCGATGAAAGCTGGCTTCTGGAAATCGAAGCGATCGCGGCCGCATAGGGCCTGCGAACGCCTTGACTCAAAACTCCCATCAACGGAACTAACCACATGAAATCCCACGTAAAAGCTGTAGTCATCGGTGGCGGCGTCGTTGGCTGCTCGGTGCTCTATCATCTTGCCCGCGCCGGTTGGACCGATGTCATGCTGATCGAGCGTTCGGAGCTGACCTCCGGCTCGTCCTGGCATGCGGCCGGCGGCTTCCACACACTGAACGGCGATCCCAACGTCGCCAAGCTGCAGGCCTATACGGTGCAGCTCTACAAGGAGCTGGAGGAGATTTCCGGCCAGTCCTGCTCGCTGCATCTCACCGGCGGCATCATGATGGCCGACACGCCGGAGCGCATGGACTTCCTGCGGCTGGCTCACGCCAAGGGCCGCTATCTCGGCATGGACACGGAGCTGATCACGCCGTCCGAAGCCAAGGCGATGTTCCCCTTCATGGACGAGACGAATTTCGTCGGCGCCATGTGGGACCCGGTCGAGGGCCATCTCGACCCCTCCGGCACCACCCACGCCTATGCCAAGGCGGCCCAAAAGCTCGGTGCGCAGATCGTGCTGCGCAACCCGGTCAAGGAATTGACGCAGGAGGTCGACGGCACATGGAACGTCGTCACCGAACAGGGAACGGTGAAGGCCGAGCATGTGGTGAACTGCGGCGGCCTGTGGGCCCGCGAGATCGGCCGCATGGTCGGGCTCGAACTGCCGGTGCTGGCCATGGAGCACATGTATCTGCTGACCGAGCCGATGCCCGAGGTCGAGGCGTTCAATAAGGAAACCGGCCGCGAAATGGTCGGCGTGCTCGATTTCAAGGGCGAGATCTACACCCGCCAGGAGCGTAACGGCATCCTGCTCGGCACTTATGAAAAGGCCTGTAAGCCATGGTCGCCGGTCAACACGCCCTGGGATTTCGGGCACGAACTGCTCCAGCCCGATATCGACCGTATCGCGCCGTCGCTGGAAATCGGCTTCAAGCATTTTCCGGGTATTGCGAACGCCGGCATCAAGCAGATCATCAACGGCCCCTTCACCTTCGCGCCCGACGGCAACCCGCTGGTCGGGCCGGTTCAGGGCCTGACGAACTATTGGACGGCCTGCGCCGTCATGGCGGGCTTTTCACAGGGTGGCGGTGTCGGGCTGGCGCTGTCGAACTGGATGGTCAATGGCGATCCGGGCTTCGACGTCTGGGGCATGGATGTCACCCGCTACGGCGAATGGGCAAGCCTGCGCTACACCAACGCCAAGGTGCGCGAAAACTATTCGCGCCGCTTCTCGATCCGTTTCCCCAACGAGGAATTGCCGGCCGCGCGCCCGGCGCAAACCACGCCGCTCTACGACACCATGGTGGCCCAGAACGCCGTCATGGGCGACTCATGGGGCCTGGAAACGCCGCTCTGGTTCGCGCCGAAAGGCACCGAGCCCAAGGACATCGTCTCCTTCCACCGCTCCAATGATTTCGAGCACATCGGCAACGAAGTCCGCGCGACGCGCGAAAGCGTCGGCGTCACCGAAATCGCCAACTTCGCCAAATATGAGGTGAGCGGCCCCGGTGCGGAGAATTTCCTCAACCGCCTGATGACCAACCGCATGCCGAAGACCGGGCGTCTGGTGCTGACGCCGATGCTCAACGAGTTCGGCAAGCTGATCGGCGACTTCACCATCGCCAAATGCGCCGAGGACCGCTTCATGATCTGGGGTTCGTCGGCCGCGCAGAAATACCATATGCGCTGGTTCGAAAAGCAGCTGCCAAAGGATGGTTCCGTTCGCATCCATCGCTTCGACCAGACGCTGGTCGGCCTCTCGATTGCCGGCCCGCGCTCGCAGGCCCTGCTCGCCAAGCTGGTCGATGCCGACGTGTCGACCAAGGCCTTCCGCTTCATGGATTTCCGCGAGATGGCTGTCGGCGGCGCGCCCTGCATGGTCAACCGCATCAGCTACACCGGCGATCTCGGCTACGAAATCTGGATGGCGCCAGCCTATCAGCGGCTCGTCTACAAGGCGATCAAGGACGCCGGCGAGGAATTCGGCATCGTCGATTTCGGCATGCGCGCCCTGCTATCCATGCGCCTCGAAAAGAATTTCCCGACATGGTTCCGCGAATTGCGGCCGATCTACGGGCCGTTCGAAGGCTCGATGGACCGCTTCACCCGGCTGGAGAAAAAAGACTTCGTTGGGCGTGACGCAGCAGCCAAGGAACAGGCTGAAGGGCCGAAACTTCGCCGCGTATCGATGATCGTGGAAGCCAACGGCGCCGACGTGATGGGCGACGAGCCGATCTGGGCCAAGGTCGGCGCAACCGATCACGGCACGATCGACAAGCCGCACGGCTATGGTGCCCCGCGCTTCGACGAAACTGGTGCCGAGACCCGCACGTCGGAAGCCCACGAAGGCGCGTCAAGCATTCGCGGCATCGTCGATGGCGAATGGCGCGTGGTCGGCTGGGTGACGTCGGGCGGCTATGCGCATTACGTCCAGAAGTCCCTGGCGCAGGGTTATCTGCCTGCCGCACTCGCCGAAAACGACAATGAAGGCATGTTCGAGATCGAAATCCTCGGGCACCGCCGCCCTGCCCGCATCAACATCCAGCCGCTGTTCGATCCGGCGGGTGAAAAGATGCGGGGGTGAGCATTAGAATCGTTGGAAATTTAGGGCAGCGCCATTGAGTTAGCAGAAGGCAAGCGACATTCTCCGCTCAAGAAGATGCGGTCAGAGGGAAACCATGTCGTTTGCTAGCTATCAAGAGATTCTGAAGTTTCAACAATCTGCAAATCCATTTGTTGACCTGCCACTGAACTTTCATCCAGCGGCGATTAGAGCCTCGGCCGTTTTTGATCCGATACCATTCTTTGGACCGCCGGAAGGTGGAGTTTCCCGGCTATATCCCGATGGCGGGCTGGTGGCGC